>JAMXLJ010000080.1 GCA_024281095.1 Acidimicrobiia bacterium | reverse complement strand
GGGCTCGTGACCGCCGCGCGATTGCGACCGGGCCTGGAGCTAGCGTCTGAACGTGCCGATGAGCCCGCACGTCCGGCAGCTTCGTGAGCTCGTCGGCGCGCAGCTCCTCGTTCTTCCATCCGTTGCGGTGCTTCCCCGCGACGAGCAGGGACGGGTGCTCCTGGTTCGCCACGCCGACAACGGGCAATGGGGAACAGTGGGCGGCGCCGTCGATCCCGACGAGGGCCCGGCCGACGCCGCGGTGCGCGAATGCGCAGAGGAGACGGGGCTCACGATCGCGCTCGGCACGATCCTCGCCGCGGTCGGCGGTCCGTCGTTCCGCGTCACGTACGACAACGGCGACAAGACGTCGTACGTGACGATCGTGTACGACGCCCGAGTGACTGCGGGCGTGGCGCGACCGGACGGCGACGAGACCACCGAGTGCGGATGGTTCCGGCTGGAGGAGCTGCCCGGCATCGATCTCGGCCCGATCGCGAGGGCCACGTTCGACGCGCTCGGCTGGATCTGACGGTCGTTGATTACAGTCCCGGGCCTATGACGATCAGCTTCCCGGACGGCTTCGTGTGGGGCACCGCGACGGCAGCGCACCAGGTGGAGGGCGGGAACTGGAACAACGACTGGTGGGCGTGGGAACACGCGCCCAACACGGTGTGTCCCGAGCCTTCCGGTGACGCGGTCGACCACTACTGGCGTTATCCGCAGGACATCGCGACCCTTGGCGCCCTGGGCTTCGGCGCGTACCGCTTCTCGATCGAGTGGTCGCGTATCGAGCCCGAAGAAGGCGAGTTCTCGCGCGCCGCTCTCGACCATTACCGGCGCATGCTCGGCACGTGTCTCGAGAACGGGCTTCTCCCGGTCGTCACGTTCCACCACTTCACGACACCGCGCTGGGCGACCACTGGTGACACGTGGGCCGATCCCGTTACCGCAGAACGCTTCGCGCGCTTCTGCGAACGCGCAGTCGACGCGCTCGGTGATCTCATCGGCATGGCCAACACGATCAACGAACCCAATGTCGTCGCGCTGATCGGCTACATGATCGGCGTGTTCCCGCCGGCGAAGCAGAACGCCGATCTGTACGTGCGCGCGAGCGACGTGCTGATCGACGGGCACAAGCGCGCCTACGAAGTGTTGAAGGCGGGACCGGGCGATTTCCCCGTCGGTCTCACGTTGTCCATGGGCGACTGGTACACGCCCCCGGGCGGCGAGGAAGCGCTTGCCGGCATCCGCCGTCAGCACGAGGACATCTACCTCGAGGCCGCGCGCGGCAACGACTTCTTCGGCGTGCAGGCTTACTCCCGCACCCGTCTCGACGAACGCGGCTTGCCCATGGGTCCCGAAGCGGGCGTCGAGGTGCTCGACATGGGTTACGAATACTGGCCGCAGGCGCTCGAGGTCGCGATCCGGCACGCCGCTGACGTCGCGCAGGTGCCGGTCTACGTCACGGAGAACGGGATCGGCACCACCGACGACGATCAGCGGATCCGCTTCGTCACGAGTGCGCTCGAAGGCGTCGGCCGCTGCCTCGACGACGGGATCGACGTGCGGGGCTATTTCTACTGGTCGGCCCTCGACAACTTCGAGTGGGCATACGGCTACAAGCCGCAATTCGGGCTCATCGCCGTCGACCGCGACACGCAGCTCCGGCGCCTGAAGCCGAGCGCTCAGTGGCTCGGCGGCGTCGCCCGCGCCAACCGCCTGGAAGTGCCGAAGAGCTAACACTCCCCTGATCCGGGCTTCATCGGCCCGCGATACGCGCCGAGTCAGAATGGCATGGTGGAAAAAGGCACGATCGTCGTGGTCGACGACGAGGCCAATATCGCCGACCTCGTCGAGCTCTACCTTGCGCGTGAAGGCTTCCGGGTCGTGAAGGCCCTCACGGGTGAAGCAGGCGTGCAGGCGATGAAGGACCACCGTCCCCGTCTCGTGGTGCTCGACGTCGGCCTTCCCGACCTCGACGGCCTCGAGGTGTGCCGGCGGGTGCGCGCCACTTCGTCGGTGCCCGTCATCTTCCTCACCGCGCGGGACGGCGAGGTCGACCGCGTGCTCGGGCTCGAGCTCGGTGCCGACGACTACGTGACCAAGCCGTTCTCCCCCGCGGAGCTCGTCGCCCGCGTCAAAGCGGTGTTGCGCCGGGTCGACGGTGGCCCGGGACCCGAGGTCGTCCAAGCCGGCCGGGCCGCCATCGACGTCGGCCGGCGCGAGGTGCGCATCGACGACAAGCCGATCGAGTTCACGACGAAGGAATTCGACCTGCTGCGCTACTTGGCCGAGCGGCCCGGACTCGCACTCAGCCGCCAGCAGATCCTCGACGGTGTGTGGGGTTACGACTGGTTCGGCGACGCGCGAACCGTCGACGTGCACATCGCCCAGGTCCGCAAGAAGCTCGGTGACGCCGCGGCGATCAAGACGGTGCGCGGCGTCGGGTACCGGTTCGACGCGTGAGCAGCTGGCAACCGCCCGAACCGCCGAAGCGCCATCTTCGGACCCGTCTCGTCGTCGCGATGGTCGCGCTCGCGATCGGCATGCTCGCGTTCACCGCGGTCGCCACGCTCGCGATCGCGCGCAAGGCGAACACTGACAACGCGAAGAAAGAGCTCCAGAGCAAGGCGCAACAGCTCGCACCGGCACTGAACCGGTACGAGCGCCTGCGCAACGTGTCCGTGTTGAACGGAACAACCGCCGCTGGCGCTGTCGTCCGCGAGATCCTGCGGGTGTCGAACGCGAGCGTCGTGACCGTCACGTCGTCTGGCGGTGTCGAGGACGGGTTCGGCGGCTTCGCCGGCGCGGCTCCGGTGCTGCGGCTCCCGCAGGGGCTCAGCCCGTCGGACCTCGACGTGGCCGCCCTGACCGCAGGCCGGCAGCAGACCGGCGTGCGGGCCCGCATCGTGTTCGTCGCCTATCCGTTGAACCCGCTGACCGACGGGACCCCGGTCGTCGTGACCACCAAGCGAATCGACCGCGCGCTCGCGCCGGGCGCAGGCGGGTTCTACCTCCTCGTCGCGGCCGGCGCGACGGCGATCGCCGCGGGAGTCGCCTTCGTGCTGGCCCGCCGGGTCACGGGCCCGATCGGCGAGATGCAGCGCACGGCCCGCCGGATCGCAGCCGGTGACCTGTCGGCCCGGGCCGGCGTCAAGCCCGGAGCGAACGACGAGATGGCCGACCTCGCGCGTGCTCTCAACGCGATGGCCGCGCAACTCGAGCACGCGCGTGGTCTCGAGCGCGGCTTCATCCTCAGCGTCTCGCACGACCTCCGTACGCCGCTCACGTCGATCCGCGGCTACGCCGAAGCCCTCGCCGACGGAACCCTCGACGATGCCGACGGGCGCAAGAAGGCGGCCGAGGTCATCGGCGGCGAAGCGCGCCGGCTCGAACGACTCGTTGCCGATCTCCTCGACCTCGCCCGGCTCGACGCGCACCAGTTCTCGCTGACGCCGAGACCGATCGATGCCGGCGAGGTCGTCGAGGCGGCCGCGCTCGCGTTCGCGCCCGCAGCCCGCGATGTCGGCGTCGAGATGCACCTCGACGTGCGCAAGCCGGTCCCCGCCGATGCCGACCCGGAGCGGCTCGGTCAGGTCGTCGCCAACCTCGTCGAGAACGCGTTGAAGTACGCCCAGCACCGCATCGACGTGACGGTCGAACGCAACGGCACCGACGTGGTCATCCGGGTGCACGACGACGGGCCGGGCCTGTCGGATGCGGACCTGCCCCACGTGTTCGACCGCCTGTACACGTCGCGCACCGCGGCCGGCCGCAAGGTCGGCACCGGCCTCGGGCTCGCGATCGTGCGAGAGCTGTCCGCCGCGATGGGCGGCGCAGTGTGGGCCGAGCCCGGCGAGCGCGGCGCACGTTTCGTGGTGCGGTTGCCGCTGCCGGCCTCGATGGCGCCCGCGCCGATCAGCTCGCCGTCGTAGCGGGCGTCGCGGTCACGCGCGCCGGTGCTTCTCCCCCGTCCCACCGCAGTACGACGTCGGCGGGCGGCTCCACCTCGCGCCGGACGTAGCCGAGGGCCCGCCACGGGGCGTCGTCGACCGGGCTCACGCTCGTGACCGACCCGACCGCCTTGCCGTCGCTCAGGATCTCCGCGCCGCGTGGCGGGCGCGCACCGCTCGTGCCGGCGACTTCGAGGCCGCGCAGGAAACGGTTGACGTGACCGCGGCTGTCGATGCGGCACACGAGCTCCTGGCCGAGGAAGCAGCCCTTGGTGAACGACACCGCGTCACGCTCGAGGAACGCCTCCTGCGGGATCGTCTTGTCGTCGAGGTCGACGCCCTGGCGCGGCACGCCCTGCAGGATCCGCAGCGCCTCGTAGGCGTCGGCGCGACATTCCCGTACACCGCCCGCGCGCAACGCGTCCATCACTGCCGCAACCGCGTCGAGCGGACCGACGACGTCGAAGCCGGCCGGCGCGGGCATGATGCGCGTGCCGTCGATCTCGCGCGCGCCGGGCTCGAGCTCGCCCACGCGCGGGCCGCGCACCGAGACGAATCCGAACGCGTCGGAGCGGTCGTCCACGTCGGCCTTCACGCGGATGCGGAAACGGTTCAGTGACGCTGCGAGGTGCTCACCCGCACCCGGTTCCGCGTCGAGCCAGATCTCGTCGTCGGCGGCACGCACGAGCCTGATGTCGGCGTCGAGCTTGCCTTGCGGGGTGAGCAACAGCGTGTGCGCGCTGTCGCCGGGAGCGAGCGGCGCCAGGTCCTGGGAGAGGATGCTCTGCAGGAACGAGAGCGCGTCGGGACCGCTGACCGTGACCAGGGCACGATCCGACCGGTCGACGAAACCGGCGTCGTGACACAGCGCGTCCAGCTCCTCGGCAATCGTGGTCACGAGACTGCGGCCTCTTCCTCTCTTGCGTCTCCCACTTGCTTGGCCACCGGCGTCAGGTTGCGCGACGCCGCCGCCGCGGTGAGCAACGCCCGCGCCTTGTTGTGGCATTCCAGGTCTTCGAGCTCCGGGTCCGAATCGGCGACGACCCCGGCACCCGCCTCGACGCTGGCCCTGCCGTCGCGCCACACCATCGTGCGGATCGTGATGGCCGTGTCGACGTTGCCCGAGAAGTCGAGGTAACCGACGACGCCCGCATAGGGGCCCCGTTTCGTCGGCTCGAGCTCGTCGATGATCTCCATGGCCCGGACCTTCGGCGCGCCGCTCATCGTGCCGGCGGGGAACGTCGCCCGCAGCACGTCGACGGCGGACTTGCCCTCGGCGAGCTCACCCGTGACCTGGCTCGTGAGGTGCATGACGTGCGAGTAGCGCTCGAGCACCATCAGCTCTTCGACCCGCTCCGTGCCGAACCGCACGACACGGCCGACGTCGTTGCGGGCGAGGTCGACGAGCATGACGTGCTCGGCGCGCTCCTTCGGGTGCTCCACGAGCTCCGCGGCCATGCGCCGGTCGTCGTCGTCGGTGCGGCCCCGCCGGCGCGTGCCCGCAATCGGGCGGCTGATCACGCGACCGTCGCGCACCTGCACCATCGTCTCGGGTGAGGACCCGACGAGCGTCGCCTCGGCATGGCGGTAGAAGTACATGTAGGGCGACGGGTTGACCTGTCGCAGCACGCGGTACACGTCGAACGGGTCGTACTGCTCCTCGAGATCGAAGCGCTGCGCGAGCACGACCTGGAAGATGTCGCCCGCGAGGATGTACTCCTTGGCTGCCTCGACGGCGGACGCGAACCCTCCCTTGGGCATCACGGAATGGAACGGCGCGAGGTCTGTGAGCTCGTCGGGTGGGGGTGGCGACGGGAGGTACGGCAACGGACGCGCGAGCTCGTCGACGAGCGCGTCGAGACGCGCGACCGCGCGCTCGTAGGCTTCGGTGAGCTCGAGGCGGCTCGCGCTCGGCGACACGAAGACGTTCTCGATGAGATACAGACGCTGCCTGAAGTGGTCGAACGCGGTCACATGGCCGGTGAGGGAGAGCACCGCGTCGGGAAGGCCGAGATCGTCGTCGGGCACCTCGGGAAGGCGCTCCACCTCGCGCACGACGTCGTAGCCGAGATAGCCGACGACGCCGCCGTGGAACGGCGGGAGCGCGGGGAGCGCCGGTGCGCGGTAGCGCGCGAGGAGCGCCTCGATCGCGCACAACGCGCCCTCGTGGGTGGGCACGCCGGGAGCGGAACCGTGGATCAGCTCGACGTCGCGACCCCGAACGATCATCGTCAACGCCGGGTCGCGGCCGATGAACGAGAACCGCCCCCACCGCTGCGCGTGCTCCACCGATTCGAGCAGGAAGCCCTCGCCGTCGCCTACGAGCTTCACGAACGCGGACACCGGCGTCTCGAGATCGGCGAGCACCTCCCGCCACACCGGCACAACGGTGTGGTCGGCTGCGAGGGCCCGGAACTCTTCGAGCGAAGGTTGCGCGGCGCCCTTCACGACGGGTTCACGCGCCCGGCGACGCGGCTTCCTCGGCACCGAAGGCACGGAAGAAGCAGCTGTGCTCGCCTGTGTGACAGGCGCCCCGGCCCTCCTGTTCCACGACCAGCAGGAGCGTGTCGCCGTCGCAGTCGTAGTAGGCCGCCCGCACCCATTGGCGGTCGCCGGAGGTCTCGCCCTTGCACCAGTACTCCTGGCGGCTGCGGCTCCAGAACCACGTGCGGCCGGTCTCCAGCGTGCGCTCGAGCGACTCGGCGTTCATCCAGGCCATCATCAGCACGCGGCCGGTGCCGTCCTCCTGGACGATCGCGGGGACCAGGCCGTCGTCGTCGAATTTCACCGCGGCGAGCTGCTCGGCTGTGGCCGCGATGGGGGTGGCGAGAGGTGTTGCCGGCATCGCAACGCAGCGTACTCGGCGTGCGTTCCGTCCAAGACGGGCATTTAGGATCGAGTGATGCCTCCTACGCCACCGGTGGCCCCGCGCCGGCCTCACGTGATGACGGCCCACGGCGACGAGCGCGTCGACGAGTGGTACTGGCTGCGCGACCGGGACGATCCGGACGTCATCGTGTACCTGGAGGCGGAGAACCAGTACGCCAAGGACGCGCTCGCGCACACGGAAGCCCTGCAGGAGCGGATCTTCGAGGAGATCACCGGCCGCATCCAGCAGACCGACGTGTCCGCGCCCGTGCGCCGGGGCCGCTTCGACTACTTCAGCCGCACGATCGAGGGCCTGCAGTACTCGCTCCACGGGCGGCGGCCGGCCGGAGCGCCCGCGGGCGAGCGGGAGGTGGTGTTGCTCGACGAGAACGCGCTCGCCGGTGACGCGCCGTTCTTCTCGCTCGGTGCGTTCACCGTGAGCCCGGACCAGCGGCTGCTCGCGTACTCGACCGATTTCAGCGGCGCGGAGCGTTACGAGATGCGTTTCCGCGACGTCGAGCGAGGCGTCGATCTCGACGACGTCGTACCCGACACCTACTACGGCGCCGCGTGGGCGAACGACAACCGCACGGTGTTCTACACGCGTCCCGACGACGCGATGCGGCCGTGGCAGGTGTGGCGGCACGAGCTGGGCACGTCCACCGAGCACGACGTGCTCGTCTACCAGGAGGACGACGACCGGTACTTCGTCGATGTCGAGCGCACCCGCACCGGCAAGTACGTCCTCATCACGTTGCACTCGAAGGTGACGACCGAAGTGCGCTTCGTCGCGGCCGACGCGCCGCAGGAGTCACCTCGTGTCGTGGCAGAACGCCGATCGGGTGTCGAATACCTCGTGGAGCACCACTGGTCCCGAACTGATGGCGACCGGTTCTACATCGTCACCAACGACGACGGCGCAGTGAATTTCAAGCTGATGCTCACGCAGGTCGACTCACCGGGACGCGAGCACTGGCGCGAGGTGGTGCCGCATCGCGCCGATGTCCGCCTCGATGCGGTGGACGCGTTCGTCGACCATCTCGTGCTGTCGGAGCGTGCGGACGCACTCGAGCAGCTACGCGTGCTGCGGATCGTCGACGGTGCCGAGCACGTGATCGAGCAGCCCGAGCCGGTGTACAGCGCAGGCGTCGGGCCGAACTTCGAGTTCGAGACGCGTACGTTGCGTTACGTGTACACGTCGCTCGCGACGCCGACGTCGTCGTACGACTACGACCTCGACACGGGCGCGCGCACGCTCGTGAAGCGCCAGCCGGTGCTCGGCGGATACGACCCGTCGCAGTACCGAACCGAACGGCTCTGGGCCATCGCGCCCGACGGCGCGCGGGTTCCGATTTCGCTCGTGTCGCGCGTCGACGTCGCGCGTGACGGCAATGCACCGACGCTGCTGTACGGCTACGGGTCGTATGAAGCATCCATCGAGCCGGCCTTCTCCCCCGTTCGCCTGAGCCTGCTCGAGCGCGGATGGGTGTACGCGATCGCCCACATCCGCGGTGGCGGGGAGATGGGCCGATCGTGGTACGAGACCGGCAAGCTGCTCGAAAAGAAGCACACCTTCGACGACTTCATCGCGTCGGCTGAGCACCTCATCGCGCAGCACTACACGTCGCCGGCGCGCCTCGCGGCGCGGGGCGCGAGCGCGGGCGGCTTGTTGATGGGTGCGGTCGTGAACCGGCGCCCCGACCTCTTCCGCGCCATCGTCGCCCAGGTGCCCTTCGTCGACGCGCTCACCACCATTCTCGACGAGACCCTTCCGCTGACGGTCACGGAGTGGGACGAGTGGGGCAACCCCGTCGACGATCCCGAGGTGTACCGCTACATGAAGTCGTACTCACCGTACGACAACGTGCGCGCGCAGGCGTATCCCGCGATGCTCGTGACCGCCGGGCTGAACGACTCGCGCGTCTCGTACTGGGAACCGGCGAAGTGGGTCGCGAAGCTGCGCGCGACGAAGACCGACGATCGCCTCATCGTGCTCAAGACCGAGATGGGCGCCGGCCACGGCGGGCCCTCCGGGCGCTACGACGCCTGGCGCGACGAGGCGCTCGTGCTCGCGTTCCTGATCGACCAGGTCGCGCCCGAGACGGCCGGCACCTGACCTCGTCCCAACTGAGGATCAGGGGATCGGGTCGTCGGGGTGCTTCGGCAGGCCGAAGACCGGGAACAGCTGCTCGGTGTCGAGGAACGCGTGGAACTCGACGATCCGGCCGCCGGCGATCTCGAGCACCTGTAACGCCCACGGCTCGTGCCGCCCGCCCGGGCCACTGGGACGGTACTGGCCGAACGCGGGCCGGCCGTTCGCGATCGTCGGGATGAGCCGCGAGCCCCGGCACTCGATGCCCGGGCCGGTCCACCAGGTGATGATGTCGTCGCGACCTTCGAGCCACATCTCGTAGGGCGGCATCGACTGGATCGCGTCCTCGTGGAGCAGCGCGGTCAGCTCGGCGATGTCGTAGCGCTCGAACGCGTCCACGTAGCGGCCGAGGAGCTCGCGCTGATCTTCGTCCATCGGGCGGAACGGCTCGCTCTCGACGAGGTTGCCGGCCGCGACCGTCGCCCGGGCCCGCTGCAGGGCGCTGTTGACCGACGCCTCGCTCGTGTCGAGCAACTGTGCGACCTCGCTCGCCCGCCAGCGCAACACGTCGCGCAGGATCAACACGGCGCGCTGGCGAGCCGGGAGATGCTGCAATGCCGCGATGAACGCGAGCCGGATGGTTTCGCGTGACACCGCCAGCTCGGCCGGATCGGTCTCGGCCTGGGCGACGCGCCCGTCGGGGATCGGTTGGATCCATGTGGCCTCGGGCAGCTGGGCCATGTTCGGCGCCTCGGCCGACGTCGCGGGCCCGAGGTCCATCGGACGGGCCCGTCGCTGCCTGCCGTTCAGCATGTCGAGACAGACGTTCGTCGCGATGCGGTAGAGCCACGAGCGCAATGCGGCCCGGCCCTCGAAACGGTCGAACGCGCGCCACGCGCGCAGGAGCGTGTCCTGGACCGCATCCTCGGCCTCCGACGGCGAGCCGAGCATCCGGTAGCAGTACGCGGTCAGCTCGGACCGGTGCTGCTCCAGGAGACTTTCGACATCCTTCGTGCCCTCACGGGCGTCCGTGGCGGCAAGGTCGGTCATGGGTGGCTCCTCGTGCCTGGGGGGCGGGACGAGCGGCGCTGTCACGGCATCGTACGCGCCGGGTGTGACCGCCCAAAGGGCGTGTTGCGTACTCGTAACCTGGGGCGGTGCCCGAGCCCCGGACATTGCTCACGGACGACGGTCTGAAGCTGGAGGCGGAGCTCGCCGCGGCCGCCGTGCCCCGGGCCGCGGCGGTCTTGTGCCACCCGCATCCGCAGTACGGCGGCAACATGCGCTCGCTGGTGACGAGCGCGCTGTTCGACGCCCTCCCTTCCGCCGGCATCACGGCGCTGCGGTTCAACTTCCGCGGCGTCGAAGGCAGCGAGGGCGGGTTCGACGACGGCAACCTCGAACGGGTCGACGTGGAAGCGGCGATCGGCGCGCTCGCGCCCGCCGTGGCACCGGGGCTGCCGATCGTGCTGGTGGGTTGGTCGTTCGGTGCCGACATGGCGCTGTCGGTGCGCGACCCGAGAGTGAGCGCGGTGGTGGCAATTGCGCCGCCGCTGCGGTTCGTGCACGACCTCGCCGGTCTCGACGCCGACACGCGCACGAGACTCGTCGTGCTCGCGCAGCACGACGAGTTCCGTCCGCCCACGGAGGTCGAGGCGATCGCCGGGCGTTGGGCCAACACCGACGTGGAGATCATCGGCGGCGCGAGTCATTTCTTCGTCGGTCGCACCGACCGGCTCGTCGAGACGGTGCTGCGCTTCTTCGATCGGCTCACCGACGAACGAGGCGCGCGACCGTCGCCGCCCGCGGTCTGAACCGAGTGGAGCGTTACGTGAAGGAGCGGAGGCCCGGCGCCTCCGTCGCGAGGCCATGACGCTCGAGGAACGCGAGTCTTCGTCCGACGACGCTCTTCCACTCGGACAGATCGCTCTCGAAATGCGATCGGTCGCCGTCTTCGTACGCGTGCTCCAGCTCGTCGAACGCGATGTCTTCTGCGTCGAGCAGCTGGCGGTACTTGTGGAGGAACGACTCGTCGAAGACCCCGTTCGTCTCGGTCATGCAACCTCCTTGGCCGCCGGCGCCTCGGCCGGGCGCCGTCACGTTCGACGGTACCCGAGCAACGCCGGGGCGCGCACCAGACCCCGCTGAGTTCGGGTGCGCGTGGGCGTGAGCGGTCGGCGGCCGTTCAGGCACTGACGGCGAGGGCCTGCAGCGCCTCGGCGAGGTCGAGCCGGCCCTCGTAGATCGCCCGGCCGACGATCGCGCCGGCGAGGCCGTGCCCGCCGACCTGGAGGGCCCGCAGGACGAGCAGGTCGTCGAGCGATCCGACACCGCCGCTCGCAATGACCGGGAGGTTCGTGGCGCGCAGCACCGCGCCGAGCTGGTCGACGTCGGGGCCGGTCATCGTGCCATCCCGTCCGATCTCGGTGACCACCATCGCGGCGACCCCCGACGCGGCGAACCGCCCGGCGAGGTCGACCAGGTCGGCACCCGAGCCTTCGGTCCAGCCGCGGACCGCAACGTCACGACCTCTCGCGTCGAGGCCGACGACGATCCGACCCGGATGGTCGTGGCACAAACGGTCGACAAGATCGGGCGACTCGACCGCGACCGTGCCCACGACGACGCGCGCCGCCCCCGCGTCGAGGAGCCGTCGGGCCGCGTCCTCGTCGCGCACGCCCCCGCCGGTCTGGACCGGGATCTGCACCGCGGCGCACACGGCCGCGACGGTGTCGAGGTTCTCGGCCGTACCCGTGCGCGCCGCGTCGAGGTCGACGACGTGCAGCCAACGCGCACCGGCCGTTTCGAACCGGCGTGCAACGGCCACAGGATCGTCGTCGTAGACGGTTTCGGCCGCGAAGTCGCCCCGCTGCAGCCGTACGCAGCGACCGCCACGGATGTCGATCGCAGGGAAGAGCTCCACGGGACGGCGCGCGATCAGAGCGCGCCCTTGGTCGACGGCACGGCCGTGCCCTCGACCCGGACCGCGTCGCGCAACGCCCGCGCAACACCCTTGAACGACGCCTCGATCACGTGGTGACCGTTGCGACCCGAGATGCTCCTCAGGTGCAGCGTGATGCCGGCCGCGAACGCGAACGCGCGCCAGAACTCCTCTGCGAGCTGGGGGTCGAACGTGCCGATCCACTCCGCGACCGGCTCCACCTCGTAGACGAGGAACGGGCGGCCGGAGAGGTCGAGCGCGACCTGTACGAGCGCCTCGTCGAGCGGCACCAGGGCATCCGCGAAGCGGCGGACACCGGCTTTGTCGCCGACGGCCTCCTTGAACGCCGTGCCGAGCACGATGCCGACGTCTTCCACGGTGTGGTGGAGGTCGATGTGCAGGTCGCCGCGCGCGTTCACGGTGAGATCGAAGCCGCCGTGCTTGCCCAGCTGCTCGAGCATGTGGTCGAGGAACGGGATGCCGGTGTGGGCTTCGGCGCGGCCCTCGCCGTCGACGCGCAGGTCCACGTCGACGGTCGTTTCCTTGGTCTCGCGATGCTGCGTCGACGATCGGGGCCCCGTCACGACGTCACCTCCGTCAACACCCGGCTCAATGCCTCGAGGAACGCGTCGTTCTCGTCACGCGTCCCCACCGTGACCCGCAGGCAGTCGTGCAGGCGGGGCCAGCGGGAGAAGTTGCGCACCAGCACGCCGTGGGCGACGAGACCATCCCACACGCGCTGGCCGTCGGCCTGCACACGGAACAGCACGAAGTTCGCGCCCGATGGATACGGCACCACACCGGCCTGGCCCTCCAGCGCGTCGAGGAGCCGATCACGCTCGCGCACGAGCTCGTCGACCCTCGCCTTCATCTCCGTGTCGAACCGGAGCGCGACGCGACCGGCGATCTGCGTCGGCGCGGCCAGGTGGTACGGAAGCACGACCTTCTCGAGCTCTTCGACCACCCACGGGGGCGCGACGCAGAAGCCGAGGCGGATCGCGGCCATCGACCAGACCTTGGAGTAGGTGCGCACGACGACGAGCGGGCGGTCGTCGTCGACCTGTTGGATCGCGCTGCGGGACGCGAACTCCCCGTAGGCCTCGTCGACCACGAGCAGACCGCGACCGGTGGCCGCGACCGCGTCGACGAGCGCGTCGACGGCCTCGGGCGGGTCGAGGGTGCCGGTCGGGTTGTTGGGGCTACAGGTGAAGACGATCGACGGTGTGTGTCGTTCGACGAGCTTTGTCGCGGTCTCGGGGTCCACCGTGAAGTCGGGGCGGCGTTCCCCCTCTGCGATGGGCGTGCCCGTGAGGCGGGCGATGTGCGAGTGCAGCGCGTAGGTGGGTTCGAACGCGAGCGCGCGCCGCGCGTGACCGCCGTAGGCCAGCAACAGCGTCTGCAGCACCTCGTTGGATCCGTTCGCGCAGAACACCCGCTCCATCGGCTGGCCGAGGCGCTGCGCGAGCGCGGCCCGCAGGTCGCGGGCCTGCCGGTCGGGATAACGGTGAAGCGGGACGTTGGCGAGCTCGTCGAGCCACGCCTCCACGAAGCCTGCCGGCGGCGGATACGGGCTCTCGTTGGTGTTGAGCCGCACCCGCACGTCGAGCTGCGGCGAGTGGTAGCCCTCGAGCGCCTGTACGTCGTCGCGGGGCGGCACCGGTTCGGAGATCCGGATCGGCGGGTTCATCGGCGCGCTCGGGAGGGTTCGGAACCCGTGCGGATCGTGATCGACTGCGCGTGTGCGTCGAGACCTTCGACTCCGGCGAGCGCGGTGACCTTGCCCGCAACGTCGCGCAGCGCGCCCTCGTCGAGGTTCACGACGTGGATGTGCTTGCGGAAGTCGTCGACCCGCAGCGCGCTCGCGTACCGGGCGCTGCGAGCGGTGGGCAGCACGTGGTTGGCCCCGGACACGTAGTCGCCGATGACCGCGGGCGCCCATGCGCCGCAGAACACCGCGCCCGCGTTGCGCACGTCCGCGAGCAGCTTCTCGGGCTCGGCCGTCATCAGCTCGAGGTGCTCGGGGGCGATCGCGTTCGCGACCTCGACCGCGCCGCGCGCGTCGTCGACGAGCACGGTGCGCCCGCCGTGCTCGAGCGTGCTCTCGATCTCGCGACGCCGCGCTGCGCCGGCGAGCAACCGGTCGAGTGCGGCGTCCACGGCGTCGGCGACTTCGGGCACCCAGGTGACGAGCACGGCCGCGCCGTCGGGCCCGTGCTCCGCCTGGGCCATGAGGTCCACCGCCACGAACTCCGCCGGCGCCGACTCGTCGGCGAGCACGACGAGCTCGGACGGCCCGGCGGTCGACTCGATGCCGACGACGCCGGAAACCTCTTGCTTCGCGAGCGCGACGTAGCGGTTTCCCGGCCCGACGATGACGTCGACGCGCGGAATCGTCTCGGTGCCGTAGGCCATCGCCGCGATCGCCTGCGCTCCTCCGGCCGCGTACACCTCGTCGACGTCGGCGAGCGCGGCCGCGGCGAGCATCACCGCGGGAACGCGACCGTCACGATCGGGCGGCACGCACAGCACGACCTCGGGAACTCCGGCGATCCGGGCGGGTACCGCGGTCATCAGCACCGTGGACGCGAGCGGCGCCCGCCCACCCGGTGCATAGAGCCCGGCCCGGTCGACGGGTCGCACGATCTCGTGCACCTCGATGCCCTCTCGGCGCGTGCGCACGTCGGGTGCCTCCTGCAACCCGTGGTACGCGGCGATCTGGTCCCTCGCGAACTGGAGGGCGTCGCGGACGTCGGACCGGATCGCGTGCAGCGCATGCAGCCGGTCCTCCGGCGGCACGCGCAGCCGGTCGACGGTGCAGCCGTCGTAGCGGGCGGTGAGCTCGCGCACCGCGGCGTCGCCTCGCGCGCGGACATCGGCGATGATGTCGCGCACAGTGGCGAGCACGTCGGCGTCGCTCGACGAGTCGGAAGGACGCGCGAGGAACGCAGCGTCGATCGTGTCGCCGGCGCCGCGCAGATCCGTCCGGGCCAGCACGGTCGGTCATCGTAACCGTGGGGGCTGTGCGCCTCGTTGCGGATTCCGGGCGGCTGCGGAGCAGTGGGCGGTTGCCGTCGGGGCTGTCAGTCGCGAAGCGCGGCGAGGACCTTGTCCAGGGAGCGTCTCGCGGCGGTCAGCTGGCGTTCGGCGGTGAAGAGATCGGCGGCGACCGCGGAGTCGGGGGTACGACCGTACCGCTCAGCCACCTGGGTGACCCGGGCGGCCACTTCCTCGAGTTGCGATCGCAGCGTCGAGAGCTCGGCGCGATCCGATGTCTGGCTCATCTCGTTCACGCGGCCAAGCGTTACCCGACCGGGGCCTCCATCCCAACCTCGAGAGGCTCGGCTCGTTCGTGGAAATTGGCCGTGAACGCGAGCAAGCGGCGCCGGCAGGGAGGCGCCGCTTGCTCAGGTCCGGCAGGGTGGGCTGCGGACAAGAAGTGCCTTACCCGCGAGCCTGGCGCTGCAAACCGCGTCTTTCGCCTTTTTTCGCCGCCGGCGCCGCAACGGCCCATTGCCCGACCCGAAACGCCGATGGACAGAGCTCGGCGAGCGCGCAGGCGTCGCAGCGCGGCCGCCGTGCGTCGCACACCAGGCGACCGTGCTGGATGAGGCGCAACGAGAGGTCGCCCCGCTCCTCCGGTGGCACCATTCCGTTCAGGTCGGCCTCGATGCGGTCGGGGTCGGTCTCGCTGCTGAGCCGGAGCCGCCCGACGAGCCGCTTCACGTGGGTGTCGACCGGCAGGCCGGGCAACCCGAAAGCGACCGACCGCACGACGTTCGCGGTCTTGCGGCCCACGCCGGGAAGGGTCACGAGATCGTCCATCTCGGTGGGAACCTCACCGCCGAAGCGCTCCTCGAGCGCAGCCGCCATTCCGACGAGGCTGCGGGCCTTGGCGTGGAAGAACCCGGTGGAGTGGATGATGCCTTCGAGCTCGTCGACGTCGGCCGCGGCGAGATCTGCGGGCGTCGGGTAGCGCTCGAACAGCGCAGGCGTGACGGTGTTGACCATCACGTCGGTGCTCTGCGCCGAGAGAATGGTTGCGACGAGAAGCTCGAACGGGTTCCGGTGCACGAGCGCGCACTGCGCGTCGGGGTACTCCTCGGCCAGGCGGCGGACGACCTCGGTCGCGCGCGCCCGCGCTCCTCGGGGACGGGCCACGATCCCGACCGTACCTGATGTGCTCGGATCGTCAGTGGTCCCGCAGGAGCGCCGGAGACCGACGGTTACGCTCGACCGGTGGTCGACATCGACGTGTCCGACACGCTCAGCGACGCGGAGCAGGCCGAGGTCGTCGCGTTGCACGACGCCGCCGCCGGGGCCGACGGCTACGCATCCCTCGGCGATGCGGTGCGGCGGGGCATCGAGCCCGGGCACGACGGCATCCCCGTACGGAGCTTTCGGGCCCGAGACGACCACGGTCGCCTCGTGGCCTACGGCGCGGTCACACCGGCCGACAATGCCGATCCGCCACATGTCGCGGCGGGGATCGTCGTGGACCCGGAAGCCCGCGACGACGGCTTGGAACCCGTGCTGCTGCGCGCGATGACCGATGACGTCGCCGCGCGCGGTGGTGGCCGCGTCATCTGGTGGCGCGTCGGCGCCGACGACCGCAGTGACGCGACCGCGGCCGCCAACGGCTACGTCGCCGAGCGTGATCTGCGTCAGATGGTGGTGCCACTACCCCTGGCGGAGTCGCCGCAGTGGCCCGACGGCGTCGACGTGCGCACCTTCGTGCCGGGCCGTGACGACGCCGACTGGTTACGGGTGCACAACGCCGCGTTCGCGGGCCATCCCGAGCAGGGCGGTTGGGTGCAGTCCACGTTGGACCGGCGCATGCGCGACCCGTGGTTCGACCCCAAGGGCCTCCTCCTCGCGTTTGACCGTGAGGGCCTAGCCGGGTTCTGCTGGACGAAGATCCACGAGGACGAGGGCGTGGGCGAGATCTACGTCATCGGAGTCGACCCGTCACGGGCGGGCCGCCGGCTCGGCCGGCCACTCGTGATCGCGGGCCTGCAATGGATCGCCGAACGGGGCGTACCGACAGGGATGCTCTTCGTGGACGCTGCGAACGAGCGAGCGGTTCGTCTCTACGAGTCGCTCGGCTTCACCACCCGCCGCACCGACCGCGCGTACGACCGGACCGTGCGGGCGCCCGGGAGGGCCCGGCGGAGGGAGCCATGAGCCCCGTGCGGACGAGCACCGTCTCGCGGTACGGGGCGTCGCGCGACGACGTCGCCGCGCTCGTACGGGCGCTCGACGAACCGGACTACCGAGCCCGTCAGATCTGGGACGCGCTCTACCACCGCACCGTCCCGCTCGAGGACGCGACCGATCTCCCGCGACGGCTGCGCGAGCGGCTCGCCGGCGACCTGCCGACCGCGCTCGAGCCGGTGATCGAGGCCGTCTCGCGCGATGGCGCGACGACAAAGTGGCTCTGGTCGTGCGCGCGCGACGGCGCGCAGATCGAGACGGTGCTGATGCGGTCGCCCGATCGGGCGACGGTGTGCGTCTCGTCGCAGGCCGGGTGCGCGATGGGTTGCACGTTCTGCGCGACGGGCCAGGCCGGGTTCGAGCGACATCTCGACGCGGGCGAGATCGTCGAACAGGTCCTGCGCGCGGCGCACGCTTCTGAGCAACGGGTGTCCAACGTCGTCTACATGGGCATGGGCGAACCGCTCGCGAACTACGACGCGGTGTGGACCTCGATCGAGCGGCTCCACGACGCCCTGTCGATCTCGGCCCGCCGGATCACCGTGTCGACGGTCGGGGTGGTGCCGGCCATTCGGCGACTCGCCGAGGAGCGTCTGCCCGTGACGCTCGCGGTGTCGCTGCATGCACCCGACGATGTCCTGCGGTCGTCGCTCGTTCCCCTCAACCGGCGCTACCCGTTGCGTGAGGTCATCGACGCCGCGGCCGCCTTCGCGGCGGCGAAGGGCCGCCGGGTCACCTTCGAGTACGCGCTCATCCACGGAGTGAACGACGCACCCGCGCACGCGGACAGGCTGGCCGGGCTCTTGACGGGAGCGCGGCTGCGCGGCGGCGCCCACGTCAACGTGATCCCGCTCAATCCCACCGCCGGCTACACGGGCCGTGCACCGGTGACCGCGGCCGGCTTTGCGGCCCGCCTCTCGGCCGGCGGCGTGCGGGCCACGGTCCGGCGGAACCGGGGCGTGGACATCGACGCCGCGTGCGGCCAGCTACGGGCCCGGGTCATCGACGGGCCGCAGGGGTCTGCGTCGGCCACAATGGTGCAGTGAACGACCGCCGGTTCTTCAACCCCCACCAGCCGCAGACGCTCCAGATCGCGGTCATCCTGCTCTACATCGAGTCCGTGCTGCTCCTGATCGGCCCGGCGCTGCGGATCCCGCTGTTCTTCATCACGATGGCGGCCATGGCTTCCGGGGCATTCGGGATCGCAAACGAGAAGAAGTGGGGTTACGCACTCGGCGTGATCGGAGCGGTGCTCAATCTCGCGTGGCCTCTGATCTACGGCTTCGGTCTCAGCTGGTACTTCTCCGGCGGCAACATTCTCAACACGATCTTCTGGGTCGCTCTCGTCGCATTGCTCCTGCATCCGATGAGCCGCGATTACCAGCGCATCTGGTTCCGCTGAACGCGCGTGCCCGACCCGCTCGCGCTCGTCACCGAGCTCTCGGCTCGGCTGCGCCCACTCGAGATCGACGCGGCCCGGGCGTGGTGGGACGCGGCCAACTTCGTGTCGCCCGAGACGGAGGCGCGCCGAGTCTCGGCTGACCTCGCGGTGCGCGACGCGCTCGGTGATCCCGACGCGTTCACCGCGATCACCGAAGCACGTTCGCACGACGGCACCGACCCGCTCGGCGCCCGACAGCTCGAGCTGCTGTTCGAGGCCTTCGTCCCGCATCAGGTGCCCGCCGCTCTGCGCAGGCGAATCGTCGAGCTGGAGGCCGAGGTCGAGGCGACGTTCAACGCGTTCCGCGGTGAGCTCGACGGCCGTCGCGTCGACGACAACGAGATCCTCGAGATCCTGCGCGGCAGCGACGACGCGCAGCTGCGCCGCCGGGCATGGGAGGCCTCGAAAGAGGTTGGCGCGCAGGTCGCCGACCGGGTTCGTGAGCTCGCCCGTGTCCGCAACGAAGCCGCGCGAGCGCTTGGGTACCCGAATCACTTCGCCCTGTCGCTGGCGACGAGTGAGCTCGACGAGGCCCGGCTCATGGCGACGCTCGACGAAGTGGAGCAGGCCACGCGCGAGCCGTTCGCACGATGGAAGGCCGAGCTCGACGCGCAGCTCGCGCAACGGTTCGGCTGCGCGCCGGGCGAGCTGTATCCGTGGCACTACGACGACCCGTTCTTCCAGGAGCCCCCCGTCGCGGGCGCCGTGAACCTCGATCCGGTGTTCGCCCGCGCCGACGTCGAAGCACTCACGGTGCGCACCTACGACCGCATCGGTCTCGACATCCGTCCGGCGCTGTCGCGAAGCGACCTGTTCCCGCGCGACGGCAAGAGCCAGCACGCGTTCTGCATCGACATCGACCACGAGGGCGACGTGCGGGTGCTGTGCAACATCACGCCGAGCGAGCGCTGGATGGGCACGATGCTCCACGAGTTCGGGCATGCGGTGTACGACCTCGAAGTGGGTCGTGAGCTGCCATGGTTCCTGCGCACGATGCACCCGCTCGCCACCGAGGGCGTCGCCATGCTCTTCGGTCGCCTTCCGTACGACGCGGAATGGCTGGGAAGCGTCGCCGCAATCGATCCACGTGAGCTCGCCGGCCTGCGC
>JAMXLJ010000079.1 GCA_024281095.1 Acidimicrobiia bacterium | reverse complement strand
GATCGGCTTGCCCACCGAACCGACACGCTTCGTGACTTCGTCCTTCGGCATCACGATGAACGCGGGGCCGGCCTCCGTCATGCCGTACGAGTTCGAAACCGTCGCCTGTGGCAGCCGTTCCTGGAGCCGCAACAACGTGGCCGGCGCGAGCGGGGCGCTCCCGATCGACATCGCGACGATGCTGCTGAGATCGCGGGTCGCGAAGTCGGGGTGGGCGACGAGCAGCTCCGCCATCGCCGGGACGAGGAAGGCCATCATCGGCCGTTCGGTCTCGACGATCTCGAGCCACCGGCCCGCGTCGAACTTCGGCAGGTAGAGGCCGACGAGGCCCATCTTCATCGGGTTGTAGATGAACGAGATGCCCGCGAACGTGAACAGTGGGGCTCCGTGTAGCCAGCCCGCGCCGCTCCACATCGGCTCATTGTTCGGGATCATCGCGATGTTGCGGTGTCGCACCGCGACGCCTTTAGGCAACCCCGTCGTGCCCGACGTGTACATGATGTCCGCGAGATCGTCGTCGGTGACGGGCACCTGAAAGTCGCTCCCGTCGTCGACGAGTACGTCGTCGTAGCCCACGACACCCGCGCCGGCGCCGCCCGCGCTCACGACGAGCTCTGTCGACGGCACCGCGTCGCGCACTTCGAGAGCCGTCGCGAGCAACGTGTCGCATGTGACGACGGCGCGCACTTCGGCATGGCCGAGGATCGTGACGAGCTCGCGTGACGACAGCCTGGTATTGGTCGGCACTGCCACCGCGCCCGCCTTGTGCACCGCCGCGTACGCGACGATCCACCGCAACACCTGCTCGTTGGGGAGGTAGACGGAGACCCGGTCACCCTTGCCGACGCCGCGGTCGACGAGGCCGCGCGCGAGGCGGTTCGACTCGCGGTTCCAGTGTTCGAACGTCAGGGACCCGCCGCCACCGAGATCCCGGTACGCCGAATCGCCGCCGTGCTCGCGCGCCATGAAGCGCAACTGGTCGACGAGGAGCTCACCCCACTCGGGCATCAGCGCACCACCCGGTCAGAACCCGAAGCCCATCGGCGGCACGTCGCTGTTCGCGCCCTCGAACAGCGCGTCCTGTCGGTCGGCGATCTCCTTCACCGTCCACCGGTCGCCCTTCTCGATGGCGTTGACCATGGTCCAGCCCCGCATGAGGTACACCCGGTCGGCCCACACCACGAAGACCTGGCCGCTGACGCCCGCGGCCGCGGGGCTCGCGAGCCACGCGACGGTGGGTGCGACGTTGTCGGGGTTCCACTGGTCGAACTCGCCCTCTTTGGGCTCGCCGAACCCTTGGAACGTCGAGGCCGTCATCCGGGTCCGCGCCCGCGGCGCGACCGCATTGACCGTGACGCCGTACTTCTTCATCTCGCGTGCGAGCACGATGGTCATCGACGCGATCCCGGCTTTGGCTGCGGCGTAGTTCGCCTGGCCGGCGTTGCCGAACAAGCCTGATTCGCTCGACGTGTTGACGATGCGCCCGTAGACGGCCTCGCCTGCCTTGCCCTTGGTGCGCCAGTGCTCGACCGCGAAGCGCGAGGGAGCGAAGTGGCCCTTCAGGTGCACGCGAATGACCGAGTCCCAGTCCTCCTCGGTCATGTTGAACAGCATCTTGTCGCGCAAGATGCCGGCGTTGTTCACGAGAACGTTGAGGTCGCCGTAGGTGTCGATCGCCTGGCGGACCAGAGACTGCGCGCCATCGAAGCTCGCGACGTCGTCGTAGTTCGCGACCGCCTCACCGCCGTTGGCCGTGATCTCGTCGACGACCTGCTGCGCGGGCCGGTCGTCCTTGCCGACGCCGTCCCATTCCGTGCCGAGGTCGTTGACGACGACCTTGGCACCTTCGGCCGCCAGCAGCAGCGCCTCACCACGGCCGATGCCGCGGCCGGCCCCGGTGACGATCGCGACCTTGCCGTCGAGCGAACCCATCAGCACTCCTGCGCGAGAGAGAAGCGAGCGACGCGGCGCCCAAGATGTCCGACACGCGTGTCAGTGTCAAAGCGTGGACGGGAACCGCACCTGCCGGTCAGGGAGCGCCCGGCTCCGGTTCTTGCTCGGATTCGGGCAGGTCGGGGTCCGGTGCAGGGGTGAGGATCAGCAGCGGCCCCCACTCCCATCGCAGGTAGTCCCACGCCCAGCGGACGAGCACCTCGGTCCGCCTGCGCATCCCGCCCATGAGCTCGATCAGGTGCAGGCCCAGCCACGCCAGCCAGGCGATGCCCCCCGTCAGAGTGATACCGAGGGGCAGATCGGCGACCGCGGCCCGACGTCCGATCGCGGCCATCGTGCCCGGGTCCCGATATACGAACGGCTTCGTCGGCTCGTTGTGGAGCCGCCGCAGCACCTGACGCGCCGCGTGCCGCCCCTCCTCGATCGCGGGCCGGGCGATCTGCGGGAGCAGGTTGCCGTGCCGGTCGGTAGCCGCCGCGAGGTCCCCGGCCACGAACACCTCCGGGTGACCTGGAACAGAGAGGTCGGCGTTCACCACGATCCGGCCGCCGCGCGTCCGCGGGAACGTGGTGTCCGCGATGTCGGACGCCTGCACCCCGGCGGCCCAGATCACCGTTCGCGTGCGGATCACCTCTCCCGAGGCGAGCGTGACCCGATCACGCTCGATGCTCGTGACGCGTGCGCCGAGCTTCACGTCCACACCCCGCGCCTCGAGCTCTTCGAGCGCGTGGCGTTGCGAACGCGTACGGAACCCACCCAGGAGGTGGTCGGTCATCTCCAGCAGCACGATGTGGGCTTTGGTCGGGTCGATGCGCCGGAAGTCATTTCCCATCACGTTGCGGAACAGCTCGCTCGTGGTGCCCGCCATCTCGACGCCGGTGGGGCCGCCGCCGACGACGACGAACGTCAGCGCACCCTCGGCAACGAGCGACGGCTCGGCTTCGGCTGCCTCGAAGTCCGCGAGGATGTGGTTCCGCAGACGGATCGCGTCCGGAAGCGTGTAGAGCGGAAGCGCATGTGCGGCCGCGCCCGGAACTCCGTAGTAGTTCGTGCGCGCGCCCGCGGCGATGACGAGCGCGTCGTACGACATGGTCGCGCCGGTGCCGAGCACCACCTTCTTCGCGTCGGGGTCGACCTGCTCGACCGTCTCGACGAGTAGCTCCGCGTTCGGATACGGGCGGATGATGCCGCGGATGTGGTGGCCGACGTCACCGGCGTCGAGGCCCGCCGTCGCGACCTGGTAGAGCAGCGGTTGGAAGGTGTTGTAGTTGTGCCGGTCGAACACGACGATGTCGATGTCCGCGCGGGCGCGTCCGAGGCGCTTCACGGCCGACAGCCCCGCGAAGCCGGCGCCGACCACGATCACACGCGGGCGCCCGTCACCCATCGCCCGAGGCTACGCCTCTCAGGTGCGGACGAAGCGAAGCTCCGCTCGGCGAAGCCGTCTGGAGCGGGAGCGCAGGGAGCCAAGGGCACGTTCCTGACGGGCGTGTCAGGGTAAGCTCCAGGTTTCCGGCTCCCGTTACATCAGGAGAGATCTCATGGGCGACGCCGTCATCGTCTCTGCTGCCCGGACCGCCATCGGCACCGCCCGCAAGGGGACCCTGGTCGGCGTGAGCGCGTTCGACCTCGCCCGATACTCGGTGGGCGAGGCATTGAAGCGCTCGGGCATCCCGTCCGACGAGGTCGACGACATCCTGCTCGGCGAGGTGCTGCAGGGCGGCGGCGACATCGCGCGCTACACGGCGATCGAGCTCGGCATCACGAACGTGCCCGGTGTCGCGCTCAACCGGCACTGCGCGTCGGGCATGGCCGCGGTGCAGTCCGGAGCCGCGAGCATCCGCGCCGGCATGGACAAGGTCGTGATCGCGGGCGGCACGGAATCGATCTCCACGTCACCGAGCTCGTTGAAGCGCGATCCCGTCACCGGCGAGATGCAGCCGTGGATGTCGCCGAGCCACCCGAACAGTCCCGAGGCGCCCGCGTTCGACATGTCGATAACCGTCGGGTGGAACACCGCGCAGCAGGCGAACGTGACCCGCGAAGAGATGGACCACTGGGCCTACGAGTCGCACATGCGCGCGGTGCGCGCCACCGATGAAGGCCGGCTCGAGGAGGAGATCTTCCCGATCGAGGTGAAGCGTGGCGACGGTGACACCGTCATCTTCCAGGTCGACGAGCACCCGCGGCGAGCGACGACTCTCGAGAAGCTTGCCTCGCTCCCGCCGCTGCATCCCGAGATCGACGGGTTCAGCATCACCGCGGGCAACTCGTCGGGCCTCAACGACGGGAGCGCGGCGATGGTGCTCGTCGACTCCGACTACGCGCAGGACAACGGGCTCGAGCCGCTCGCGATCGTCCGGTCGTGGGCGTCGGCGGGCGTGCCGCCGGCCGAGACCGGCCTCGGGCCCACGTACGCCATCCCCAAGGCGTTGAAGCGAGCCGGGCTCGGTGTCGAGGACGTCGCGCTCGTCGAGATCAACGAGGCGTTTGCGTCGATGGCCGTGGCATCGAGCCGGATCCTCGGCTTCCCGCACGAGATCGTCAACGTGAACGGCAGCGGCTGCAGCCTGGGTCACCCGGTGGCGTGCACGGGCGCGCGCATGATCGTCACGCTGCTGTACGAGCTGCGCCGCCGGGGCGGCGGGTACGGCGTCGCGAGCATGTGCGCAGGCGGTGGAATGGGTTCCGCAACCGTCATCGAGGTGCCGGCCCCGTGACGGCGGGCCGCCGCGCCGAACACCGTCGGTAGCATCCGGCGATCGACCCCGACCTCGCCCTCGCTCTCGACCTCGCGGACCGCGCCGACGCGATCACGGCGGCGCGCTTTCGCGCGGCCGATCTCGTGGTGGAGACCAAGCCCGACATGACGCCGGTCAGCGAGGCCGACCGTGCCGTCGAGCACGAGGTGCGCGAGCGTCTCGCGCGCGAACGGCCGGGTGACGCGGTCCTCGGCGAGGAGCTGGGTGGCGCGGATGGCGAGCGCACCGCCGTCGGGGCACGGCGCTGGGTCGTCGATCCGATCGACGGCACGAAGGGTTACGTGCGCGGGCTGCCGGTGTGGGCCACGCTCCTCGCGCTGGAGGTCGACGGGCGGGTGCAGCTCGGTGTGGTGTCCGCTCCGGCTTTGGGGCGCCGATGGTGGGCGGTCCGCGACGGCGGTGCGTTCGTGAACGGTGATCGCATCCGCGTGTCGGGCGTGGCCGCGCTCGAGGACGCGCAGCTGTCGTATGACAGCGTCAGCGACTTCGAGGCCTGCGGCCTCGGCGACCGCTTTCTCGCGCTCGCGCGCCGCTGCTGGCGGACCCGCGCGTTCGGTGACTTCTGGTCCCACGTGCTCGTCGCCGAAGGATCCGTCGACGTGTCGATCGAACCGTTCGGCCTGTCGCCGTGGGACGTCGCTCCGCTCGTGGTCATCGTCGAGGAGGCGGGCGGCCGGCTCACCGATCTGCGGGGTGTCACCCGCATCGACGGCGGCGCGGCGGTGGCGACGAACGGCCGGCTGCACGACGACGTGCTGCACGCGTTGGGCACGGAGCAAACGGATCCGGACGGGCCGGCGACGACCGGGCGACACAAGGGGAGCGGGTGAGCGAGATCACGGTAGGCATCGACATCGGCACCGGCTCGGTGAAGGCGGTTGCCGCCGACGCCGACGGCAAGGTCGTCGCGTGGGCCCGCATTCCGCACCAGTTGCAGATCCCTACGCCCAACCGGATGCAGCACGACGCCGACGAGGCGTGGCGTCGAGGCCCGCGGCGCGCGCTCGAAGAGCTCGGCACCGTGGACGCGCGCGCCGTAAGCGTGGCCGCGATGGTGCCGTCGCTCACTGCGGTCGACGGCGCCGGCGTTCCGCGTATGCCGGGTCTGCTCTACGGCGACGAGCGCGGCCGCACGACTGCGACGGGCACACCCGCCGAGTCGGGTGAGCTGCTCGCGTTCCTGAAGTGGTTCCGCGACGAATATCCGGAGGCGAAGGGCTTCTGGCCCGCGCAATCGGTCGCCAACCACGCCTTGAGCGGAGAGGCGGTGCTCGACACGTCGACCGCGTCGACCGCGTACCCGCTGTTCGACTGGACGGGTTGGGACGAGAAGCTGGCCGCGGAGCTCGGCATCACGTCCGCGCAGATGCCGCGGCTCGTGCCGACCGCATGGGAGTGCGGCCGGGTCGACGGCGCCGACGGCCCGGTACTGGCGTCGGGCTGCATCGACGCGCTCGCGGAGCAGATCGTCGCGGGGGCCGACGACGACGGCGATGTGCTCGTGATCCTCGGCACGACCCTCATCGTGTGGGGTGTCACCACGAGCGAACAGGCGCCGCCGGGCCTCTACGCGATCCCGCACACCGCGCCCGGCAAGATGCTCGTGGGGGGCCCGAGCAACGCGGGCGGCCTGTTCGTGAACTGGGCGACGAGCTGGCTCGCCGAGCCCGCGGGAGCGGTCGAGCCGGGCCGGGTCCCCGTGTGGGCGCCGTACCCCCGCGGCGAGCGCGTTCCGTACCAGGATCCGGCGCTTCGGGGCACGCTCGGTCGCCTCGACCTCACGCACGACGCCGCCGCGCTGCGACGGGCCGTGCTCGAGGCGTCGGGGTTCGTGGCCCGCCGCATGCTCGACACCGCGCGCCACGCAGGAGCCCTCGAGCCGCGGCGCATCGTCGCGACGGGTGGCGGGATCCGCAACGACGCGTGGGTGCAGGCGCTCGCCGATTGCACGGGGCTTCCCGTCGACTGTGTCGGCGTCCCGGAGGGCGGTGCGCTCGGCTCCGCGTTCCTCGCCCGCATGGCTCTGGGCCTCGAGACGAACATGTTCGACGGGTGCCGGTGGGCGTCGGTGAGTCGAACGGTGGAGCCGGATCCCGCGTGGGCCGAGGCGGTCGCGGACCGGTACGAGGAGTTCCTTGCGCTCTCGCCACCATTGACCGAGGCGGGGCGGAACCTGGCGCTCTGATCGCCCGCGCCGCGCGTCCGGCGCCGCACGGTCCCGCTACGGTCGGCGCCGGTGCGCAGAGGTCTTGCCGTCGGTGTCGTCGTGCTCGTCGTGGCACTCGGCGCGTGTTCGAGCGGTCACGGCGCATCGAGCGCGTCGCGGAGCACGTCAACCGTGGCCCCGGCCGTCGCACGGGACGCGGCGTGCGGCAGCCTGAGCGTCGCCGACGCCACCGCGCTCTTCGGTGAGCCGGCGGTCAGCGTCGACGTGCGGACCCCCGCGCTCGCGGCGGCGTCGTGCTTCTACGGCACGAACGGCGCCTCCGGTCAGTTGCTGCAGTTCCGGATCTACGCGAGCGAGAGCTACTACTCGCGCGCACAGCATGCTGACGCGCAGGACGTCAGCGGTATCGGCGACCAGGCGTTCGTCAGCCGGGCCGGCCCCTCCGGCCTCGTCGACTGCCAGTTCGTGAAGCAGGGCCGCGTCTACTCGCTCGCGTACTCGAACACCACGGGGAACGCACCGGCCAAAGCCGACGCGCTCGTGACCCTGGCCCGCACGCTCGCGGGGCGCGTGTAGTAGCGCCGTCGCGGCGGTACGGTTTCGCGGTGGCGCTCCGGATCGAGATCAACCGCGACGCATGCATGGGCTCGGGGAACTGCAGCTTCTGGGCGCCCGGGGTCTTCGACCTCGACGACGACGGCATCGCGATCGTCATCGATGCCGAGGCCGCCGACGACGAGAAGATCGTCCTCGCCGGACAGGGTTGTCCGACCCAGGCGATCAGCATCTTCCGAGAAGGCGAACGCATCGTCTGAGGGCCGCGTCGGGCCGGTGTCGAGGCGTGTCGAGACGGTATCGGCGCCATCAGTTACCTGACGCCCGTGTCGGGTTGGGGCCTAGGATCGGCGGATGCCGATCGGGATCACGGAAGAGCACGAGGCGCTTCACGAGGCGGTTCACGGCTGGGTCGAGCGTCACTGCGCGCCGTCCGTTCCACGGGCGTACCTCGACGCGGACACCGACGCGCTGCCACCGTTCTGGGGCGCGCTGGCCGAGATGGGGTGGCTCGGCCTCCACGTCGACGAGGCGTACTCCGGCGAGGGCTACGGGATCCCGGAGCTCGCGGTCGTGCTGGAGGAGCTCGGGGCGGCCGTCGCGCCCGGCCCGTTCCTGCCGACCGTGCTCGCGTCCGCGTTGATCGCGAGCGCAGGAAAAGAGGCCGCGCGCGACCTCGTTCCCGGGCTCGTCGCGGGCACCACGGTGGGCGCGGTCGCACTGACCGGCGCGCTCGACGCGACGCTCGAGGGCGACGGGTTACGCGTCTCCGGAACGCTCGCGCCCGTCGTGTCCGGCCACCTCGCGCAATTGCTCGTCGCGCGAGCGGGCGACGAGTGGTGCGTGCTGGTCGAAGGCGAGTTCGGCGCGCGCGAGCTGACGAGCCTCGACCTGACCCGTCGTGCCGCCGAGGTCGTCGTCGACGGAGTGGTCGTGCCGCGTCGTCGCATCCTCACCGACCTCGACGCCGGCCACGTCCGCGACGTCGCCGCGGTGCTGTTCGCGGCTGAAGCGACCGGCGGGTCGCAGTGGTGTGTCGACGCGTCGGCGGAGTACGCGAAGGTCCGCGAGCAGTTCGGCCGGCCCATCGGGCAGTTCCAGGGCCCCAAGCACCGGTGTGCCGACATGCTCGCCCAGACCGAGCTTGCACGAGCCGCGGTATGGGACGCCGCGCGGACCCTCGACGACGCCGGCGAGCCCGCGGCCACGGAGTTGACCGCGAGCGCGGCCGCCGGTCTCGCGATCGACGCGTTCGTCCGGTGTGCGAAGGACTGCATCCAGAACCACGGCGGTATCGGGTTCACGTGGGAGCACGACTCCCACATGTACCTCCGGCGTGCACTCGTGACCCGTCAGCTGATCGGGCCGTCGGCGGCGTGGCGAGTACGCGCCGCGCACCTCGCGCTCGACGGCGCCCGCCGCACACTCACCGTCGCGTTGCCGCCCGAAGCGGAGGCCGTGCGCGAGGAAGTACGCGGGTTCTTCGCAGAGGTGAAGGAGCTGCCGGGGGCGGAGCGCCGCACCCGGCTCGCCGAAGCGGGATACGTGGTGCCCAACTGGCCCAAGCCGTGGGGTCGCGACGCCGACGCTTCCGAGCAGCTGATCATCGCGGAGGAAATGCAGAAGGCGAAGATCCGCCTGCCGTCGATCGCAGTGGGGGCATGGGCGCTGCCGAACCTCATCGTGTACGGCACGCCCGAGCAGCAGGAGCGGTGGATCATGCCCACGCTGCGCGGCGAGATGAATTGGTGCCAGCTGTTCAGCGAGCCCGGCGCCGGCTCCGACCTCGCGTCACTCACGACACGCGCGACACGCATCGAAGGCGGCTGGTTGCTCAACGGGCAAAAGGTGTGGACGTCGATGGCGCGGGAAGCCGATTGGGGCATCTGCCTCGCGCGCACGAATCCCGACGCGCCGAAGCACGACGGCATCAGCTGCTTCATGGTCGACATGCGCACACCCGGGATCGAGATCCGACCGCTTCGCGAGCTCACCGGCGAGGCGTGGTTCAACGAGGTCTTCTTCAACGACGTGTTCGTTCCCGACGACTGTCTCGTCGGCCGCGAGCACGACGGATGGCGCGCCGCACGAACCACGCTCGCGAACGAGCGCGTGTTCATGGGGAGTGGCTCGTCGATCGGCTTCGGCGTGGAAGGACTGCTGCGCCTGTTGCGTCGGAGCGGTGCCGACGGGCACGAGGTCGCACTCGACGAAGTGGGCGGGCTCGTTTCCGAAGCGCACGCGCTCGCGGTGCTCGGCTTCCGGCTCACCGTGAAGGCACTTGCCGGCGCGGACCCGAGCGGATCCGAAGCCGCGGTGCGCAAGCTTCTCGGCGCGGAGCACGACCAGCGCGTGCAGGAGGTCGGCCTGGAGCTGCTC
Source organism: Acidimicrobiia bacterium (assembly GCA_024281095.1). Classification (GTDB taxonomy): domain Bacteria; phylum Actinomycetota; class Acidimicrobiia; order IMCC26256; family JAMXLJ01; genus JAMXLJ01. The sequence goes on along the minus strand of JAMXLJ010000079.1, from coordinate 7,348 downwards.
GGGCCGCTGGGCGCGGCATACGACGACGAGACGCGCACGTGGATCCACGGGTTCTTGTTCAACCGTTGCCTGACGATCGCCGGCGGCACCACCGACGTGCAGCGCAACGTGATCGCCGAGCGCCTGCTCGGACTGCCGCGCGATCCCTGATCAGCCGGCGGCGCGGTCGCGTAGCTGCTGACGCAACACGAACTTCTGCACCTTCCCCGACGGTGTACGGGGCAGGTTCTCCACTTCGTGCAGCTCTTCGGGCCATTTCTGGCGCGCCAGGCCGGCGCGCTCCAAGTGCTCGCGCAACTCGAGCATCGTCGGCGCGGGTTCACCGGGCCGTGTCCGCAGGAACGCGGCCACGCGCTCACCGAGACGCGCGTCCGGCGCGGCGACGACCGCGACCTCGACGACGCCGGGCATCCGGAGCACCAGCTCCTCCACTTCCGCCGCGCTCACGTTCTCGCCGCCGCGGATGATGATGTCCTTCTTGCGGTCGGTGATGGTCAGATAGCCGTCGACGTCGAGCACGCCGATGTCGCCGCTCGCGTACCAACCCTCGGGGTCGAAGGCGGCGTCGGTGAGCGCGGGGTCGACGTAGCCCGCGCAGAGGTCGGGCCCGCGGCTCCAGATCTCGCCGGCCACGCCGGTGGCGACGTCGCGGCCCTGCTCGTCGACGATGCGCAGCTCGACTCCGGGAAGGGCGCGGCCGTCGGTGTAATTGCGCTTCGAGCGTGGCTCCTCGTGCGACGCCCCGGTGGTGGACGGGTGCTCGGTGGAGCCGTACGAGCGGGTAAGCGAGATGCCGAGCGCCTCGGCCCGGTCCGCGACGGCAGCCGGGACGGGCGAGCCGCCGAGGCCGATCGCCCCCATGAGCTCGTGGTGGCGCGGGGAGCAGTCGGGATGGTCGAGGAGGCTCTGCAGGAAGTACGTGGACCCGCTGCCCGCCGTGAGGCCGGCTTCGAGCATGCCCGCGAGCACGGTGCCCGGGTCCCACACGTCGGTGAGGTGCACGGACAGGCCCCGCACGAGCGGGCCGAGCAAGCCCGCCTGCATGCCGATGGCGTGGCCCACGGGCGCGCCGACGAGCATCGGGCGGGGATAGGGGTTCGCGTTCATCTCGCGCATCTGGTGCATCTCGGCGACGAGCGTGCGGTGCGTATGCACGACGCCCTTCGCGTTCGCGGTGGTGCCCGACGTGTAGCCGACCACCGCCGGCGCGTCCGGATCGATGGTTTCGGGGCGCGCGATGGGATCGGGCTCGAGCAGCGTCCGGAACGCGACGGTCCCCGATGGTGGCGGCGTGTCGCCTGCGACGACGACGAGCTCGAGATCGGGAAGATCGGCCCGGATCGACTCGAGGCCGGCGAGATAGTCGCTGTGGCCGAACCGGTCGGCGGTGATGAGCACCCGGGCGCGCGACTCACGAAGGATGTGACGCAGCTCTTTCGGCCCGTAGAAGTGCACGACGGGCACGAGCACACCACCGAGCAGGCTCACGCCGTAGAACGTCACTGCGGCTTCGATCCAGTTCGGGATCTGGAACGCGATCACGTCGCCGGGGCCGAACCCACGTGCCGCGAGGGCGCCGGCGAGGCGCTGCGCGCGATCGCGCACGTCGCCGATCGTGGTGTGCACCGGCCGGTGCTGCGACCACACCCGGAACGTGAGGCCCGGACCGCCGGTCAGCCCTTCCCACACGAGATCGGCGAGCGTCTCGTCGGTCCAGAGGCGCTCCCGGTGGTACCGCCGCACGAGCTCTTCCGGCACCTTGCGCAGCGGCCAATCCGGGCCCATGGCGGCACAGTACCCTCGGACGCGCGAAGTTGACAGCGATGTCAGGGAACGGGTAGCAAACGACACTGCGGCGCCGACCGAAGGATCATGCGACGGCGACCGTTTCCCGAGTTTCAGGAGCGCGCGCGATGGGCGAGCAGAAGCTGTTCTACGAGGACGTCAAGGAAGGCGACGAGGCGCCCGAGTTCGCGCACACGCTCACGCGCACCGACCTGGTGATGTACGCCGGCGCGTCCGGCGACTTCAACCCGATGCACACCGACGAGGTCGCGGCGAAGGAGTCCGGGCTCCCGGGCGTGTTCGGGCACGGCATGTTCACCGCGGGGCTCCTCGGCAAGGCGCTCACCGATTATGTCGGCGTCGGCAACCTGAAGCGCTACAAGGTGCGGTTCACGAAACAGACGTGGCCGGGCGAGACACTCTCGACCAGGATCACGGTCACGGCCAAGCGCGACGACGGCGGCGATCATCTCGTCGATCTGGAGTGCCAAGTCGTGAACCAGCAAGGTGAGTCGAAGCTCCAGGGCGAGGCCACCGCTTCGCTTCCGAGCCGGGTCTGACCGGGGCCGCCCACAGGATGTCGAGGCCCGCGATGCGCTTCGACCTGCCGGCGCCCGACAACGAGACGCGACCGTTCTGGGACGCGGCGCGCGACGAACGGCTGCTCATCCAACGGTGTCGCGCGTGCGGCCGTCATCAGTTCTATCCCCGCCCCTTCTGCAAGGTGTGCTGGCACGACGACGTCGCGTGGGTCGAGGCAAGCGGCCGCGGCACCCTCTACACCTGGTCGGTCGTCCACGTGAACGACCTGCCGCCGTTCCCCGAACGGGTCCCGTACGTCGCGGCGATCGTGGAGCTCGAAGAGGGCCCGCGCATCATGACGAACATCGTCGACTGCGAGTTCGACGCGCTGCGCGTCGGTCTTCCGGTCGAGGTCACCTTCCGCCCCGCCAGCGACGACGTGACGTTGCCCCTGTTCCGGCCCACCGCGGCGTGAGACCGTCTGCTCCGCCGGCGGAGCGGTCGATATCGTGGCCCGCCCCCACGCGGAGGTCGATGCATGACTAGCTCCGACGACTTCAGCTTCCCGTTCGAGGGTCCGCTGCACGAGGTGTTCCCCGCGCTCCACGAGGCGCAGAGCGCGTTCATGGCCCAGATCGACTCCCTCCCCGCGCCCGACCGCAAGACGCACGAGCTGGTCCGGCTCGCGTGCACCGTGATCCGCCGCAACGCCGAGGGCATCGAACGCCACGCCATGCTCGCCCGCGAGGTCGGTGCGTCGTGGGAAGAGGTGCTCGGCTCCATCATGCTGACCATTCCGAGCTTCGGCCTGCTGCCCGCGGTCGAGGCGATGCCCGCGGCCCGGCGCGGCTTCGACGCCGCGCCAGAAGCGGAGGCCGACTAGCCATGCCGACCGACTCGACGAGTGACACCGTGAACGTTCCGTTCCGCATCCTGCCGAAGCTCGACGACGGCAACCGGTTCTTCTGGACGTCGGGCGCCGACGGGAGGCTGCGCTTCCTGCGGTGCCAGGACTGCGGATACTTCGTTCACCCGCCGCAGCCGATGTGCCCCAAGGACCACTCGAAGAACCTGCAGCCCGAGCCGGTGTCGGGGCGGGGGACCGTCGCGACCTACTCGATCAACCACCAACCGTGGATGCCGGGCCCCGAGTTGCCGTACGTGGTTGCCATCGTCGAGATCGAGGAGCAGCCGGAGACGCGCCTCACCACCAACGTCGTGAACTCCGAGCCCGAGAGCGTGCACAGCGGGATGCCGGTGCAGGTGATCTTCGAGCGTCACCCCGACGAGCCCGACGACATCTATCTGCCGCTCTTCGAGCCACGGCAGGAGGCCCGCTGACATGGCGTTCGGAGCATCGCAGCGAAGCGAGGTCTGCATCACCGGCGCCGGCCAGTCCGACATCGGCCGGCGTCTGTACCGCAACCCGTTGGAGCTGACGCTCGACGCGTGCCTCGCGGCGATCGACGACGCGGGTCTCACCGTGGATGACATCGACGGGGTGTCGACATATCCCGGCCCGATGGGCACGCCGCCCGGATTCTCGGGTGCAGGCGCGTACGAGGTGATCGACGCGCTCCGCCTGCCCGTCAGTTGGTACGCAAGCGGCCTCGAGCTGTCGGGACAGTTGGGCTCGGTGATCAATGCATGCGCGGCCGTCGCCACCGGGCTCGCGCGCCACGTCGTGTGCTTCCGCAGCGTGTTCGAAGGCAGTGCGCAAGGGGAGAAGGGCCGCGCCTCCACGATGCCCGGTGGCGGGGGTGGTGGCGGTGGCATTCCGCGGGTGAGCGGCTTCACCCAGTGGACGCTGCCGTTCTCCGCGCCGTCGGCCGCGATATGGGTCGCGATGTTCGCCCAGGCCCACTTCGACCGCTACGGCACGACGCGCGAGCAGCTCGGCCAGATCGCGGTCAACGCGCGGAAGAACGCCGCGCTGAACCCGAAGGCGATCTACACCGAACCGATGACGCTCGACGACTACCTCGCGGCGCGCATGATCTCCACCCCGTTCGGCCTGTTCGACTGCGACGTGCCGTGCGACGGCGCGACCGCGGTGGTGCTCTCGCGGGCCGACGTCGCGGGCGATACCCGCAAGCAGCCGATCCAGGTGGAGTCGGTCGGTTGCGCGATGCGGGGCCGCCCGTCGTGGGACCAGTTCGACGACCTCACCACGATGTCCACGCGCGATGCCGGCGCCGATCTGTGGACCCGTACCGACCTCAAGCCCGACGACGTGCAGCTCGTCGAGCTGTACGACGGGTTCAGCTTCCTCAGCTTGAGCTGGCTGGAGTCGCTCGGGTTCTGCAAGGTGGGGGAGGGCGGCCCGTTCATCGAAGGCGGTCAGCGCATCGCCCGCGACGGCGAGTTGCCTCTCAACACCCACGGCGGCCAGCTCTCGGCCGGCCGCTTGCACGGCTACGGCTTCCTCCACGAGGCGTGCGTGCAACTGTGGGGAGAAGGCGACGCCCGTCAGGTCCCCGGCGAACCGGAGGTCGCGGTGGCCGCGGCCGGGGGCGGCAACACCTGCGGCTGCCTCCTGCTCACGCGCCGCCGCTGACCCGCACCGACGCCGCCCCATCGCTCTTGCGTGGATTCGCGTCGCTCAGCGACGCGAATCCACGCAAGAAGCGGGTGAGCGTGCGGCACAGGTCCGATCGGCCGTGGTTGCGCAGGTCCGCCGCCGTCGCGTGGAAGATCTGCCATCCGAGAGCCTGGAGCTGATTTCGACGGGCGAGGTCGAGCTCGTGCCGGTGGCGGCTGCCGTGGAACATGTAGCTGTCGTATTCGATCGCGATGCGCTGCTCCGGGTACGCGGCATCGACGCGCGCAACGAATCTGCTGCCGTCGCAGATCTCGAACTGCAAGACCGGGCGAGGCAGGCCGTTGCGCGCGAGCAGCCGGACGAGGCGCCGTTCCTGCACGCTCTCGGGAACGGCCGCAGCCGCGTCGCGAGCGTCGATGAGCGAACGGATCTTGGTGATCCCGCGACGACCTGGACCGCTGAGCTCGTCCACTCGCGCCGTGAGGCGGTCCAGCGTCGTGAGACCACGGCGAAGGGCGTCGTCGAGCGCCTCTTCGAGACGCGCCGAAACCGCGTACCGTGCGACGTCGACGAGCGTGCGAGTGGGCGTCGTCACGGGAATGGTGTCACGCCGCGTGACGTCGGACCTCGGCAGCGCAAGGGTCTCGTGACAGTGGACCCCCGCCAGGCGGTGCCATCGATGTCTCGTCACGGTGACTTCGGGCTCGGTTTCGTCGCCGAAGCCGGGAAGCTCCCACAACTTCGCGGCCGCCCGATGGGATGCCACCGCCGTGGAGCTCGTCGCCATGCACGCGGCGAGGAGATCTTGGTGCCAGGTCGCCGGCGCGCCCGCGATGCGGAACACCCCTGGCCTGATCAGCTCCCATCGGCCCGACTCCATACGTGTCCGGCGGAGACGTCCTGTCGCTCCCTGGGCACGGGCTTGGTCGGTCGTGAAGAGGCCCAGCTGCTCTGCAGCCAGGCGGGCGAGCGTGCGGTCCAGGTCGTCGTCTGCCACATCGGCGAGTGAACCAGGCCGGTGTGACACCCGCTCATGCGTGGATCCCGGTCGCTGAGCGACGCGAATCCACGCATGAACGCTGGCAGACGGCGGTGCGCTCGGAGCGGGGGTGGGCCGTCAGTCGAGGATGACGTGTGCGAGCTCGTCGAGATGCTCGTCGGAGCCGCCGCCCATGCGCTGCAGGGACATCAGGCGCTTGAAGTACAGGTGGATGTCGTGCTCCCAGGTGAAGCCGATTCCACCGAACACCTGCACCGCGCTCGTCCCCACCCGGTAGAGCTCGTCGGACGCGAAGGCCTTCGCCATCGTGGCTGCGCGGTGGCGCTCGGCCGCGTCGGCGCTGTCGGCCGCCCAGCACGCGTAGTACGCCCCGGCGCGAGCAAGCTCCACCGCCCGCAACATGTCGGCGCACAGATGCTGCACCGCCTGGAAGGACCCGATCGGACGGTCGAACTGCACGCGCTGCTTCGCGTACTCGACCGCGAGCTCGAGCGCGCGGGCCGCGGCGCCCACACCGTCCACGACTGCGGCCACGGCGAGCCGGTCGACCACTTCCGCGACCGATCCGGTCGCGTCCGAGGAGCCGAGCCGCCAGCCGCGCGCGCCTTCGAGGCGCACCGTCGCTTCCTTGCGAGTGCCGTCGACGGTGACAGCCGGCTCCACGTGGACGCCCGCACCGCCGGCATCCACGCCGTACACGCCGAGGCCGGCGTCGTCGCGCGCGGTCACGAGCAACAGGTTCGCGGCCGCGGCATCGAGAACGTGCACCTTGGTGCCGTGCAGCTCGGACTGCTCGCCCGATTGGCGCGCTTCGGTGGCCGGCGTGCGCCACTCGTAGCGCTGTCCAGGCTCGAGGAGGGCGACGGTGCCGATCGTGTCGCCCGACGCGAGCCCCGGCAGGAGGAAGCCGTGCTCACGGGGCGAGCCCGCGAGCACGACGAGGCTCACCGCGCCGATTGCGGACGAGGCGAACGGCCCCGGGTACAGCGCCCGTCCGAGTTCCTCGAGTGCCACCGCCGCGTCGACCATCCCCATGCCCGCGCCGCCGTGCTCCTCGGGCACCAGCAGGCCCGTGACGCCCAGGCTCGCCAGGCCGCGCCAGACGTCGTCCGTCGTCCCCCGGGCGTCATCGAGCTGACCGCGGACGAACGAGTCGACCGGGGTCCGGTCGGCGAGGAAGCGACGCACGCTGTCGCGCAGCAGTTCCTGATCGTCCGAGAACTCGAGATCCATGTTTTCTCGCTCGCTCCACTTACTGCAGGGCTCCGAGGTCACCCTGCTCTACGCGTGTCGTTCGCTCGCTGGCGAGTGCCTGCGGCACCGCGTCGTCTCGCTCGCTCCACTCCCTGGGGGGCTCCGGGGTTCACCCTGGTCTACGCGTGTCGTTCGCTCGCTGGCGAGTGCCTGCGGCACCGCGTTTTCTCGCTCGCTCCACTTGCTGGTCGGCTCCGCGGTTGGCCCGCCGCCGGCCGCGTGCACCGCCCGTGCCGTACACCGTC
>JAMXLJ010000078.1 GCA_024281095.1 Acidimicrobiia bacterium | reverse complement strand
GACACGTCCAGCTGCGCGCGCGCCGATGCAACGGAATTGCCCGACCGCATTGCCATGAAGTCGGCGGCGTTGCGCTCACCGGCACGTGCCCACGCCCGCGAATCGTCAACTCGGCGCGCCATCAACGTCGCCATCGCGGTGATCTTGCGGGCGGCGGCGTCGAGTGCTTCCCAGACGGCGACGGCATCGGTGGAAGGCACCGCGTCGGGCTCGAGCGCGTCGAGCATCGCGCTCGCCGCCGCTTCGAGCTGTCGAGCCTCCGCCAACCCGATCATGACTTCAGTATGAACGGGGGGTGTGACAGTTATCCCGGCGGCGGCGCGTCCTCGAAGCGCGCAGGGACCCAGTCGAGGAGTCGCGCGCGCAGCTCGTCGCCCGCTTCGACGAGACCATGACCCGCGCCGGGGAGGATCACGAGCTCGCCGTGCCCGGCGAGCTCGCGCACGATGAAGCTCGTCTCGGGCGGCAACATCTCGTCGTGCTCACCGTGCAACAGGAGCAGTGGAACTTCGCCGAGTTGGCTTGCCTCCTCGCAGCCGGCTGACTGCGTCGACAATGTGACCACGCCCACGGCATGCGCGCCGAGCACGATGCCGGCCTGGATGGCAACCGCGCCGCCGAACGAATGTCCCATCGTGACGAAGCGCCGCGCGCCGTGGTGCCACGCGAGGTCCGCGACCGCGGCGAGGTCGTGAACACACGCGTCGAGATCGTTCGGGCGGCGATAGCCGACGCGAAGCGTGCCGATGCCGCGCTCCACGAGCGCGGTTCCGAGGTGGTGGTACAAGCCGTTTGCGGGGCCGAGCAACCCGCCCATGGCGCCGCCGCACGCGATCACGACATCGCGGATTTCGTCGGGCCCGTGCCAGAGGAGCGTGATGAGGCCCCGGAGCGTGTAGATCTCGAGATGGTGCAGGTCCGGGCCGATCTCCACGTCCTGGATGCCGAGCACCCCCAACAGCTCCAGCGGCGATCGGGCGCCCTCGGCCGTGCCGCTCATACGTGTGTCCTCCCCGAGGGCCCGTCGCCCGGTTGCTATCCTGGCTCGGCACGCGGACGTGGCTCAGTTGGTAGAGCACAACCTTGCCAAGGTTGGGGTCGCGGGTTCGAGTCCCGTCGTCCGCTCGGAAGAGCCGCCCGTCACAGCGTTGTTCTCAACATCAGGAGAGTGGGGAAGCGCCCGCAGATCCGCAACTGGCCGCAAACTGGCCGCAGGATTCTCTGTGCGGACCCGGTTCATGATGGAAACCGTGGCCCCGGTAGCTGGTTGACAGTCTCGGGACGCGGCCCCGGTAGCTGGGCGACAGTGACTCCGCCTCCTGGCTGACACTCGAGATCCACCTGTTCGTGGTCGCCACCTTCTTCGCTGTGGGTTGTCTCGCGCTCGCAGGTCCGGAGGAGGCCGTCGATGCTCGTGGAGTTGGGGCTGGTGGAGCAGCGCTATCAGGCGGTGTTGGAGGTCCTCAACGACGGGGCGACGGTCACTGATGTGGCGCGGCGCTGCGGGGCGGCGCGCCAGACCGTGCATGACTGGCTCCGGGCGAGCATGTTCGATGTAGTCATCGTTCGATCGGGCGGAGATCGAACACCAGCCGCGGTGGCGATCTGACGCACGCGAGACTCCTTGAACACCCGTTCGCTCCCCGGTGAGCCCGCGGACGCTTCGCACGCGAGAGAAAACAACTCAGTGGCCTATCCGGACGTGTATGGCACCCGGGAGCGATCGCCTTTGATGGCGGGCTGCGTTGGCGCCCGCTCCAACTTCGACCTGTCTTTGGAGGCGATCGCTTGTCAGGTCGAGGAGGGCGAGGTTTTCGCGCCCAGGATTGAGATCGATCTCCACGGAATGGCAGGTTCGCAAGGCCGCGGCCCGGGCACAACTGGTCATCAGGGGGAAGATGGGCAGTCCACGGCATATGCGACGCAATCGGTGGCGTACCGCGGCAGGCTTGTGTCTGACCGCCATGGTGTGTGTGGCTTGCACCACGTACGACTTCCACGACACCGCGCCTTTGGTGAGCGCGGTACTGACGGGGAGTCAACCCTTCTCCATGGCGTCCGCGCCGGGGACGGCGTCGTTCATCTCCCAGACGCCAGACAACAACACCCGTGAGATCTTCTGGCCCAGCGACAGCCCCTCTGTCAGCTCCGCGGAGACCTGCGCGACATGGGCGACGCAAACCAACACCCTCGTACAACAGGGGGCCGCGCTGCGGATCCGCACCGTTACCGGCGGATACCGGCTCGTCACCGTCACGAAGAACATCTGGCTCGGCGCACTGTGGATCTTCAACTTCCACGTCTGGGACACGACGCAGACCCCGCCGTTCACCTTGTTGGGCGGGGTCGATTTGTCGAGCGAGTTCGTGCTCTCGGGAACGACGGTGTATCCGCCGCCGTGGTACTTCTGCGCCCGCGTGTACGGGTCCACGCTCGAGTTCAAGGCCTGGCGGCCCGGGCAGGCCGAACCGGCGTACGGAGATCCGCACTACGGCGGTGCGATGACGCTGCCCGCGGGTTGGAGCGATCCGGGCGCGACGGGCTGGTACATCGGCCACGCGCCGTCGACGAGTGAGGCGACGTTCAACGATCTCGTCACTCGGTCGCCCTGACAAACGCCGACGTGTGTACGCGCGCGGGCTCGTGAGCGACTGGTGCGGTTGGAGCGCTTCCGGCCGTTCGTTCTAGGCGGGCGGTGCTGTCTGACCCGCGCCGGGAAGTCGGTTCAGCACGGTGTTGGCGAGCCGGGTTTCTCGGTCTGCGGGGAACGGTTTGGAGACGTCCTGGTACGTCAAGAGCGTGACGGCGCGTGCCCGGGTGGCGAAGAGCAGATCGAGGTACACGCTGATGGTGAACCCGCGGGCGCTGACCGGCATGGAGACCCGGTAGTCGACGGCGGTGTCGGCGTTGAGACCGGGAAGGTTGACGGTGGCGACCTCAGGGTTGCCGAAGGTGACGCCTTGCGGGATTGTCGACCCCGGGCTGGGGTGTTCGATCGAGCTCTTCACTGCGGTGTTGACGAAGGTCTGGAAGCACTGGCGGGCTTGTGGCTGTTGCAGTGCGGTCATGACCTGGTTGAGCTGGGTCGTGTCGGGCTCGTACTCGACGTTGTTCTCGACTGCCATGTTTTGCCCGTCGGTGAACTTGTCGCTTGTGGCTGTGGCTTTTGTCGTGTCGTCCTGGTTGCTGAGCAGTGCCGGGTCGATCCCGAGGCATTGGCCGAACGCCTTTTCCGCTGCCTTCAGGGCAGGGGTGTTGTTGCTCGAGTCGTCGCGTGCCTTGGCGTCCCAACCGGCGGGGAGGTCGCTGAGCCTCAGGAGTGCTGCGCGCGCGGTCTGCCGGTCGGCGGCGAGTTGCGCCGATGATCGACCGGCACTGGTCGTGGACGTGCTGCCGCCGGGCACTGTTGTGCTCGAGCTCTTGGTACCGGAGCCGCCGCCGCACGACGCGAGGAGGACGACGAGGGCTGCGGTGACGCCGCACGCGGCTTTGACGTGTCGGTGAAGCAGGAAAGGGATCATGGCCGTCCAACGTATCGGCCTTCGGACCGCGCTTGGACAACCGTCCCTGCGGAGGCGCGGGTTACGAGGGGACGTTGTACCGATTTTTGACGAGCTGTCCCGACTCGTCGACCGTCTGGGGCGCGCGAAGCCGAGAGGCCGCTAATTGGCCGCGCGACGTAGCGCGGGGACGCGAAACAACTCGCGCTAACGCGCGCTTATAGGCGCAGGCCAGCCGGTATTTACTCATTTCCGCAGGTTACGCGTCGGGCTTTCTAACCTTGCCAAGGTTGGGGTCGCGGGTTCGAGTCCCCGTCGTCCGCTCGGAGCAAATACCTGGTCAGCGGCGCTTCTTGCGGCCCGCTGATGCGCGTCTCGTGACCTGAGTCGGAGATCCGCCGGCAGTCGCTAGCGAGAGTGTCGATGATCTCGCCGGCGGTCTTGTGCGAGACGAATGGTTGCGGCGGCTCTGTTGCGGTGGGCTGCATCGCGGTCCGAGGGCGTCACACCCGACCACTCGGCCCGTGTGATCGTGCGTGGTCACGCGTTCATGCAGAACGCGCGGCGCGACCACGATGAACCCGGGTGCGAGAGCCATCACACGCATCTGACGCGTGATCTGCGACCCGTTCTTGTTCGACGCGTCATGCAGCTGTTGCGTACGAGATGCACGGCGCAGGTCAATCGTCCTCCCGCGATGGCACTGGATCCGGCGACAACGACTGGGACAGCTGGTCGTAGTCGAGCGCCGCGACTGCGCGCCATGAGGCGATTCGCCGAACGCGCGCGACTGTACAAGCGGGCACTGGAAGGCCCGCGGAAGACGGCCCACGCAAGATGGTCGTCGCCGGAGCAGAGGCCGGCGCGGACCGGCTCCGGACGCGCAGACTGGCCTGACACGCACCGAGCGCTCCTGTCGGGTTGGGTTGCGTTGGGATAGCTGTGCGGCAGAGGCAGGTCGCGGTGCTGAGGTGGTTTGACGCACGCACCAACGAGGAGCGGTTGCTCGTCGCCTTGCTGCTCACGGGACTCGTGTTCGCGGCCGCCTCGATGGTGGTGACGCACGGACCCCGCCACAGCGCCCATGTGATCGTCACGAATGGGAAGCCAAGGACGCCCGCCTCGTCCGGCTCGGCCGCCGGCATCACGCCGACCGGCCGCATGACTTTGGTCAGGCCGCCCCCGGCGCCGCTCGATCCTGCTGCCAGGACGTCCGAACCGGTCAGGACCGTCACCGACCAGCTGACCCAGCTGTTCGCGTCGGTCCTGTCACCGTCGGAGTTCAGGGCGAACCTGCCCGTCACACAGCCGATGGCGGCCGCGGGGGCCGCGCCGCGGACGGTCACAACGCTGGCGACCACCGTGTCATCGCCTGCGTCGCGGTCCCGGGCCACGACATCGACGAGTTCGCCGACCACCACGTCGCCACGACCACGACCTTGACGACCACGACACCGACGCAGCCCTCGCGGAGTTCCTGCCGGTGCTCCGGGCGGCTGTCCCAGACGGGCGCCGCTGCACTCGCGATGGCAGGGCGGCCGACGACGCTCGGAGTGGTGGCGTTCCGTGCTGAGCGCGATCGCGGGGCGGGCCAGGTCAGCGTCGATACCTGGCGGCTCGGGCGCGCCCTGACGAGCCTCGTGTTTACGTCGACAGTACGGGGACGTCGGGTGCGCCGGTGTCGAGCGTGAGCTCGCCGGTGTTGGCGTCGTAGTCGTAGAGCTCGCCGTAGCGACCCCAGTCGATCGCGATGTCGAGCTGATGCTGGGCTTCGTCCTCGGTGAAGCCGCGGCGCAGGATGTCGATGAAGAAACCCTCGTTGAGCGTCCCGTCCTTGGTCGCGTGCAGGGAGTTCCAGATCGAGCGGACGAGCGGCGCGTGCTCGCGGGCTTGGCGGGCGAAGAGCTCTTTGCTGCGGAGGATGTCGGCCGAGACGAAGACGCGTCCGAGGTCGGTGAGCTCGAGATCGGCGTCGTCGACGGTGCTGAACTCCAGCATCGTGGTCGCGTCGACGAGGGGGAGCAGGTCGTCGACTTCGAATGTGAGCTCGTGGGCGAGGTCGGGCAGGTCCTCTCGGCCGTCGTGCGCGGCGAGGATCTCGAGGAGTCCGGCCATGCCGCCGACCGTCGCGCTCGGGAGCGGAACATCGGTCGGCCCGGGTCGCGCCGGCGCTTCGACCTCGGGGGTCGGCTCGCGTCCGGTGAGGATGCCGTAGACCTGGTCGACGAGGGCCTCGAACGCCGGGCTTCTGCGGTCCCGCGGGCGGGGGAGGTCGATCGTGAGTTCGGCTTGGATGCGGCCGGGGTTGGATGAGAGGACGAAGAGCCGGTCGGCGAGGAGCACCGCTTCTTCGATGTTGTGGGTGACGATCAGCATGGCGCGGGTCGGGAAGTCGCTGCGTGACCACAACGCAAGAAGCTCGGTGCGCAGGTTCTCGGCGGTGAGGACGTCGAGGGCGGAGAACGGTTCGTCCATGAAGAGGGCGTCGGGTTCGACGACGAGCGCACGGGCGAAGCCGACGCGCTGGCGCATCCCGCCGGAGAGCTCTTTGGGGTAGGCGGACTCGAAGCCGTCGAGACCGATGAGGTCGATCGCGCGCAGCGAGCGGTCGCGGCGCTGGTCGGCCGGCACGGCGCGGGCTTCGAGACCGAGCTCGACGTTCTGGAGAACGGTCAGCCACGGCAGGAGCGCGAACGATTGAAACACCATGGCGACGCCGGGGTTGGCGATGCGCACCGGCTCACCCTTGTAGAGGGCGCGGCCGCTGCTGGGTGCGATGAGTCCCGCGAGGCAGCGCAGCAGCGTTGACTTGCCCGAGCCCGACTTGCCGAGGAGGGCGACGATCTCGCCCTCGCGGAGCTGGAAGCTGATGTCGTCGAGCACCGGGAGCGGGTCACCGTTCGGCGTGGTGAACGCCTTCGTGATGTGGTCGGCGGCGAGGATCGTGGTCCCCGCGCCGGTGAGGACTCTCGAAGCCATGGTGCTCTCCTTCACGACAATGACCGTGCGCGCTCAGAGCGAGTAGCGGGCTTCGGCAAGACGATAGAGGCGTCGCCACACGATCCGATTGAGCCCGACGACATAGATGCTCATGACGACGATGCCGGTCAGGATCTTGGCGAATTCACCGTTGACGGTTGCTTGGGCGATGTAGGCACCGAGCCCGGTCGCCACGAGGGTGTGGTGACCGTAGGTGACGTATTCGGCGATGATCGACGCGTTCCACGCGCCACCGGCAGCGGTGATCCCACCGGTGACGTACGCGGGGAAGATCCCCGGGATGATGAGGCGCCGCCAGCGCTGCCAGCCGCGCACCCCGAAGTTGTCCATCGCCTCGCGCAGATCGGACGGAATCGACATGGCCCCCGCGATCGTGTTGAAGAGGATGTACCACTGCGCGCCGAGCGCCATCAGGACGATCCCCCCGACGTTGAGGCTGATGCCGGTCGCGATCAGGAACGCGGCGAAGAACGGGAACAAGAAGTTGGCCGGGAAACTCGCCAGGACCTGCACGATGGGTTGTGCGTAGCGCGCAAGGCGCGGCGAGAGGCCGATCTTCACACCGACAGGCACCCAGATGAGCGTCGACGCGACGAGCAGGATGAGCACCCGGCCGAACGTCACGGCACCGAGAGCGAAGGCGTGCGCGAACTCGTCGAGGCCCACGGTGCGTTGCACGTAGTTGAGCGCCGACGCCGCGCCGATGACCACCCCGATCGCCACCACGACGCCGAAAACGGCATCGCCGGCACGACGGCGCACGACATTGGGTGTGAGCGGCCGATCGGCGATCCCGAAGACGCGCGTCGCCCGGTCGAGACCGGTCACGACGGGCTGGAGCGGCCGTCCGAGCAGACGCGGGACGTGGGAACGGCGGAGCGTGTCGAGCATGATGCTGCGCGGCTGTTCGGAGGCCTCGGTCGTCTCGATGCGGAACCGTTCCGACCACGCGACGAGCGGGCGCCAGAAGAGGAAGTTCACAGCGAGGACCATGACGATCATGACGCCGATCGCGAGCAGGACCCGGCCCAGGTCCGACTGCGCGCTCGCCGTCGCCACGTAGCTGCCGATCCCGGGCAGCGCATAGGAGTGCTTGTTGACGGTGATGGCCTCCGACGCGGTGAGGAAGAACCAGCCGCCGCCGAAGCTCATCATCCCGTTCCAGACCAGCCCGATCATCGAGCTCGGGACGTCGAGCTTCCAGAACCGCTCCCACTTGGTGAGGCGCATGAGGCGCGCTGCTTCGTCGAGCTCGCGAGGCTGCGTGAGCAGCGAGTGGTAGAAGCTGAACGTCATGTTCCACGCCTGCGACGTGAAGATCGCGAAGATCGACGCGCACTCCAGACCGAGGATCGAGTGCGGGAACAGCGCGATGAACGCGGTGACCGTGATCGAGAGGAACCCGAGGATCGGCACCGACTGCAGAATGTCCAGGATCGGGATGAGCACCTTCTCCGCACGGCGGGAACGCGCGGCCGCCGTGCCGTACACGAAGGTGAACGCGACCGAGAGGCCGAGCGCGATGAACATGCGCGCGAGCGATCGCAGCGCGTAGCCGGGAAGCTGCGAGGGATCGGTCGAGATCTTCGACGGCGCGTGCGCGGGTGAGAACGGCGCGGTCAGCGTCAGACCGAGTCGGAGCAGCCCGTAGAGGAGGGCGAAGACGGCTGCGCCGACAAGCAGGTCGACCGGACGAAGCCGCGGGCGACGAAGCACGTCTCGTGTCGGAAACTGGCGGCGCATAGCCATCGGAGCTCACCTCCTCCCTTCAGGCGTTGTCGGACGGATCTCGACGGGTCGCACGTTCGCGGTGACCGTGTGGTGTCCCTCGGTGCAGTGCCGCGGCCCATCGGTGTAACGCGACGAGCAGCCCACCGCCCGTTGCGAGCGCGAGGACCTCGACGGCCGTACTCGGCTCGACGACGGCGATCGCCGCGTTCGCCCCGACCGTGATCAGCAGCGCGACGGCGAACCGGGCCCCGGCGCGGCTGCTACGCGCCGCGTGCGGCGCTGCGACCGCAAGGAAGGCTGCAAACGCCGCCAGGATGCAGGCGGCAACGTCCCACGGCATGACCACCTCGAGTGGGCGGGTACTGGGCCGCGCTCAAGGGCAGACGACGCGGGAACGCGGGCCCGACGAGCCAGCGGGTCAGCTGGCCCGGATCGCTGACGTCACGCGGACGGACGAGGGCTCGGGACTTCGTGGTCGGGCACGCACGAGCACACCTCCCCGTCACTCCACCGCGACGCGGCACCGGAACGCAACGATCCTAACATGAACAACTGTTCATGCTACCGGCGAGCGCGGCCGCGGCCGCGGACGCGGACGGGTCAGACGCCGACCATGAGCCGGACGATCTTCACGATCGTCAGGGCCCCGGCGAGCAGGAGGTACGACCGCAGGACGACCAGCCCGAACGTTCGTGCCCGAGATCGTTCAGGCGGCGGGATCGTCTCGAGCGGTGGTGTGGTCCACGTCGTGCGGTCCCAGTGCGTGCCGGCAAACGTGGTGCGCGGGCGCGGCGCGGTGAGCACGGCGAAGGTAGCGATGCCGACGCCGCCGGCACCGATCGCGAGGGTCGCGGCGACGACGGCCGGGTCGAGGTGTGGGAACAGGGTCGAGACGGTCAGCAGTGCGGACAGCACGATGAGCGTGCCGACCACGGCCGAAGCGAGCGCGTTGAGCCATCGCGGGTTCGTGCGCGGACCGAGCAGTGCGGTGTCGTTGCACAGCAGCAACAGGAACACCGTCGCGCTGGGCAGAAGGATCCCGGCGAGGGCCTGCACGGCGATGGTGGCGAGCCCGAGTGGTGCACCAGGGACGAGGACGACCGCGCCGGCGAGCACGACCAACGCGGCGAAGCTGCCGTGGAACACCGGAGCCTGCTTCCAACGGCGGTGCAGGGAATGCTTCGTGCCGAATGCGTCACCGAGGGCATACGACGTCGAGAGTGTGACGGCCCCCGCGCCGAACACCGACCCGTTGACGACCGCGATCGCGAACAGCGCACCGACCCAGGGCCCGGCACGCGAACGGAGCGCGGCTGCGGTCCGTCCCGCGTCGGAGAAGCCACCGTGCCAGGGCGTCGACCGGAACACGAAGGCGCATCCCGCAAGCACAGCGGCGGCGCCGATGGTGAACATGATCGTGCCGATGAGGGTGTCGACGCGCTCGTAGCCGAGCCAGCGTGCCGTGATGCGCTTGTCCACGACGTTCGACTGCTGGAAGAACAGCTGCCACGGCGCCACGGTCGTCCCGATCAGCGCGACGACGAAGAGCAGCGCCCCGCCCGTCAGTGGATCTGCGACACGAGGTGCGGCCTGAGCAGCGGGATGGTGTGCACGAGCGAGGACGGCGAACGGCACGCAAACGAAGCTGACCGCGGCCAGCGCGTACATCACCCGTTCCCATCTGCGGAAGCTGCCGGTCCCCGTGACCGCGACGAGCAGTGCCGCCGCGATGGGCACCGAGACGTACCGGCTCACGCCGAAGTACCCGAGGCCGAGCGCGATCCCGATGAACTCGGTCACGATCGTGAGGAAGTTCAGCACCAGCAGGTCGGCGAGGGCGAAGCCGCCCCATCGCCGGCCGAACCGCTCGAAGATCAACCGCGCGTGACCGGCGCCGGTCACGGCACCCAGCCGAGCCGCCATCTCCTGGTTCACGAACAGGACCGGCGCGAGGACCACCACCAACCACAGCAGCCGGAGCCCGTGGTCCTGTCCCGCCTGTGCGTAGATGGAAAGGCCGCCGGCGTCGTTGTCGGCCAGCAACACGACGACACCCGGTCCCATGATCGCGAACAGCGTCGCGACCCGACGGCGCAGCGAGCGCCGCGGTGCCGTGTCGAATGACTGAACGCGTCCGAGTGCGCCCAGGATGTCGCCTCGATGCGCGCGGTCGAGGACGGAACGGCGGTCCGTGAGCGGCGTGAACGACGCGGAGGCGACCGACCCCGCACCAGCCCTACGCGCCTGGCGCTCGTTGACCGTCGCCACGTCGCCTACCGCTCGTCCGCCCCAGCGGCGACGGCGCGCTGCCGCCGCTTGCGCCGCGTCCGATGCTCGACATGGCGTAACGCCTCGTCGAGCAACGCGGTGACATGCTCGTCGTGCAGTGCGTAGAGCCTGGTCCGCCCGACCCGTTCGACTTTTACGAGCGTGTGGTCGCGCAGCACACGCAACTGGTGCGAGACCGCCGACTGCTCCATCGCCAGCACGTTCGTCAGCTGCTTCACCGAGCGCGGCCCGTCACGCAGGCAGTCGAGGATCTGGACCCTGCTCGGCGTCGACAACGCGAACATCGTGTCGGCGATCTGCTCGGCGACGTGCTCGACGAGCCGCTCCGACCGGCTCACGTACGGGCACCGGCGACGGTGGGCATGCCGCTGATGCTACGGCGAGCGTGCTCGACGAGTAACCGCCTTGCGGGAGGTCTTTCGGTTCGCCAGGCCGTACGCTGGTTCCGTGACCTGCTCCGAGCTGCACCGCCACGGCAGCCGAGTCCATGCACACTCCTACCGGACCGCGCACCGCCACGTGCCGGGCGCGTTCCCACGGTCGGTTCCGCTTCCGCACCTCGAGCACGACCACCCGCTCGAACGTCAAGACGCGCGCGTGCATGGTCATGACCACGACCACGCCGATGGGCGCAGCCACTCACACGGGCTGATCGACGAGAGCATCAAGCGGTCCCGGGCTGGGATCCGAGCCGTCGCATTGTCACTCGCCGTGCTCGGCGCGGCCGCGCTCGTTCAGGCCCTCGTGTTCGTGGCCAGCGGCAGCGTCGCGCTCCTCGCCGACCTGATCCACAACGGTGGCGACGCCCTCACGGCGCTGCCGCTCGCCCTCGCGTTCATCCTCGGCTCGCGTGTCGCAGAGCGCCGCGCCGGCTTCATCGTCGTCGCCACGATCTTCGTGAGCGCCTGCGTCGCGGCCGGGGAATCGGTCGAGCGACTCATCCATCCCACGCGCCCGCACCACCTCCTTGCGCTGGCGTGCGCCGGCGCGATCGGCTGTCTCGGAAACGCGGTCGCGGCGCGCATCAGGACCCGGACCGGTGAACGCCTCAACAGCGCCGCGCTCACCGCCGACGGCCACCACGCGCGCGCCGACGCGTACGTCAGCCTCGCAGTCGTCGCGTCCGCGCTGTTCGTTGCGGCCGGGGTCCCGATCATGGACCCGCTGCTCGGCCTCGGCATCACGGCGTTGATCCTCCGCGTGACCTGGGAGGCATGGCGGACGGTTCGTCGGGCGAGCTGAGCATCCGCACTCGCGAACGGGAGAGCGACCCTCGAGAAGTGACCATACGCTGCAGTCCGCGAACACGCGCTCAGGCCGGGCGATCGTCGTGGCTGCGTCGTCGGTTACCATCCCTGCGCACGACGGCGGTCCCATCGCTCCCAGTCTTCGGAGGTTCGGTGGATCTACCCGCAAGTGCGGTCGCCGACGTGAAGCCGGCGGCCACGGTAGGGAAGCGGGAGCCGGTTGGCGCCGAGCCTGTGACCCCGCCGCGCGCCCGGCGCTTCTACGGCAGCACCTTCACGGTGATGCTTGTCGGACTCTTGATCACCGCCGTGCTCTCATGGGGCGCGTCGGCCGTGCACGACAGCAACGAGAAGCGGCTTTTGCGCCAACGGGTACGAGAGGCGGCGGCCGTCCTGACCGCGGCGATCCCGAACGTCCAGACGCCGTTGTCGTCGGGGGCGGTGCTCGCCGATGCCACCAACGGCCAGCAGCCGCCATTCGAGGGATTGTTCCGTCCACTGGTCACGACCCCCCGTGGGCCCTTCGTTTCGGCATCGTTGTGGCCGGTCCAGGGCGTGACCCCCGCGCCGCTGGTCGTCGTGGGCAAACCGCTCGAGTTGACGGCACAGCCTGCCGATCAGATCCGTGCCGTGTTGAGCCGCGCGTCGCGGGCGAGCGGCGTATCGGTGATCGACCTGCTCGGCGCGCCTGACCGCCGGCTCGGCTACGCCTACATCGAGCCGAAACCGGGCGCGCGGTTCATGGTGTACGCGGAAGCCGCGCTGCCGAAGAACCGGCGAGCAGCCGTCGACAAGAACTCCGCCTTCGCGGATCTCGGCTATGCGCTGTACCTCGGGCGCACACCCGATCCGGCTCGGCTGCTGGCATCGAGCACCGGCGGCGCGCTTCTTCGCGGACGGCGCGCGTCGACCACGGTGCCATTCGGCGACTCACAGCTGTTGTTCGTCATGACTCCGCACAAGGAGCTCGGTGGCACGTTGCTCGCGCGGCTCCCGTATCTCCTCGGCGCCTTCGGGGTCATCCTCACCCTCGCCGCCGCGGCGCTCGTCGAACGAGTCGCCCGCCGTCGTGCGCACGCGGAGATGCTGGCCGCCGAGAACGCGCGCCTGTACGCCGATCAACGCACCATCGCGCAGACGCTCCAGCGCAGTCTGGTGCCCGAATCGTTCCCGACCGTCCCGTCGTTGGAGATCGCGGGCAGGTACGTCGCAGGTGTCGAGGGGATGGACGTCGGCGGCGACTGGTACGACGTCGTGCCCCTCGACGACCATCGCGTTGTCGTGGTGGTCGGCGACGTGTCGGGTCGCGGGCTTCACGCCGCGACGATGATGGCGTCGCTGCGCTTTGCGATCCGCGCGTACGCGGTCGAGGGCGACCCGCCCGCCGAGATCCTCACGAAGCTTGCCCGCCTGATCAGCCTCGAGCGCGACGGACAGTTCGCCACGGTCGTGTGCGCGGTCATCGACCTGAACGCCGGAACGCTCACGGTCTCGAACGCCGGCCATCCCGCGCCGCTTCTCGTCAGATCCGGGCGCACCGAGTTCGTTCCGACGGACATCGACGTTCCCGTCGGCGTGACCGGCCCGGCGCCGTACCGTCAGGTCACGGTTCCGATCACTCGCGGTGCGACGCTGCTCGTGTACACGGACGGGCTCGTCGAACGTCGTGGGCAATCTCTTGCCCGCGGTCTGCAGGATCTCGAGAACGCGGCGGCTCATCCGAACGGCGCCCTCGAAGACCTGCTCGACCATGTGCTCCGGGAGGTCATCCCCAACGGCTCCAGCGACGACACCGCCCTGATGGGAGTTCGATGGCAGACGTAGACGACGCCGCGGTCGCCACCGTGGAGACGGAAGCGGGTACGACCGGCACACCGGTGATCCGTCTCGCCGGCGAGATCGACACCTCCAACGTCGACGCGGTGTCCGCGCAGATCGACACGGCGCTGCCCGAAGCGCACGAGCCGGTCGTGTTCGACCTGGCCGACCTGGGCTACATGGACAGCGCCGGGCTCGCGATGCTCCTGCGTGTGGCGGAAAGAGTTCCCGGCATCCGGATTCGCAACGCGTCGGCGCTGATCCGCCAGATCATCGAGGTCACCGGCCTCACGCCGGTGCTGCGTCTCGAGTGACCGGCGATCGAGTGATGACGGACGAACGACGGTTCCCGAACTCCGCCGCCGCGGTCACCGAGGCCCGCCGGTACACACTGCGTACGCTCGACGACCTCCCCCGGGCGGTCGCCGACGCGGTCGCGGTCATGGTGTCGGAGCTCACGACGAACAGCGTTCGGCACGCCGCCACGGCGTTCAGCGTCGCGATCGATCGCACGGCCGAGTCGGTCCGGGTGTCGGTCACTGACGCGGGCCCGGGTCAACCGACGATCAGGTCCCCGCGCCCGACGCAACCGACGGGCCGCGGTCTCCAGATCGTGCGCGCGCTCGCGGACGACTGGGGGATCAGCCGGTCCGCCGACGGCCGCCGAAAGACCGTGTGGTTCACCGTCGCGACCGCGCCGCGCTAACTCGTCAGGCGTCCCACGCCGAACCGGGTCGAGGTGCCGCTCGTTGCGCCGTTGGCCCAATCGATCTCGATGACCTGACGCGTGTTCTGAAGCGGTGCCAGCGTGGCGACCACCTTCAGCGTGCTGGTGTCGACGATGTTGCCCGCGTCGCCGACGTAGACGTACCGACCGGACAGATCGTTCAGTGCCCAGCCTTCTTGGACGCAGAAACTCTGGCAGGGCGACTCGTTCCCGTCCATCTTGCCGAGCGGGACGCTGGCGACGAATGCCGGCGCGCCGGCGCGTAGCCCACCGACGTCGTAGACCTCCAGCAGGTGGAGAGGAGCGTCGACGACGTACACGCGCCGCTCGTCGGGTGACAGCGAGATGCCGTGGCTCGGAGCATTCGTTTGCCACATGCAAAAGCCGCCGAACCCGACGGTGGCGAGCACCTGCCCCTTCGTGAGGTCCAGCACCTGGAAGCCACAGGTGTCGCTCGAGGTGGTGAACGCGAGGGTGTGCTTGCCGTTGATCGTGAACGGGCGGATCCCCTTGACGGTCGGCCCGGCGTTCAGCGTGACCTGATTCGTCGCGGTGTCGACGACATGGAGGTAGTCGGAGGTGCTCCCCGAGTAGCCACCCATGAAGACCTGCTTCCCGTCCAACGAGGCGATGGTGTTGTGGCCGTTCGTCCCCGTCGTGATGGAAGCAATCGGCTTGCCGTCGTTCGCATCCAGCACCGTGTGGGTGAAATCACCGCCGTCGTCGCCGTGCGACATGTAGATCTTCGAGCCGTCGGGTGTGATCGCGGGCTGGTCGACGCCGAACTTGTAGTTCGCGATCCACGCGACCACGTCGTGCACGAGGTCGTATGCGAGCAGACTGCCGTGCTGCCCGGAGCAATTCGTGAGGCCGCACTCCGAGATGTAGAGAAGGCCGCGGCTCGGCGCCATCACCAGTCCGCGCTTGCCCGCCTCGGGAATGGCGAAGTCCTTCACCAAGGCGTGGTTGTTGTCGATGTCGTACACGTAGACGTGACCGTCGTCGACGACGTACAGCAGGTGAGCGGTGCCCGTCGGGTTCGGCGTCGTGGTGACCAGTGTCGCCGTGCCGTTGGCGACGTAGCTGTTCACTTGGAACGTGTGCGTCGCGGCGGTGTCCTCGTTGTGGAAGCGCACACCGACCATTCCAGGGCCCTGCTCGGAAGCGTCGTTGTCGGTCGTATCGAGCAGCCAGCTCCCGGGCTCCGACCCGCCACTGCTCCAGACGTACGCACGCACTGCGGTGGGATTCACTCCGCTGAGCTGGACACGGAGCTGCAGCGCGGCGCCGTCGCCCGCAGGGAGATGGGTGTCGAGATCGGGGCTCAGGGGCGTGCCGTCGCTGCGCGTTGCCCGCAGGAAGATGTCGGGTGAACCGGCACCCTGCACGAGGCCGACGCTGTAGTAGGTGGGGTTGAAGGCAGGCGAGTAACGACCGATGACGGACGATTCGCAGCTCTTGCCCGTGCCGGTGCAGCGCGGCAGGTGCATCGTCTCGGTGATGTCGACGTCCTGAACCGTCGATTGCGACAGGTACCCGAGCTCCTGATCGTTGGCGGCGGCGTTGACGACTCCTGCTCCGGGCAGGACGGCCCACTCCCACGGTGACCCGACGAGCGACCACCAGCCCCCGGTGTCGGCCGTACCCCAGCCGCTCGACGATCCGCGCTGGAAGCCGTCGGTCGCGGCGACACCGCCGGACCTGGGTGGCACGCACGCGGCGAGCATCGCCGCGATCGCGAGTACGACCATGAGGAGAGCCGGGCCCACTGCGCGCCGGTGTCGACGCTTGCTCATGCCCCCTCCTCGTGCTTCGCGTCGAAGCAGTCGGTGCCTCGACACCAGCCGACACCTGGCGTTCGTCGAATGTCAACCGCAGCGGCCAACGTTCGGATACCTCGTCGTGCGGGCGTCGCCCCGTCAGGCGGTGTCGAGCATGTGGGCCAGGCCGGCCACCTCGAAGACGCGGCGCACGGTGCCCTGCGCTCCCCGCAGTTGCAACGCTGGAGATCCCTCGGTCGACGGCTTGGACCAGCGGACGAAGACCGCGACCCCGCTGGAGTCGCAGAACTCGAGTCGCGACAGGTCGAGCGTCACGACCTCCGCGCCTTCGTCGGCGAGTGCCCGCACGCAGCTGTCGAGTTGCGGTGCACTGGCCATGTCGAGTTCTCCGACGAGCTCGACGGTCGGGCGGTCGCCGCGTTCGACGACACGGGCTTCGAAGTAGTCAGGTGGATTGGGCACGTCCCTCTCCGACGGATCACCCGGGTCACCACAGATGGCGCGGCCCCTGGCTGCTCAACGACCCGGGTCACCCTATCGTCTCGATACCGAGCGGGATGAACCATCTCACCCGCGCGGGTGAGACGCCGGGCGCGCATGGCAAAACGCGTCATGGGGAACGGCTCTCCTGTGGCCAATGGTGGACCGATGGTCGAGGTCGTCAACTCCGGCGATGCGTTCTCGATGCGACTCCCCCCGACACCGGACGGGGTGCGCCTCGCGCGTGTGGCGGTGGGCGAGCGCGTCGAGGAGTGGGGCTTCGGTGCGCATGTGCCGGCAGCCGTTCTCGTCACCTCGGAGCTCGTGAGCAACGCGGTTCGCCTCGCTCCTCGAACGGTGCGCCTCGATCTCGACGCGACCGACCGCACTGTGAGGATCGCGGTTCGTGCGGAGGGCGTGCCGTTCGGCAATGCAGACCCGCCGCCCCGCGACGTTGCCGAGCAGATGAGCCTTGCGGTCGTCGCGGCCTTCTCCCGCAAGTGGGGTCTGCAGCGCGGTCGTGACGGTCACGACATGATGTGGCTCGAGCTCGGCGGTTCGGAGTAGCGCGAGCGCGAACCGTGCGCCCGCCGAACCTGCGCGAAGCGGTCGCCACGCGATGTCGAGCCCGCTACGGTTCGACGGATGCGTGAGCTCCTCGTCGGCGATGCGCGGCCCGGCAGCGAACCGGTGCTCGGCGTGGCGCGGCCGGGCCCCGACGTGGAGACCGTGCGATGGGGGTTCGAAGGCGATCCCGCCCATCTCGTCGCCGACCTGGCTCCGGGCGTCCGCAAGGTCTACTTCTCGAACGGACCGCCACCGGTGGAGGCGCCGGAGAAGAATGAGGAGCCCGCCGGCGAGGAGGCGCCTCACGACGAGGCTCCCTTGCTGCTCCTGCTCCTCTCGGACTGACCTGCGGGGCGTCGCTCAGAGCCGCTCGCGCGCGAACGTGTAGCGGATCCGCACAGGAGCGGCGCTGTTCGCCGACTCGATCCCGGCGTACAGCCCCTTGTCCTCGTCGACGGTGACGAGCCGCCAACGCCGCCGCCCGAGCTCGTTCAGCAACGGGACGATCGCGTCGAGCGGTGCGCCGTACGTCCACCCCCGTGGGGTCTGCAGCCTCACCTCGCGTGCGCCGTCGTCCATGTAGAGGGTGGCGTGCCATTCCACCCGCCACCGCGTCGTGGCGCCGGCCTCGGCGAGCCACTGCTCGAAGGCGAGGGAACGTGGTGACGGCTTGCGCTGCTGAGTCGAGTAGCGCCGGGCGATCTCCTCGTTGATCTCCTCGGGATAGACCTCGGCCTCGCTGCCGTCGGGGAACACGAGGTTCACGCGGTCTTCCCGCGGGCCCAGCACACCGGTCTTCACGGTGCGGTGGACGACCTGCACCTGGGACGCGAACTCGTCGAGGCCCCGCTGCCACGCGCTGTCGGCCTCCGCGTCGCGGCGGTGCACTTCGGGCACGACCCGTTCGTCGAAGTACGCGGCGAGCACGGCCTCCACGCCCCGGTTGTCGAGCGCGAGCTCCGTGCCGTCGGCGAGCGCGACGAATTCGGTGCGCACACGCGTGATCGCCAGGAACGCGTACTCATATTCGGGCATCGCCACCGCCTTGACGGCCGTCACGGGTCGTGGTTGCGGGGAAGGGTACGGCGCCCGCCTGCGCTGCGACGAGGTGCGTGCGCAAATTGTTCCATTTTGTTCCCCACGACGCCCTCCTGAGCGGTCCCGCCGGCATCCCGGGCCGGGCGGTACCGTCGCGGCCGTTGCGCAATGAAGAGCCGGCCGGGGGAGAGCGGGCGGGCCCCGCGACCCGTCATGTCGAGGCGCCCGCCCGGCGGCACGCGGGGAGCGTGTCGTTGCGCCAGATCGCGGTCGGCGAGCCCGGGACGGCGACCTGGCTGCGCGACGTTCGGGTCGCGCTCGTGCCGTGGATGCTCGCGCGGCTGGTCGTCGGGGCAACCCTCGCCCTCGCCCGCTTCAGCGCCACGAGCGTCGGCGCGCGGCCGAGGCCGGTTCCCCTCGGGCAGGGACTCTTCGCGTGGGACGCCGCGTGGTACCGCGCCATCGCCGAGCACGGGTACCACCGCGCCGACGGCAGCCTGCGGTTCTTCCCGCTCGTCCCTCTGCTGACGCGGGCCGTGGGCTGGGTCACGGGCGACGCCGCGGCCTTGCTGCTCGTCGTCAACGTGGCGGCGCTCGTCCTCGCGGTGCTGCTGGGTCGCCTCACCCGGCTCGAGACCGGTGACGAGGCCGCGGTCGACCGGGCGATGTGGCTCGTCGCGCTGGCTCCGCCGGCCGCGGTGCTCGTGCTCGGGTACGCCGAGGCGGTGTTCATGGCGCTGTCGGTCGGGGCGTACCTCTGCCTGCGGCGGCGGCGGTGGTGGGGCGCGGCGGCCGCGGGGTACCTCGCCGGCCTCACCCGGCCGTTCGGAGCCGTGCTCGGGGCCGCCGCGGCGATCGAGGCTGCCCGCGGCTGGAAGGCGGCGGGCGCCCGCGACCGCATCGCCCGCCTCGCTTCGGTCGTGGCGCCGGTCGCCGGTACGGGCACGTACCTCGCGTGGGTGGGCGTGCGCTACGGCGACTGGCTCGAGCCGCTCCACCTCCAGCAGCGCCGAATCGCACGCGGCGGGGTGCAGGACCCGGTCGCCTCGCTGTCGCATTCGGCGTCGGCCCTCGTCGGAACCCACCACGTCGGGACGGGTCTCCACTTCGTCTCCGCGGTGCTGTTCCTGGCCCTGCTGGTGCTCGTGGCCCGGCGGCTCCCGGCGTCGGCCACCGCGTTCGCCGCCGCCGGTGTCGCCCTGGTGCTCTCCGCGCACAACCTCGACTCGATGGAGCGGTACTGCTTCTCGCTGTTCCCGTTCGTGCTGGTGACAGCGATCGTCACCCGCCGTGAGCTCGTCGCCCGAACCGTCTTCGTGGCCTGCGGAGCCGGGCTGGTCGCGTACAGCCTCCTGCTCTTCTTCGGTGCGTACGTGCCCTGACGCGGCGGACCGGGCGCACGAATGGGCCCACGAACGGCTCGCGGCGATGCCCGCCGGTTACACTCCGTAGCCGCCGCGCGGCGCGCCAGGGTCGTAACGGCGTGCGCGACAGTGGATGACCTCGCCAGCCACACACCGTTTTGACGCACGCGGAGCGACATGAGCGACGACACGACGGCAGACACGAACGGCGGAGCGGAAGCTCATCGCGGGAACGCCGGTGCCGAGCCGCAAGTGGTCATCATCGGAGCCGGCCCGGCCGGTCTCACCGCGGCCTACATGCTGATGAAGCGGGGCCACACCTCGGCGGTGCTCGAAGCCGACGACGTCGTGGGCGGCATCAGCCGCACCGTCGAGCGTGACGGCTGGCGTTTCGACATCGGCGGCCACCGGTTCTTCACGAAGGTGAAGCCGGTCGACGATCTCTGGTTCGAGATCCTCGGCGAGGGCGAGTTCCTGCGCCGTCCCCGCATGAGCCGGATCTTCTACCGCGGGAAGCTGTTCGACTACCCGATCGTCCCGATGAACGCGCTCAAGCAGCTCGGCTTCGTCGAGGCGGTGCGCTGCGGGGGCTCCTACCTCTGGGTGCGGGTCAAGCCGCCGAAGGACCAGGAGCACCTCGAGGGCTTCTACGCCGCCCGGTTCGGCTGGCGCCTCTATCAGCACTTCTTCAAGACCTACACCGAGAAGGTCTGGGGCGTGCCGGTCTCCGAGCTGTCGGCCGACTGGGGCGCGCAGCGGGTGAAGGACCTGTCGCTGTTCAAGGCGCTGTGGGAGGGCATCAAGCCCAAGTCGCTGAAGCGCGGCCGCGACAAGTCGAAGCAGGTGACGAGCCTCATTGAGGAGTTCAACTACCCGAAGTTCGGGCCGGGCCAGATGTGGGAGAAGGCCACCGAGCTCGTCACCGCGGCGGGCACGAAAGTGGTGTTCAACAGCAAGGTGACTGCTGTGCACCACGCCGACGGTCGGGCCTACGCGGTCACCGCGCAGACCGACGGCGCGCCGAGCCGCTATGAGTGCACACACGTCGTGTCGTCGATGCCGATGAGCTCGTTGGTCAAGGCGATGGACCCCCCGCCGCCGCCCGACGTGCTCGCCGCCGCGCGCGACCTGCGGTACCGCGACTTCATGACGGTCGCGCTCGTCGTGCCCGAGGAGTACAGCTTCCCCGACAACTGGATCTACATCCACGATCCCGACGTCGCGGTGGGCCGGATCCAGAACTTCGGCCGTTGGTCGCCCTACATGGTGAAGGACGGCCGCACGTGCCTCGGGCTCGAGTTCTTCGTCACCGAGGGTGACGACATGTGGACGAAGCCCGACGACGAGCTCATCGAGCAGGCCAAGCGCGAGCTCGACACGCTCGGCCTCGCCGACTCGTCGCGCGTGGAGGCCGGCTACGTGGTCCGGGTGCCCAAGGCGTACCCGCACTACGACGACCACTACAAGGCGAACGTCGACGTGATGCGCCAGTGGATCGCGCAGAACTGCCCGAACGTCTATCCCGTCGGCCGCAACGGGATGCACAAGTACAACAACCAGGACCACTCGATGTACACCGCGATGCTCACCGTCGAGAACATCCTTGGTGGCCGCCACGACGTGTGGAGCGTCAACGTCGAGCAGGAGTACCACGAGGAAGGCGACGAGGAAGGGGAAGGCACGGCGGAGTCCGGCACCGGCCGGGCCGCGCCGATCATCCCGCGGTCGATCTCCGACGCCGCGCCCCGCGGCGGCGCGACCAGCTAGGTGCGCGGGGCGATCGTCGTCTGGCGGAGTCCTTGACTCCCATGCGCACCGTCGAGCACCCTGCCTGCCGATGCGCGTCCTGATCTGCACGCCGACATTCCTCGAGGCGATGAACATCGAGGACTTCCTCCGTCGCGCGCGCGAGGCCGTGCCCGACGCGGACATCCTCGTGATCGACGACAACAGCCCCGACGGGACGGCCGACATCGCGGAACGGGTCGGGTCCGAGCTCGGTCAGATCCAGGTCCTGCGGCGGCCGTCGAAGCGAGGCCTGGGAAGCGCATACCGGGCCGGATTCTCCATCGGTGTCGACCGCGGTTACGACGTGCTGATGCAGATCGACGCGGACCTCTCACACGACCCCCGGGCGATCCCGGCTCTGCTGCGCGAGCTCGAGAACGGCGCGGACCTTGCGATCGGGTCGCGCTACGTCCCCGGCGGATCCATCCCGCACTGGCCGTGGTACCGGCGGGGCCTGTCGAAGTACGGCAACCTCTACACGGGCTTCATGTTGCGTACCGGCGTGCACGACGCCACATCCGGCTACCGCGCGTATCGCGCCGACGTGCTGAAGGCGATCGACTTCGCGAGCACGCGCGCGAAGGGCTACGGATTCCAGATCGAGCTCGCGTACCGCGTCGCGATGTGGGGTGGGCGTATCGCCGAGGTGCCCATCACCTTCACCGACCGAGAACGGGGCCAGTCGAAGATGTCGGCCGCGGTGATGATCGAGGAGATGGGCCTCGTGAGCTGGTGGGGGATTCGCGACCGCTTCGAGCGCGGCCGCAAGCGAGTCACCGACGACGCTTGACCCACAGCTCGTACAAGTCGTTGCCGTAGCTGCCGACATCGACGAAGTCGCGGTGCAGCACCTCGTTCGGCACGTCGGAGCCGACCTTGCGTGAGTCGTTCGGCTCGCTCCAGTCGTTCCACACCGACGAGAGGATGACGATGTCCGACGTCGCCACGTCGTGGGCGAGCTTCGAGCCCTTGCGGTTCGCGACGCCCGGGTCCATCTCGATGTAGTACGTGCCCGGCGGGTACTCGGGCAGCAGGTAGTAGAGGTACGCGTCGCTGTACGGCGTCTTGCGCAGATCGGTGGTGCCCACGAGCAGGCGCTGGCCGGGCTTGCCGATCTCGTCGACCTTGGCGAGGAGTTGTTTCGCGGCCGCGGCGACGTCGGGTCGTCCGTAATAGAAGACCCGGCCCTTGCGCTCGATCTTCCAGGCGAGGCGATGCTGGTCGAAGGTCTGACCCGCATAGTCGCTGTACGTGCGGAACGTGTAGAAGGGCACGACGAGGAGCAGCGCGAGGAGCGTCCCGACACCGGCCAGCGCCCCGCGGGTCCTCGGCTGCCAGCCGGGTGCCCGCACGCGGAGGATCTCGGTGAGCGCGACGGGAAGGAAGGCGACGGGCACGCACCCGACCCAGCCGAAGTGCGCGGAGTCGACCCGTTGCAGCGCCTGCGGGACCATGCCGAGGCTGAACAGTGCGACCGCGAGGAGCACGCGTGCTTCGAACCGTGACCGATCGCGACGGAACGTCCGGACACCGACCACGACGAGCGTGAGGATGCTCGCCAGTAGACCGACGAACCACAGCGTGAGCTGTTGCGATGCGCGCAGCGAGGGGATGGGCCAGTGCAGCTGCTGCAATGAGCCGGCCCGCTGCAGGAAGCCGTCGAGATGGTTCCAGGGCGGTGGAATCGGCAAGCGGCGTCCGCCCCGGAGATAGATCACCGGGTCGAGGACCATTCCCTTGATCACGGCCCGCGGGCCCGCCGTGAAGAGATGGATGAGGTACAAGGAGATGCCGGCGCCGAAGCCGACCAGGATCCGCCGCACGAACGGGCGGCTCATGCCCCACGCCATCACGATGGTGCCGAGGGCGACCGCCACCACGAGATCGGGCCGGTAGAGCAGAGCCCACGCGGACAGGAACCCGCCGAGCAGCGCGAGCCGGCCGGCCCGGGTGGGATCGGGCGTGCTGCGGGCCTCGACGACGGTGAGCAGGCCGAGCACCCCGAGCGCGACGCCGCCGACCCAGGCGAGCGCGGTGAGCCCGATGGGCGGGACGATGATCACGAGCGAGATCAGGGCGCACGGCAACGCCACCGCGCGCCCCCAACGGCGGGCGAGGCCGTAGACGCCGAGCACGATGCCGATCTGCTGGAGCAGGCCGAACAGCCGCTCCGACCACAGGCTCACGCCGAAGGTCTTGAACCAGCCCGCGAGTACCCAGAGGCTGCCGGGCCCGTAGAGATGGAGGAAGTCCCGGTTGGGCAGGTCGCCGTGAAGGACCCGCTCCGGGAAGACGAGCATGAAGCCCTCTTCCATCGGCGGTCCCTGGCTGCGGAGCAGGCCGCGCAAGGGCAGGGCGAAGCAGCACGCGATCACGCCGAGTGCGAGGAGGTTGCGCTGGCGCGGCGTGAGTCCCCGACGCCGCGCCACCGGGCTCGTCTCCGTTGTGGCCTTGCGCCGTTCCTGGGTGGTTGCCACGGATCGCTCGCCCTAGCCGGCCTGTCGATGCACAGCGGATCGTCGCACGCGGTGACGTGACGAATGCGGAGCCGGTGACTGTAACAGCAGGCGCGGACGGCGGACCCCCGTCGCCGCACCGTCCGTGGCCGGGGTACCACTCGACATCAACGGTGCGACCCGTCCGGAGGTACGGGGAGGCCGGGCGCGGCGGCCTGTCCTTCTCCGCTCGACCCTTCTCCGTTGGACGCGGGCTCGGGAGCGGATGACCGCGGCCGCGGCGTCGGCGCGGCGCCGCTCG
Organism: Acidimicrobiia bacterium; assembly: GCA_024281095.1. GTDB lineage: Bacteria > Actinomycetota > Acidimicrobiia > IMCC26256 > JAMXLJ01 > JAMXLJ01. Next base: position 19,273 of record JAMXLJ010000078.1, on the reverse strand, counting down.
TCACCGGCGCGGGGCCGGGGGTGAGGTGCGCGAGTCTGCGCTCGCCGAGGCGCTTCAGCCGCAGCACCGGGCGCTCGAGGGCGAACCAGCTCACGGAGGCGGCGGCCACGGTGAGAGCGAAGACCGCGAGGATCATCGCGAAGAACGGCACGCTCACGACGCTCGAGGTGTGCCACGCGAACGGCGTGCTGCTTCGGTAGACGCCGAACAGCGTGACGCCCGTCCAGGAGACGTACCGGTCGATCCACGGGTCGTGCCAGAGGTAGATGCCGTACGACACGACGCCGAGATACACCACGACGCGATTCATGAGGAAGCGCCGCACGAGACCGCTGTCGCGAGACTGCGGGCCGAATACCGCCGGCAGGACGAGAAACACCGCGGTCGCGAGGTAGAGGTAGTGCTGGCCCCAGAGCAGGTGCAGCGGGATGCCGCCCGCCTTGTACGGCATGCCGATGCCGGTGGACACCGCGACGAACGCCGCGAGCGCGAGCAGCCAGCACACGGCCGGAGCGCGGCGCGCGTCGAGACGTAGCGGCGCCGGCCGTTCGAGGTGCACGGCGCGGACGCTGCCGACCGCGAGCAGCATGCCGACGGCGAACATGTCGAGCCACCACGGGAGCCACATCTTCAACTGACCGATGCGGCCGTCGGAGAATCCGTACGACAGGACGAACGCCTTCCACGCGACCGACACCACGACGAGCAACGCGAGGCCGATCAACTCGCGCTGCAGCCGCTTCGACGTGGGGCGGTTCCGGGTGCCGCGACGGATCAGCCATGCCCACACCGGGAGGAAGACGTAGAACGACACCTCGGTCGCGAGCGTCCACGACTGCACGAGCGGGCCGAAGGCGTGCTTCTGGCTGTAGATGTGCACGAGGCCGAACCACAGCACGAAGCTCTCGAGATCGTGAATGTGCTTGTCGGCGAACACGTAGACGATGACGATCACGACGAGCCAGTAGGCCGGATAGATGCGCAGGAACCGTCGCCAGAAGTACGGCCCGGTCGCGGGTGCAGGGCGGTCCGATAGGTGCGCGGCGGCGAACGGGCGGTAGAGCAGGAAGCCGGAGATGACGAAGAACACCGCCACACCGGCGTCCATGCGGGCGAAGTACCGGCCGAGCACGCTGCCCGTGTTCGCGCCGGCCGAGAAGGCCACGTGCGTCAGCAGCACCGATACGGCGGCGATGGCGCGCAGCCCGTCGAAGCACGGGAATCGCCCACCGACCGCGGCGCGGCCGCCCGCTTGCGACGGAGCCGTGGTCGTCATCGCGCGTAGTCTCCCACAGCACACGCCGACGTCCGTGGTGGGGAGCAACCGCTCCGGACGCGTCCCGGGCGATGCCTTCCAGCAGGAGCAACTCGTTGACCGAAGCTCTCGACGAACAGCAGGCCGGACCTCGGGCCGTCGACGCGGTGGTGACCGGCGCGGCGGGTTGGCTCGGACGCAACCTCGTTCCGGCCCTCGTGGGCACGAGGACGCGCATCCGTTGTCTCGTCCAGTCCGACGACGAGGCGCCGCTCCTCGAGCTGCTCGATCCGAGCGTCGAGGTCATCGTCGGCGACGTTCGCGATCCCGTCGCGCTCGACAAGCTCTTCGACGACGTGTCGGGCGCGACGGTGTTCCACGCGGCTGCGGTGATCCACCCGGTCGGACGGACACGCGAGTTCTTCGACGTCAATGTGGGCGGCACCGAGCTCGCGCTCGACCGCGCGCGCCGAGCGGCCGCGGGTCGCTTCCTGCACGTGTCATCGAACTCGCCCTTTGGCGCGAACCCCACACCCTTGGACCGCTTCACCGAGGACTCGCCCTACAACCCCTACATGGGTTACGGGCAGTCGAAGATGGAGGCGGAGCTCCTCGTGAAGCAGAGCCATGAGCGCGGCGACGTGCCCACCGTGATCCTGCGCGCCCCGTGGTTCTACGGGCCCGAGCAGCCGGCCCGCCAGACGCAGTTTCTCTCCGCGATTCGCCGCGGTCGCTTTCCGTTGATCGGAGACGGCACGCAACAGCGGTCCATGGTGTTCACCGGCAACCTGGTGGACGGCCTGCTCTGCGCGGAGCATGCCGCGGCGGCGCCGGGACGCGCGTACTGGATCGCCGACGCGGATCCGTACGAGCTGCGCACGATTTTCGACACGGTGCGCGAAGCGCTCGAGGCCGAAGGGCTGCAGGTGACGCAGCGCCAGCCCCGCATCCCGCGTGTCGCCGCGGAGATCGCGACGAAGGCCGACGGCTTGCTGCAACGGCGCGGGCTCTACCAGCAGGCGATCCATGTGCTCGGCGAACTGAAGGACACGATCGCCTGCGACATCAGCCGAGCGCGTGCGGAGCTGGGTTACGACCCCCAGGTCGCGCTGTTCGAGGGGATGCGCCGAAGCGTGCGCTTCGCGATGCAGCACGGGGAGCGGCTCTGATGGGCCGGCGCCTGCTGATCACCGGCGGCAGCGGCTATTTCGGCAGTGTGCTGACGGCCCAGGCTCTCGCGGCCGGGCACGAGGTCCGCATCTTCGACGTGAACGCGCCGTCGGACACGGACGCGTCCGTCGAGTTCGTGCGCGGCGACGTTCGGGATCGCGAGGCTCTGCGCACCGCGTGCGACGGTGTGGACGTGGTGCTGCACAACGTCGCGCAGGTGCCGCTTGCCCGCGATCGCTCATTGTTCTGGTCGGTCAACGTGGTGGGCACCGCGAACGTCCTCTTGGCGTCGCGTGACGCGCGCGTGCAGAAGGTCGTGCACACGTCGTCGAGCGCGGTGTTCGGGATCCCCGAGTCGAACCCCGTGAACGAGGACTCGCCCTGCCGGCCCCTCGAGGACTACGGACGGGCGAAGCTCGAAGCCGAGCTGCTGTGCCGGCGGGCTGTGCACAACGGAGCCGATGTCACGATCGTTCGCCCCCGTACGATCCTCGGCCACGGACGCCTCGGGATCATGGCGATCCTCTTCGAGCTCGTCGCCGCGGGATCACCCGTGTTCGTGCTGGGCTCGGGCGACAACCGTTACCAGCTCGTGCACGCGGAGGACCTTGCCGACGCATGCCTTCGCGCCGCGCAGCGCGAAGGCGCCGCGGTCTACAACGTCGGCGCGGCGGAATTCGGCACGATGCGCGAGACCTTGCAGGCGCTCGTCGACCACGCGAAGACGGGCTCGCGGGTGCAGTCGTTGCCGGCGGCTCCGGCACAGCTCGCGATGCGTGCGCTCGGCGAGCTGCGGATGGCGCCCATCGCGCCGTACCACTGGCTCTTGTACGGCGAGTCGTTGTACTTCGACATCTCACGCGCACGGGCCGAGCTGGGCTGGGAACCGAAGCACTCGAACGCGCAGATGGTGATCGAGTCGTACGAGTGGTTCCTCGCTCACCGCGACGACCTCGCGGGGGGTTCGCACCATCAGTCGCCCGTGCGCCCCGGCGCCCTCGCGCTGCTCAAACGGCTGCCGTAGGGCGGACGCGCGCGCGACGTAGCAGCAGCGCGTCGATCGCGACCGCCGAGAGCAACACGAACGCGGGCTCAGCGGGGGCGCGAAAACGCGTCTGGCCGTAGGTGAGGACCACGGTGACCGCGGTGCTGACGACGAGCCCGACCAGCGGCGAGATCGGCAGGCCCCGCCGCCGCAACACCAACGCGCCGCCGATCGAGAGGGTCACGAACGCGTAGTACATGGCGAGCGCGACCCGGCCCGCGCCGATGTTGCGGGTCTCGATCTGCGCGTCGTAGAGCAGCTGCTGGTTGGGTCGGTAGAACCCGAACGTGCGGCCGAGGCGGGCCCACATCACGGCGGGCAGCCGGCCGGAGTGGTGGCGCATGTAGCGCAGGGCGATCTTCCGGTATGCGAGCTCCTGGCTGGAGCGGTCGCCGGGAGGCTGGGGCAGGTCGGTCAGGCACGGGTGGAACCAGAACCCGATCGCCGGCCCGCTGTAGACCCGGTCGCAGTTGGCCACCACCAGCACGTTGCCCAGTCCGGTGGAGAGCAGCGTGGTGTGCTGGAAGCGCGTCTGGTTGTAGATGCTCCACGGCGCGATGGTGGCCGCGCACGCCACGGCGGTCACGAGGAGCACGGCGAGGCGCCGCCCCAACGGGAGTCGTCGGTCGAGGAGCAACAGCGGCACCGCGATGAACGGCAGGATCAACAGGGTCTCGGCGCGCGTCAGTGCGTTCGCGCCGATCACCAACCCGAAGACCGCGGCCCGTCCCGGCGACGGTCGCTCCCACAGCCAGTACGCCGTGAGCGCGGCCAAGGTCGTCAAGAGGAGGACGAGCGTCTCGGACAGCACGAGCCCGTCGTTGACCCAGAAGCTCGGATACGCGGCGGCCAGCACCGCGGCGATCAGGCCGGCGCGTTCACCGGCGATGCGCCGGCCGGTGAGGCCGACCACGACGACCGCGACGGTGCTGATGACGCACGACCAGATCTGGTGGTCGAGGAACGAACGAAAACCGAAGAGGGAGCTGACCGCGAGGGCGAGCACATACCCGGGCGGATGGTCGGCGCCGGGCGTCTGCACGTGTTGCTTCAGCAGTGCGAACGGGTGCAGGAAGCCCTTGCCCTCGACGAGGAAGTTCGCCGCGTAGTGGTAGTAGAACGGATCGCCGGCCGGCTGTACGGGGTTCTTCCAACCCAGCACGTAGATGATCCGCACCGCGAGCGCGGCAACGGCCACCGCCCCGAGCGAGAGCGCGAAGCGTGACCGTTCCGACGAAGAAGACGGCGTCGACGCCTCTGAGAGCGTCACGCGTTGGCGGCGCGGGGAACGTGGACGGACACGGAGCTCTACGGAAGCTCTCCGTCGGCGAAGAGCACGAGTGATCCGAGCAGCCGTGGATACTGCCGGATCAGGCCGATGGGGCTCGCCTCCCACCGCCGCACCGAGGCCCGGGCCTGCTCGCTCCCGAAGCGGCCGAGGAGCGACATCACACGCGGACGGATTCCGAGGACCACTGACTCGGCGGCAACGCCCAACCGGAGATGCTGGGGCATGTCGCGCAACGAGTCGTCCACGTAGTGGGTGATCGCGGCGCGCCGCCGTGCGTCGTCGTCATCGATCAACGCGTTCACCACGTGCCGTTCGAGCCACAACATCCGACATAGGGTACGGCGCACCTCACGCGGGGGCGAGGCGACGGCGCACGATCGTGACCGCGGCCACGAGGCCCACGGCGGCGAGGATCACGACCGCAGGTTCCGCACCGGCCCGGAAGCGTTGGTTGCCGTAGGTCGCGACGGTGCTGAGCGAGACCATCACGATCGTGGCCACGAGGGGCCAGACGCGCCGGTGGCGCCGGACGGCGACAACGAGGCCGCCGATCGCAGGCGCCAGGAGCGCCCAGTACATCCAGGTACCGAGCGTCTCCCAGCGCTTCGGCCGGCCCTCGAGCGCAGCTTCGTTGATCTGCTGGTGCGGACGGAACAGACCCCACGTGCGCAACCAGCGCGTGACCACCACCGCGGGAAGCCGCCCTGCGTGGTGTCGCGCGTAGCGGACGCCCCGGTCGCGGTGCGTCGCGGAGATACGAGCCTCGTTGAAGTCGGGCCGGCGAATGTCGAAGCCGGTGAAGCAGGCGTCCGGCGACGAGGGGCTGAGCGTGAAGTTCGAGCGCCACAGGCCGATGAACGACCCCGAGTAGACCGGGCGGCAGTTCGCACCCTCGAGTGCGGTGCCGATGTTCGTCGACACGGGCACGAACGCGTGGAAACGGCGCTGGTTGCGGATCGTCCACGGCGCGACCACGACCACCGCCAAGCCGACGCCGACCGCGCCGAACAACAGCCGCCGGCGCGCCGACACGTTCGGGACACGGACCGCGAGGGGGACCACGAGCAACACAGTGAGCAGAGCGCCTTCGGCTCGCGTGAGCGTCGCGAGGCCGATGACCCCGCCCAGGGCCACGAACCGCACGACCGTCGGACGATCCGCGCACTGGTAGGCGAGGAGCACTGCGGAGGCCACGAGGAACACGAACAGGGTCTCGCTCATCAGTGTCGCGTCGCTCTGGAACAGCATCGGGTACACGGCCGCGACGAACGCGGCGGTCAGGCCTGCGGTCACGCCCGCGACGCGGCGTCCGACCATGCCGATGACGACGACCGTCGCGGTACCGACCACGCCCATGCACAGACGTTGCGCCTGGACACTCTTCGCGCCGAACCACGACACGACCGACAGCACGGCGGGGAAGAGCGGCGGGTACTCCGCGGTGGTGTGCACCTTGTGGATCACGAGCAGGTCGAAGGGCCGGATGTAGCCCCGCCCGTCGGCCAGATTGTTCGCGAGCAGGTGGTACGCGCTCGCGTCCCCGATCGCGGGCACATGCGGATCGACGACGCTGATGAACACCCATCGCACGACGAGCGCCAGCACGCCGGCGACGGCCAGGCCCACCGTGAACGGGTTGACGATCCGCCGGTACGCCGTCTGCGTCGGGGCGGGTCCGGCCACGGGCCGCTCACGGGAATCGCCGGTCGACGTCATCGGCAAAGCGGCTCCGCGGGTGCCGTTACGGGGGACGAGGCGACCGGCTTCCGGCCCGGGATCACCGGCCGGCGGCTCCGGCGGGTCCGTACCCTACCGGGCGGCCCCCATCGCGCGGCCGATCGCACCATTGTGGGCGCAACGTGGTGTTTCCCCGCGATTCATGTTCCGTTCAAACGACGCCGCGACGTCGCGGACGACACTGTTCAGGTTGGCGCGGCCGGTCGTTGGGGAGATGTTCCCCCGAATCGCTGGCGGGGCGGTGCGCGAGCCGAGGAGGAAGAGGGGTGGAACCCACCGAAGCGCTGGTTGTGCTGCTGGCGATCGCGGCGGGCTTCCTGACTGGCCGCCGATCCGCTGCCGACGGTTTCGGCGTCGTGGCGCGGCCCGTCCGTGCGGGCGGCCGCGTCGCGGCCGGGGTCGCGCAGCACGCGGGATCGACCGGCGCGACCATCGCACGCCGTGTCGCGTCGACGGCGGGACAGGTGTCCGCGGTCGGGATCGACGCCGCGAAAGGGGCGGCCGCGGGCGCAGGCTTCGGTCTCATCCAGTTCCGCGCCGCTCGTCACGTGCGCGGCGGTGCCGCGGGGACCGCGACACCCACCGCGACGGACGGCGCATCGACGCTCGAGGTGGCGGGGACGCCGAGCGCGTCCCCGCTGTCGCCCTCGGCGCCCGGCGGCGCGCCGATCGTTCTCGTCACCGGGGGCACGCGGTTCCACCGACCCGGGTGCAGCAGCGTCCGAGGGGACGCTCGCGAGGTCAGCCGTGACGAAGCGCTCGCCGAGGGTCGGGTTCCCTGCCGGTCCTGCAACCCGTGACGGCAAGCGATCTCGAACAGGGCGGCCCGGGCGTCGCTCCGGCGGTGCCGTCCGACAATCAGGACGGCGTCGACGACGGTCTCCGGCGGATACGCCGCCGGCGGCGGCGCAGCGTCACCAATGGCCGGGCCCACATCGAGGTTCGCGGCATCGACCGGCCCGGCTCGGAGCGCTTCAGGAAGGAGCTCGTCGAGGCGCTCGAGCGCCTGAAGGGCGTCGACTGGGCTGCGGTGAACCAGGTGCTCGGTCGCGTCGTCGTGGCGTTCGACGGCGACGAAGCGGACCTCGACGACCTCGTCGAGGTCATCGAGGCGATCGAGGCCTGCTTCGGCGCCGATGGGGATCGGTTCCCGATCGAGCGACCGGAACATCCGAGCGATCCGGAGCCGGTGGTACGGCAGGCGTTCGCGATCGGTGCCGACGTCGTCGGCCTCGGTATCAGCGTCGTGGGGCGCCTCCTGCGGGTCCGGCCGCTGCCACTCGACCTCGCGGCCGCCGTCGGCCTCCTCGAGAACGTTCCGGGCATGCGCCACGGGCTCGAGGAGCGCATCGGCCAGCCGATGACGGAGCTTGGCTTCGCGCTCGTGAACGCGACGGGCCAGGCCCTCGCGCAGGGGCCGTTCGGTCTCGTCACGGATCTCGCGCACCGCAGCCTCCTGTACGGCGAGGCGGTGGCGCGTCGGGCGGCATGGATCCGCGTCGAGCCACATCTCTCGCACGCTCCACACGATCCGACGCTGCCGCACGTCCAGATGACGAAGCGACCGAGCGCGATCCCGCCCGGGCCGATCGAGCGCTACGCGAACCGCGCCGGGTTGGCGTCGCTGGCGGCGGGCGGCGTCGTACTCGGCATGACGCGCGACCCTCGACGGGCTGCGGACACGCTGCTCGCGGGCATGCCGAGAGCGGCCCGCTCCGGGCGTGAGGCGTTCTGCGCCCAACTCACGCGTGTCCTGTCGAGCCGTGACGCGGTGGTCATGGACACGCGCGCGCTTCGCCGCCTCGATCGCCTGGACACGCTGGTGCTCGACAGCTCGGTGCTCACGACCGGCCGTCAACGACTCGGAGCCCTCGTGCCCGCGGCGCCCGACGTCGACCTGGCGCAGCTTGCCGTCGTCGCGAACGAGCTGTTCGATCGCGACGAGCCGGGCGCGGCTCGCTCGGCGGGAGACGTGACGCTCGGCCCCCTTGATCGCCTCGATGTCGACGTGCCCCCGACCGTGCGCCGAGCGGCGCGCGAACAGGCTCCCGACGCGTCGCAGTTCGCGTTGCTTGCCGGTGGCCGGCTCGTCGCTGTCGCGCCCGTGCTGCCCGAGCTCGAGCCGCTCGCCGACGCGCTGGTGGGCACGGCCCGAAGCGCGGGCCTCCGGGTCCTCGTCGCCGGACGGAAGAGCGGCGTGTCGCGGCAACTCCGTTGCGACGGCGACGTTGCGGGAGGCAGCCATCTTCCGTCGTCGGTGCGTTCGCTGCAGAGCGACGGACGCGTCGTGATGCTCGCCGCGCGCCATGGCCATGCGGCGTTGCTCGCTTCGGACTGCGGGGTCGGCCTCTACGACGAGCCCGGTCCCGTGCCGTGGGGAGCGCACGTCCTGTGCGGCACGATGCAGGAGCTGTGGCTCATGGTCGCGGCCGTCGGATCGGCGCGCGACGTGAGCCGTTGGTCGACCACGCTCGCCTTGTACGGGTCGAGCGCGGGCGCGTTGCTCGGCCTGTCGGGGCCGCGTCAGGGCTCCGCCGCACGGATCATGCTCGGCGTCAACACTGCCGCGCTCGCCGCCACGACGATGGGCGCCTGGACGGGGTCGCGGCTCACGAGGCGGCCGACCCCGCGTGCGGGCACGAGCACGCCGTGGCACGCGCTGAGCGTCGATGCGACCCTCGACGCGCTCGGCACATCCGATGCCGGCCTCACCGAGCGGGAGGCGGAGCAGCGTCACGCCGCGCAGACGTCCGCCGACAACGGCGAGGCCCCGCCGCTCGTGCAGGCCGCGCTCCAGGAGCTCGCCAGCCCGCTGACACCGGTGCTCGCCACCGCGGCTGGGATCTCGGCGTTGACGGGCGGCCTCGTCGACGCAGGGTTGATGACCGCGCTCGTGGGTGTCGACGCGGTCGTCGGCGCGCTCCAACGGAGCCGGGCCGATCGGTCGTTGAGGCGCCTCGTCGACAGCAGCGCGTTGACGGCACGCGTGCATCGCGACGGTGACGAGCACGTCGTGGTCGCGGACCGGCTCGTACCGGGCGACGTGATCGAGCTGCATGCCGGCGACGTCGTGCCGGCCGACGCGCGCGTCGTCGACGCGAGCGCGCTCGAGGTCGACGAGTCGAGCCTCACGGGCGAGTCGCACCTCGTCACCAAGCTCGCGGAGCCGTCCGTCGCGGAATCGCTCGGCGACCGGCATTCCATGCTGTTCGAGGGCACGACCGTGGCCGCGGGGCGGGGGACGGCCGTCGTGGTCGCGACGGGTGACGACACGGAAGTCGGCCAGGTGGCGAGCGTGCGCGGCCCGCAGAAGTCGAGCGGTGTCGACCGGCGCCTCCGGGCGATGACGTCGGTGACCATCCCGGTTGCCCTCGGCGCGGGCGGGCTCCTCACCGCGGCCGGGCTGCTGCGCGGCCAGCCGGTGAACGCGACACTCGGCACGGGCATCAGCCTCGCGGTTGCCGCCGTCCCGGAGGGCCTGCCACTCGTCGCGACGATCGCCGAGCTCGGTGCGGCCCGTCGCCTCTCACGGCGCGAGGCGCTGGTGCGCCACGGCCGCGCGGTGGAAGCACTCGGGCGGGTGGACGTGCTGGGTTTCGACAAGACCGGGACGCTCACCGAAGGGAGGATCTCGCTGCAGCGCGTCTCCGACGGCGTGCACGACGCACCCGTCGACGCGCTGAGCGAAGAACAGCGCGCGGTGCTCCGTACGGCGTTGCGCGCCACGCCGCCACCCACGTCGAACGGAACCATCGCTCACCCGACCGACGCCGCCATCGTGGAAGGCGCGGAGCTCGCCGGTGTGACCCGCGACGACACGAACGTGTGGAAGAACCTGCACGAGCTTCCCTTCGAACCGACCCGCGGATACCACGCGGTGCTCGGCCGGTACGGCGGGGACCGGCGTATCGCGGTCAAGGGCGCACCCGAGATCGTCCTGCCCCGGTCCGACCGGTGGCGCGGCCACGGCCCGCTCGACGAGGAGTTGCTGCGCGAAGTGGAACGCGCGATCGACGAGTCGGCACGCAATGGGTTGCGCGTGCTCGCTGTGGCCGAGCGAACGACGAGAGCCGAGGACATCGCCGACGAACGGGTCGACCGCCTCGAGCTGCTCGGCTTCGTCGCGCTCGCCGACACGGTTCGGGAAAGCGCGCGGCTCGCCGTCGACGGGCTGCGGCGCGCGGGCGTCGACGTCGTGATGCTCACGGGCGACCATCCCGCCACTGCCGAGGCGATCGCCACCGAGCTGAACCTCCACGACGGTGGTGCAGAGCGGATCACGATGACGGGGCCGGAGCTCGAGGCCCTCGACGACGCCGCGCTCGACGAGGTCGTGGACGCCGTCGCGGTATTCGCGCGCGTGAGCCCGGCGCAGAAGGCCCGCATCGTCGAATCGCTGCGGCGGCGCGGCCGCGTGGTCGCGGTCACCGGTGACGGTGCCAACGACGCGCCGGCGATCCGATTGGCCGACGTCGGGATCGCGCTCGGCCAGCATGGCACCGACGCGGCGCGCGATGCCGCCGATCTCGTCGTGACCGACGATCGCATCGAGACGATCGTCGACGCGATCATCGAGGGACGCGCGCTGTGGTCGTCGGTACGTGACGCGATCTCGGTGCTGCTCGGGGGGAACCTGGGGGAGATCCTGTTCACGTTGGGCACCGGCCTGTTCGGTCAGGCGGCGCTCAACGCACGGCAGCTGCTCCTCGTCAATCTGATGACGGACCTGGCGCCGTCACTCGCGCTCGCGCTGTCGCCGCCGCGGAACACCACGCCCGAGGCACTCGTACGTGAAGGACCTGAGGCATCGCTCGGCTCCGCGCTCACGCGTGATGTCGCGGTGCGCGCGGTTGCAACAGCCGGGGCCGCGAGCGTCGCGTGGTACGCGGCGCGGATGACCGGCACTGCGCACCGGGCCAACACGGTCGGCCTCGTGGCACTCGTGGGCACACAACTCGGTCAGACCGCGGTGGCCGGCCATGGCAGCCCTCTCGTGCTCGCGGCCACGGGCGTGTCGATGGCCGCCCTCGCCGGCGTCGTCCAGACGCCCGGGGTGTCACACGTCTTCGGCTCGAGACCACTCGGACCGGCCGGTTGGGCGATCGGCCTCGGCGCGGCAGGCCTGGGAACGCTCGGCGCGTGGCTCGCACCCCGTGCGCTGCCCGCGATCGGTGCGAGCGACTGAGGTTGCTCGGGCTAACGCGGGGAGCGGCGGCCGCGAAGGCGGATGGCTTCGCGCGCGAGAACTTCGAGGGTTCCGAGCGCGGTCGCGCCCCACGTGTAGCGGGCGGCGTGCTCACGTGCGCCGCCCGAGAGCCGTGCCCGCAGGTCTTCGTCGCCGAGAACACGACCCAGTGCCGCCGAGAGGTCCTCTCGGCGCTCAGCCGTGAGCAGGCCGGTTCGACCGTCGACCACCGCGTCCTCGTGCCCGGCGATCCGCGTCGCAACCGCGGGCGTGCCGCATGCGGCCGCTTCGGTGAGGGTCATGCCCCAGCCCTCACGCGCCGACGCACTCGCGATCACCCACGCGGAGCGATACAGATCGATCAGCTCCTCGTCGGTGACGTGACCCGGCAAGGAGATCCAGTCGTCGGCGCGTGCATCGCGCAACTGCGCCTCGAGCGACTCACGCTCGTATCCCTCGCCCACGATGACCGCGGTGAGGTTCGGGAAACGGTCTTTGAGGTCGACGAGTGCGTCGATCAACAGCTCGAACCGCTTGACCGGAACGAGGCGCCCGACCGCGACGACGAGCGGATCCCCCGAGGGCCCGCCACCCGGCGAGAACTTCGGGTCGATGCCGGGCGGTACGACGGTGACGCGACCCGACTTGAAGTGCAGCTCGTCGACGAGCTCGCGCTTCGACGACTCCGACAGGGTGACGATGGGCGTCCAGTGGTACAGGGGTGGCGCAAGACGCGACTCGACGAAACGACCGGCGCTCGCGAGTCGAGGCGGAAGCGTCATGTTCCACATCACGCCGTGAATGTGATGCAGGAAGGTGATGTGCGGTGTGCGGGCCCACACCGGCGAGAAGAACGGCATGCCGTTCCAGATCTCGACCAGCCCGTCGCGGCCGCCGTGCCAACCCATCATCTCGCTGAAGGCCGCCCTCGGAAAGACCATGTACCGACCGGCCTTGCGGATGACGCGGTACCCGTCGCGCCAGCTCATCTGCGGCGCTCCGGCCGCGAAGGACGTGCGAATGGTGACCTCGAGGCCGGCTTCCGCCCAGTAGTGAGCGACGGTCGACGCGTGCACCTCGCTACCGCCGGCCTCGGGATCGTCGAGGTCGCGCCATGCGAGCATGCTCACGCGGTGCAGGCCTGACTCCGCAGCGAGATCTCCCAGCTTGCCGATGTCGGCGGCGGACGGTCCGATGGTCGGGCTCACGACGTGCAGCTCCGCTTCCGTCGAATGGTCCGGGTAGTGTACGCGCCGCCACGCACCGCGCCTTGCGTGAGCGCGCGGTTCACGATCACGCGAGGCCAGTTTTCCGAGCGCCAGACCGGAGGGTCGCACCCGTGAAATTGACCGGCGAGCGCCCGATGCGCGACGTCACGCCTGACTCGTTGCTCGCGTTTCACGACGCCGGGTACCGCGAGGTCGTCAACCGGCTGGGCGGGGGCGTCGTCCTCGACGTCGGTTGTGGAGTCGGCGACGAGACGGCACGGCTCGCAGGTGCCGGCCGCACGGTGATCGGCGCCGACTACGACCCGGCCACCGCCGTCGCCGCGGGTGCGGAGTGGGGTCCCGGTGGGACTCGGGGCGGCGATGTCCGCTTCGCCGCGATGGACGGCGCACGGCTCGGGTTCCGCGACCGCTCGATCGATTGGGTGTGCTCCTCGCACATCATCGAGCACTTCGTCGCGCCGGAGGCGCACGTGGCGGAGTTGGCACGTGTGACGCGTACGGGAGGCACGGTGTTCGTGATCACACCGAACGCACCGGCCGACTTCGAGAACCCCTTCCACGTGTACCTGTTCGAACCGAAGCAGCTCGAGTCGATGCTGCGGTTGTTCTTCGAGGATGTCGAGCTGTTCGGTCTCGAAGGTGACGACGCGATCAAGGCCGACTTCGCCCAGCGCCGGCGAAGTGGTGAGCGCATCCTTCGCCTCGACCGATTCGACCTGCGCAAGAAGATCCCGCGGCGCGCGTACGTGTGGAGCTACACGCGCGCATTGCCCGTCGTGTACAGGTTGCTCGGTTCGGCGGTGAACGGCGTGGGCTCGGGGCTCGACGCCAGCCACTTCTCGGTGACCGACCACATCACCGACGCGACGCCCGGCCTCTTCGCGATCGCCCGTTCACCGCGACCCTCCGTGACCCCCTCGCCGCGGCGCGAACCAGCCGGCGGTGCCGCGGAATAGGCGGCTCCCGGCACGCCTTGTAGGTCCCCAGAAACCCGCGGGGAGTGGAGGCAGCCGATGCCGGTGACGTGCAGCCATCTGGACACGATTCACGATGTCACGCCGGCGTCGACGGGGTGTCAGGAGTGCCTCGCGATCGGCGACACGTGGGTTCACCTCAGGTTGTGCATGGCCTGCGGGCACGTCGGCTGTTGCGACAGCTCGAAGAACAAGCACGCGACCGGCCACTTCCGAGACGGCGGGCATCCGATCGTGCGGTCGTACGAACCGGGCGAGGACTGGTGGTGGTGCTACGCCGACCAGGTGGCGTTCGACGTCGCCGGCGCCCCGCCGGCACCATCGCACCCCTGAGGTAGCTTCGCGTCAGCGACGACAGGGGAGCGGCGGTGGGTGCGTTCGAGGTGACGCCGGCTGACGAAGGTCGGCACGCGGCCGGTGCCGAAGCGCTGTGGGGCGAGTCCTGGTATCTCGACTTCGCCGCGAGCGACACGTCGTACGGCGGATACGTGAGGCTCGGGGTGTATCCCAACCTCGCGCGCAGCTGGCTGTGGGTGTACCTGGTCGGTCAGGAGCGGCCGCTCGTCGCGTTGTGCGACCACTCGCTGGCGTGCCCGGCCGAAGACGCGCTCGAAGTCGGCGGCGACGGCGCCGGCATCGCGATCGAGATGCCCGAGCCGCTGCTGCGGTGCCGTGTGGTCGCCGAGGGCAGCGCCACGCGTTTCGGCGATCCGGCACAGGTGTTCCATGGCGCCCACGGCGATCCCGTTGCGGTCCGGGTCGAGCTGGACTGGGCCAGCCAGGGGCCCGTGTTCGCCTACGAAGCCACGACGCGGTACGAGCAGTCGGCGTGGGTCACCGGGCACGTGACCATCGGCGACGAGACCGTGAACGTGGACTGCCCCGGCCAGCGCGACCACTCGTGGGGCGTGCGCGACTGGTGGCTGTTCCCGTGGAACTGGACCGCCGGCCATCTCGACGACGGGACGTTCTTCCACGCGGCGCGATCCATGCTGACGGGTGCAGACCTGTTCCGGGAGGGGTACGTGACGCTGCCCGGCACCGGTCAGGAACGCGTGAGCGCCGTCGAGTGTGAAGTCTCGCTCGACGGCGAGCAGCTTCCGGTCGATGCCCGGCAGCGAATCGGCGGCCTGCGCTTCACGACTGAGCCGGTCGCGCACGCACCAGTGCTGCTCGTCGCCGACGACGGCCGTGAGGCACGCTTCCCGCGTGCGATGTGTCGGTTCAAGACCGACGACGGGCGCACCGGAACCGGCTGGACGGAATACAACTGGCCCGCGGACAGCGCCGGAGCCTGAGAATCGATCAAGCCTTGATGGTGCGCACCGAGTCGGTCGCGTCGGTCGCGTCCGTCGCGCCGCTACCTTCCGTGCCGGGACGCGCACCTTCTCCGCGCTGGATCACGACAAGGGTCACGTCGTCGCGCAGGCGACCCGCGTTGCGGCTCTCGAGGCCTGCGAGCACGGCCGTGACCATCTCGCCCGGGTCGACCGACGGGTCCTCGAGCAGTTTGGCCACCTCTTGCAACACCGAGGTCTCTTCGTCGCTGTGGCGGGGGTCGGTGAGCCCGTCGGTGTAGATCGCAAGCGCGCGTCCCGGTTCGATCACGGTCTCCTCGCTGTGCCACGTCGCCTGGATCGGCCCGACAATGGGCCCGCTCGGGTCCAGCGTCACGACGCCGTCGCCGGTGGCGAGCAGCGGCGACGGGTGACCGGCGTTCGTGTAACAGCACCGGCCGGTCTCGGGGTCGATCGTCGCCACGAACGCGGTGAAGAAGAGCTCGACGCCCGGGTCCCGCATTTGCTCCAGCAGCCAGGCGATCGCGTCACCGGGCTGGCGGCCGTCTGCCAGGGCCACGCCCAGCAGCTCCTGACACCGCAACGACGTCACCGCGGAAACCGCACCGTGCCCGGCAATGTCGACGAGCACGAGCGCGAAGTTGCCGTTGGGGAGCAACGCGACGTCGTAGGAATCACCCGCGACGAGACCTTCGGCCGGTCGCAGACCGGTCGCGACCTTCCAGCCCGCGGGGACGCCGGTCGGCGTGGGCTCGAGCAGGCGCCGAAGGGCGAGGACGAGCGATGCGTTCTGCTCCAATGCTTC
Source organism: Acidimicrobiia bacterium (assembly GCA_024281095.1). Classification (GTDB taxonomy): domain Bacteria; phylum Actinomycetota; class Acidimicrobiia; order IMCC26256; family JAMXLJ01; genus JAMXLJ01. The sequence goes on along the minus strand of JAMXLJ010000078.1, from coordinate 3,284 downwards.
GCGCGCGCGAATGTTCTCGGTCAGTTCGCGGATGATCCGCGCCCGCATCTCGTCGACGTCGTGACCGAGCGCGGCGAGCTCGGGTGGCCCGACCGGTGGCACCTCGGTACCAAGCGCTCCGCCGTGCACCGCTCGCACTGCCGCCGCGATCTTGTCGATCGGACGCTTGGTCCACCGATCGATGAGCGCCGCGGAGACGAGCAGGCATGCGAGGAGTGCGGCGAGCGTCGCGATCGAGTCCGCGAGGAGCCAGGCGTTGAGGCTGTTGCGCGCCGCGTTGTGGTGCCGGACTTCGCGGTCGATATCGCGTCCCAGATTGGCCAGCAGGTCGCGTATCTGGTTTGCCTGCGCCATGACGTCGGGTGCCAATACGAGACGGAAGGCATCGTCCCGCCGGTTCGCCTTCATCAAGGCGAGCGCGGGATCGATCGCTCGACTGCGCAGCGATTCGGCGAGCCGCCCGATGCGGTCGAGATCGGGTAACACGCGGGGCGCGACCCGCAGATCGCCTTGGAGTGACCGGGTCAGCCGGGTCGCGGTGGTCTGCGCCTGGTTGTACGGATTCAGGACGAGATCCGTCGGATTCAGGAAGTACGCGATCAAGGATTGGAACTGTTCGGCATACGCCGTTGTGAGCTGCTCGGACCGGAGCCGCGCGGTCGTGAGCGTGTGCAACGCCGCGTTCTGCCGATCGCGCGCGCCGACAACGGACGCGCCTGCGCCGCCGCCCGCGGCGACGACGATCAGGGGCACGACCAGCAGCATGAGCAGTCGGCCGCGCAATGACATCAGTCGACCAAAGGGTGACGCCGGCGGCAACGGACACACCGCTCGGCCTCGGCGGGTGTGCGGCCGGGCCAATGGGTAAGGTGGTGGACCGTGGTCGACCCACCGTTCTCCGTCGAGGTCGAGACACCGGAAGGGGCGGTCCCCGTGATCCGGGTGGAGGGCGAGCTGGACTTCCTCACCTCGCCGCGGTTGCGGGCCGCGCTCCGCGAGGTGTTCGGCGACCACCCCGGCGACTGCATCGTCGACCTCACCGCCACCGCGTTCATGGACTCGATCGGCATGAGCGTGCTCATCCAGGCTGCGCAACGACTGCGAGCGTCGAACGGCACGCTCGAGGTCCGGCCGAGTGCCGAGGTGCGGAAGGTGCTCGACGTGGCGGGGGTGTCGTCGCTGTTCCGCTACGCCGCGAGCTGACGCTCACGGGCGCTCCCATGGACGGGGCGGCGCCCCGCCGATCTGGCGGACGAACTCCGCGAGGTACCGCCGCCGGAACGCGAGCACGTCGGGCGGCGTGGCGAGGGTGAGGAGCGCCCCCTGCCGGCAGTACTCGTCGGCTTCGTCGAGGAGGCGACCGAGGTTTACTGCCGCGTCCTTGGCGGCAGGTGGCACCTGGAACCGGAGGTCGACGGTCGCGACGCCCTGCTCCATCGCGTCGCGAAGGCGCGCCTCCGGCTCGGCCGACAAGCGACCGAACCGCGCGGTCAGCTGTCGGACGAGTGCGAGCAGCCGAGCGGGAACGGCCTCGTGGTCCGACTCGACGGCGACGGCGACGAGCGCAAATTCGCGAAGCAGCGCGTCATGGTGTTGCTGCGAGCGCCAAAACTGTTCGACGGGGAGGTTGACCAGCGTGACGTCGAGGAGTTGCGTCGGATCGCCCTCGCCGGTCACGCCTGGATCGCCTGCGACGGAAGCGCGGCGGCTTGCGGCGCGGTCACCGTTGTCGACCCGATGACCTCGAACCAGACGGTCTTGCCGGTGTCGACCGGTTCGACGCCCCATCGGCGCGCGAGCCGTTCGACGAGCAGGATGCCGTGTCCGGTCGGAGCCTCGACGTCGAACGGACGCGGGAGCGGAAGCTGGGGACTTGCGTCGGATACCTCGATGCGGACGACCGCGTTGGAGCGGTGGGCCGAGATGCGGATCGGCGGCGCTCCGTGCAGCATCGCGTTCGTGACGAGCTCTGTCGCGAGCAGCCGGGCGATGTCGAGCTGGTCGCCCCGGACGCCCCAAACGGTCGCAGTCTCGTTGACGAAGCGTCGACAGTCGCGCGGGCTCTGCGGCCCGCCATCAAGGTCCAGCGACGGCACGGGGGCACAATTTAGTCAGCGCAGCGCACCCGGCCGCGCGCTCCCCGTTCTCCCGGCGGATTACGCCCGTGATGCGGGCAACGGCTCGCGCTCGACGGCCGCCGAAACTCCACGCTGCGTGAGCCAGAGGTCGAGCTTGGCTGCGGGCACCGGGCGGCTCAGGTAATAACCCTGCGCCGCGTGGCACCCGAACTCGGCCAGCATCAGCCAGGCCCGTTCCGACTCGACACCCTCCGCGACCGCGGCCAGGCCGAGGCTGCGCGCGAGCTCGATCGTGGAGCGCACGATCGCGGCGTCGTTCTCGTCGGTGCACATGCCCATCACGAAGGACTTGTCGATCTTGATCTTGCTGACGGGAAGACGCTTCAGACGAGCGAGTGACGAGTACCCCGTACCGAAGTCGTCGAGCACGAGCACGACACCGAGGACGTGCAGTTGCGCGAGCACCGGCTCCGCGCGCACCGGGTCGGCCATCAACATGCTCTCGGTGATCTCGAGGTGCAACGACGAAGGGGGAAGCTGCCAGTGCTCCAGGCGGGCCGCGACGTGACGCGCGAACTCGGGTTCGTAGAGGTTGCGCACCGAGATGTTGATCGCGACGTCGAGCTCGCGCCCGGCGGTGCGCCATTCAGCCGCCTGGCGCAGACCTTCCTCGAGCACGCGTAGCGTGAGCGGCTCGATCAGGCCCGTCGTCTCGGCGAGCGGAATGAACTCGTCGGGAGCGATGAGCCCGAGGTCGGGATGCTGCCAGCGGACGAGCCCCTCGACCATTTTCACGTCACCCGACGGGACCTGCGCGACGGGTTGGAAGTGGAGCACGAGCTCGCCGCCGTCGATCGCGTGCTTCAGCTCACTGGCCAGCGCAAGGCGCCGCGTCGTGTTGTGATCGCGTTCCGCGCTGTACACCTGGTAGCCGGTTTGATTGCCCTTCGCGAGATACATGGCGACGTCGGCGCGCTGGATCAGCGTGTCGGCGTCGGTACCGTGCTGCGGGTAGAGGGCCACACCGATGCTGGCCTGCATCTGCACCGAGACCTCGTCGAGCTCGAACGGTTCGTCGAGACTCACACCGATGACTCGCGCAACGTGCGCGGCGTCGCTCTCGCCTCCGACCCATGCGAAGACGGCGAACTCGTCGCCGCCGAGCCGGGCCACCATGTCGACCTCGCGAAGCGCACCGTTCAGCCG
>JAMXLJ010000077.1 GCA_024281095.1 Acidimicrobiia bacterium | reverse complement strand
CCGCGGCGTAACGCGTCGAACTCGACGCGCACGATGGTCGTGAACCGCGAGCGTGAGTGCTTGGCGTCGTCGGCTCCGGGTTGGTCGGCGAGGGCCATGACCGCGTCGAAGGCGTAGGCGTCGCGGGGTTCGTGGCGGCCGTCGGCGCGGGCTTTGGCGAACTCCTCGTCGATGACGGGCTTCAACCGTGCTTCGAAGCGGGCACCCGCGAGCGCGGTGCCGTACAGGGCCGCGTGCCAGCCGCCTTCGGGGTCGCGCCAGCTGCGATACCCGCGCCGCGAATGGATCCGCCGCTCGGTGGCGTCGGGATCGGGGTCCGCGGCGGCCCGGATCCGCAGCACTTCGTCGCGTAGTTCCTTGAGCGACCCTTGTTCGGCCTGTTCCAACAGCCGTTGGGTCGCGTCGGGGTTCACGCTCGCACCTTCGGCCACCAGCGCGGCTTGCGCGCCCGACAACGCGCCACTGCGCAGCCGCTGCTCGATTGCGGGTAGGTCGTCGACCTTGCGGGCCGTCTCGAGCTGGGTGCGCGCCGCGGCGACCGAAGTCCCCGACCGCTTCGCCAGGAACTCCGCCGCGGAGCGATGCCCCGTACGTTCCCAAGCGCCGGTCTCGTCGAGCCGTCGCGCCAGCAGGGTCACGGCTGCATTCATCGCACGTTCTGCGACCATGACCTCGTCGAGCATCGGGACGACATCCCGATGTGCAATCGCGTCGGGTTCGAGCGCGTCGACGAACCGTGTCGCCACCGCTGCAAGTTCACGAGCCTCCGCCACCCCGATCACACCCCAAGTATGAAGGGCCGTTGTGACAACTACGTCGGCCGTGGCGACGCGAGTGCGCGAGAATGGCGTTCTGATGGCGGAGAACGAGGTTCGTGACGGTAACGACGTGGCCGCACGTATTGCCGCGGAGACGATGGCGAAGCGCGGGATCGACTACACGAGTGAGGTTCGGCGGCTGCTCGATGCTGCGCTGGAGGTGATCGGAGATCTCGGCACGACGTCGCGCGCCCGTGTCGCCGACATCGTCGCCGTCGCCGGGCTGTCGAACGACGCGTTCTACCGCCATTTCCCGTCGAAGGACGCACTCGTGACCGCGTTGGTGGAGGACGGCGCGGATCGCCTCGCGAGCTACGTCGCGCACCAGATGGCAAAGGAAGCAACGCCCGGCGAGAAGGTGCGGCGCTGGGTCGAGGGTGTGCTCTCGCAGTCGAAGGAGAAGATCGCGGCGACAACTGTCGCGGTGTTGTGGAACGGCAGCAGCGCCGGCAACGGTGTCGACGCCGGCGGCCATGATCCGAGCCGACCGCTCGCGGCACTGCTCCACGATCCGTTCACCGCGCTCGGCAGCGCAGACGCCGAGTTGCGCGCGTCGCTCGTCGCCAAGGCCGTTCTCGGGAAGGTGTCCGACTACCTGTGGGCCGGCAAGCAACCGACGCGAGCCGAGGTCGAACGCATCACGGAGTTCTGCATCGACGCGGCGACACCCCGGCCGCGAAAGCGTTGACAGCTCGCTCGGTTGGCACCCGTCACGATCGCGCCCGACGGCCAGGCCCTCGGTCGACGGTTTCAGGCTGAGCTGAGACACTTCGGGGTGCCTGCAAGCGCAAGGAATTGCGTTCTGGCATCTCAGAATTGTATTCTGGCCCGGACCGGAAGGGGACGCGATGGCGTGGGATTTCGAGACCGACCCCGAGTACCAGAAGAAGCTCGACTGGGCCGACGAGTTCGTGCGTGAAGAGGTCGAGCCCCTCGACTACGTGTTCCCGCACATGCAGTTCACCCCGCTCGACGACAGCGCCCGCAAGATCATCGATCCGCTGAAGGACGAGGTGCGCCGGCAGGGATTGTGGGCCACGCACCTCGGCCCCGAGCTCGGTGGTCAGGGCTTCGGCCAGTTGAAGCTCGCGCTCCTCAACGAGATCCTCGGACGCTCGCAGTGGGCGTCCAACGTGTTCGGCACCCAGGCGCCCGACACGGGCAACGCCGAGATCATCGCTCACTACGGCACGCCCGAACAGAAGGCGAAGTACCTGCAGCCGCTGCTCGACGGCGAGATGTTCTCGAGCTACTCCATGACCGAGCCCCACGCCGGCGCCGACCCGACGATGTTCAAGACGCGGGCGTTCAAGGACGGCGACGAGTGGGTCATCAACGGTTGGAAGTACTTCTCGTCCAACGCCAAGACCGCGTCGTTCCTCATCGTCATGGTCGTGACGAATCCCGACGTCAGTCCGTACAAGGGCATGTCGATGTTCCTGGTGCCGACCGACACGCCGGGCGTCAACATCGTGCGCAACGTCGGCCTCTCCGGGGAACGACTCAACGAGGGCTCTCACGCGTTGATCCACTACGAGGACGTGCGCGTCCCTGAGGACGCGTTGCTCGGCGGTGAGGGTCAGGCCTTCGTGATCGCCCAGACCCGTCTCGGCGGCGGTCGCATCCACCACGCCATGCGTACGATCGGCATGGCGCAGAAGGCCATCGACATGATGTGCGAGCGCGCGCTCAGCCGCGAGACGCAGGGGAGCCTGCTCGCCGACAAGCAGTTCGTGCAGGGTTACATCGCCGATTCCTACGCGCAGCTCGTGCAGTTCCGGCTGTTCGTGCTCTACACCGCGTGGGAGATCGACAAGTACAACGACTACAAGCGCGTCCGCAAGGACATCGCGACCGCCAAGGTCGTCATGCCCACGGTGCTGCACGACATCGCCTGGCGCGCGATGCAGGTGCACGGTGCGCTCGGCACGACGAACGAGATGCCGCTCTTCGGGATGATCCACGGCGCCGCGGTCATGGGGCTGGCCGACGGGCCCACCGAGGTGCACAAGGTCACAGTGGCGCGTCAGGTCCTGCGTGACTACCGAGGCACCGACGCCATGTGGCCGACGGCGTGGATCCCGGGGAAGATCGACGCGGCGAAGGCGAAGTTCGCGGATCTTCTCGAGCTCGAAGTGGGGAACCTGTGATCGACTTCGAGCGGCTCGCCGCATGGATGGACGACGAGGGTCTCCCCGGCAAGGGTGAGCCGATCGAGCACAGCTTCCTGTCCGGCGGTTCGCAGAACGAGCTCTACGAGATCCGTCGGGGTGACGAACGCTGCGTGATCCGGATCCCGCCGTCGTTCGCGCCACCCGACCGCGACGAAGGCATCCTGCGTGAGTGGCGCATCGTCAGGGCCCTCGACGGCACGGACGCGCCGCACACCGCGGCCGTCGCCGTCTGCGACGACCCGTCCGTGCTCGGCCGCACCTTCTACCTCATGGGCTTCGTCGACGGGTGGTCGCCCATGGGCCGCGACACGTGGCCGGAGCCGTTCGACAGCGACCTCGAGGCACGCGCCGGGCTCGGCTACCAACTTGCCGAAGGAATCGCCCTGCTGTCGAAGGTCGACTGGAAGGCGCGCGGCCTCGAGGGCCTCGGCCGGCCCGAGAACTTTCACGAGCGGCAGGTCGACCGGTGGACGTCGTTCTTCGACCGCTACAAGTTCCGCGAGCTCGAGGGGATCGACGTCGCGTCGGCATGGCTGCGGTCACACGAGCCGCTCGACTACATCCCCGGCGTGATGCACGGCGACTACCAGTTCGCGAACGTGATGTACGAGCACGGCGCGCCGGCGAAGCTCGCCGCGATCGTCGACTGGGAGATGGGCACGGTGGGCGATCCGAAGCTCGACCTCGGCTGGATGGTGCAGGGCTGGCCCGACGACACGATGGCGCCCGACGCGTCGAACTCCGGTTACGTCGACATGCGCGGGATGCCGAGCCGGGACCAGGTGCTCGAGCACTACGCGAACGTCTCCGGCCGGCAGGTCGACGACATCGACTACTACGTGATCCTCGCGAAATGGAAGCTTGCCATCGTGCTCGAGCGTGGGTACGCACGCGCGGGCGACGACGAGAAGCTGAACGCGTTCGGGCCGATCGTCGTGGACCTCATGAAGGGCGCTGCCGAGCTGGCCGAGACGACCGACTACGGCCGGTGACCTGACCCGTGCGTGCGGCGGTGTGCCCTGAATACGGTCCACCGGAGGTGGTGCGCGTCGAGGAGATCCCGGCGCCCCCGCTGCCGGCCTCGCACGTCCGCATCAAGGTGCATGCGGCGTCGGTCAACTTTCCCGACGTCCTGATCGTCGCCGACAAGTACCAGCTCAGCGTGCCGCCGCCGTTCGTTCCGGGGAGCGAGCTCGCGGGTGAAGTGGTCGAGGTGGCCGGCGGAATCGGCGACGTCGTGGTGGGCGACCGCGTCCTCGCGACCGGGATGGTGGGTGCGTTCGCGCAAGAGGCGGTGCTGCCCGCGGGCACGGTGACGCGCGTTCCCGACGGTGTGGACGACGTGCACGCGGCGGCGTTCGGCGTCGCCCATCGGACGGCGTACCACGTGCTGCGCTCGGTGGCGCGCGTGCAACCGGGGGAGGAGCTCGTCGTGCTCGGCGCCGGCGGCGGCGTCGGGCTGGCCACGGTGCAGCTCGGCGCGGTGCTCGGCGCCACCGTCACCGCGGTCGCGTCCACGCCCGAAAAGCTCGCGGCCGCGCGTGCGTGCGGCGCCACCCGTCTCATCGACTACCGCGCCGCCGAGTTGCGTCCCGCGCTGCGCGAAGCACTCCCGAACGGCGGCGACGTCGTCGTCGACCCCGTCGGGGGCGATCTCGCCGAGCCGGCCCTACGCTCGTTGCGGTGGGGCGGGCGCTTCGTGACCGTGGGGTACGCGTCCGGTGCCATCCCCAAGATTCCGCTCAACCTCGTGTTGCTGAAGGGCGTGCAGATCCTCGGCTTCGAGTTCCGGTCCTTCGGGGTGCATGCGTTCGACGACATGGTGCGCGACGACGCGGAGCTCCTCGAACTGCTGGCAACCGGTCGTGCCACGCCGCACATCGGCGCGACGTTCAAGCTCGACGAAGCCGCGGCCGCGCTGCGCTATGTCGCCGACGGTCGCGCCATCGGGAAGGTGGTCCTCGAGATCGCCTGAGCCGCGCTCAACTGACGCCAGAAGGATGTGGTGGGGCGGTCAAACCTTGCGGGTGATGCCGCCGTCGACGCGGATGATCGCGCCCGTCGTGTAGCTCGACGCCGCGCTCGCGAGGTGGAGGGCGAGCGGCGCCACCTCGCCGGGCTCACCGAGCCTCCCCAGCGGTACGAACGAGCCGTCGAGGGTCTCCGGCGCCCATGCCTTCGTGATGTCGGTGCGGAACGGGCCGGGCAGGATCGCGTTGACGCGAACCTTCGGCGCGTACGCCTCGGCGAGCCCCACGGTCAGCGCGTTGAGGCCTGCCTTCGCGCACGCGTAGGGCAGCTCGTTCACGCTGGCGACGAGCGAGCCCGCGGTTCCGATGTTGATGATGGAGCCGCCGTCGCGCGCGGCCATGTGCGTCGCGGCGAGCACTCCGAGCCGGAACGGCCCCTTGAGATTGACCGCGAGCGTCTTGTCGTAGAGCTCCTCGGACACGGCATCGAGGCGCTCGTACAGCGGCGACATTCCCGCGTTGTTGACGAACACGTCGATGCGGCCGAGTTGCGCGAGCGATTCGGCGATCAGGCGGTCGCAATCGGCCCACCGGCCGACGTGACAGGCGATGGCGACGGCTGTTCGCCCGGTCGAGGCGCGGACCTCGTCGGCCGCGGCTTCGCACGCGTCGAGCTTGCGCGACGCGATCACGACGTCGGCACCCGCCTCGGCCAGGGTCTGCACGATGGCCCGCCCGATCCCGCGCGAGCCGCCGGTGACGACGGCAACCTTGCCGCTCAGGTCGTGCAGCTCCGCGAACGACTTGCCCCGGTGTGCGTTCAGCGCTTCACCTCGAACGTGACGCCCGGCGGGACCCAGCTCGGTGGGCGCTTCTCCATGAAGGCCCGCATGCCTTCCCGCATCTCGCTGTCGCGTGCGAGCGTGACGTACATCGTCTGGAAATCGATGTATCCGTAGCGCTCGTTGAGCATCCGCTTGACGTGCGCGCGCGCCTCGGGCGCGGTGCGCAGCACCTGGTGCGCAGCCTCGACCGCGGCCGCATGCAAATCGTCGTGCGGGACGACGCGCGAGATGACGCCGAGACGCTGCGCCTCGGCCGCGTCGAACGTGCGGGCCGACAGCAACAGATCGCGCGCGACGGCGATCCCGACGTGGGCGGGCAGCGTCGCGCCGTACATCCCGTCGGGGACGCCGCGCAGGAGCTCGGGCACCCGGAACGTCGCCCGGTCGCTCACGACCGCGATGTCGGCCATCATCGCGATGAGAAGGCCGCCGGCCTGGCAGATTCCGTTGACCGCCGCGATGACCGGCGCTCGACTGTCGCGGATCGCGAGGAAGGGCAAGACGTCCTCGCCCACGGCCGGGAGGGTCTCGCCCGGCTCGAGGCGCCCGCCCAGATCGCCGCCGGGAGCGAAGACGTCGCCGGTCCCGGTGATGATGAGCGCGGCGAGCTCGGGGTCGTTGTTGACGAGTTGCACCGCGCGCTTGATGCCGTAGTACATCGCGGGAGTCAACGCGTTCCTCGCCGACGGCCGGTCGATGACGCACCACGCGACAGGACCGTCTCGGGTCAAGCGCAGGTTCGAGGTGCCCAGATCGGTCATCACTTCGCCGGGGGCCGCGGGGCGACTGTGATCGACGGCACCGACATGCTCGCGCCCCCGCGTAGGACCGCGTCCACCATGTTGACGAGGTGGTCGACGTCGATGAGCGAGCCGCTGAGGTACTTGCGCGCCATCCACTCGGGCATGACCTCGGCGGCCAGTTCGGTGTCCCACGCGTTGGCGAACTCCGTCATCGAGTCCCCCTCGCCACCGCCGCAGTCGCCGACGACGAGACGGCTGAACGCAACGTCGGGGTGCTCCGCTCGCCACGCCTCCACGAGCTTGTCGAGTGCGGCCTTGGTGACTGCGTACGCGCCCAACCCCGGCCAGGGCGGCGTCATCGACGCGCTGACGGAGGACAGGTACACCGCGGTGCCGTGCGATTCGGTCAGGTGATGGAGCGCGGCGCGCGTGACGAGCGCCGCGCCCATGACGTTGGTCTCGAACACGCTCCGCCACGTGGGCGCATCGGTGTCGACGAGGCGCGCGAGCGGGCCGATCCCCGGCGCGTATACGAGCGCGTCGATGCCGCCGAGCGCCGCGACCGCGTCCGTGATCGCCGATCGACACGACTCCTCGTCGGTGGCGTCACACGCGATGGCCACCGTTCCCGGCCCTGCCTCTTTCGCGGCATCGTCGAGGCGCTCACGCCGTCGGGCGAGCAGCGCCACGTGCGCGCCCCGTTGGGCGAGCCCGACTCCGATGCAGCGCCCGAGGCCGCTCGACGCTCCGACTACCACCGTTCGCACCGTGAACTCCTTCCGTCCGCCGACAACCGTCCATCGGGACGGGCGCTCGTTCCACCTGCGGCGAGGAGCCCCGAGCCGGCTGAGGGATGCAGTGCATCATGGCGCATCGGCCAACAGGAGCGCTCCCGGTTCACGTGCCGGACAGCACGCCGGGGCGGCCGCGTGGGTCGTGCTCCGCCGGATCTCGCGTCGTCACGAAGACCCGAGAGGCCGAATACGACCCGTTCACCTTCCGGAACGCCGTTCTAGAGTGCTGCTCGCCTGCCCGACGAAAGCCCCCTCGAGGAGCTTCGAATGCACCCAGGTGTCCACGCCCGCGAGCGGCCGGACGCGCGAGCCGTCGTCATGGGCGAGAGTGGCGATGTCGTCACCTTCGGCGCGCTCGAGGAGCGGTCGAACCGCCTCGCGCACGTGTTGCGAGCGCGCGGCTTGCGGAGCGGAGCCCATCTCGCCGTGCTGCTCGAGAACCGCGCGCACTACTTCGAAGTCGTGTGGGCGGGCCTGCGGGCCGGGCTGTACGTCACGCCGATCAACTGGCATCTCGGCGCCGACGAAGCCGGGTTCATCGTCGAAGATTGCGAGGCCGACGCGCTCGTGACGTCGCGGGCGTTCGCGGACCTTGCCGGCAAGCTCGAGTCGTACCTCGGAAGCGTCGGCACCCGAATCGCGATCGGTGGCGGCGTCGTCGGGTTCGAGGACTACGACGGCGTTGTCGCGAAGGCGTCACCGAACCCGATTCCGGACGAGTCGGAGGGCACGTACATGTTCTACTCGTCCGGCACGACGGGGCGGCCGAAAGGCATCAAGCCGCCGCTGCGGGGCCTGCCGTTGGGTTCGGGCAGCATGCTCGAGCCGATGTTGACGCATCTCTACGGTGTGGACGACACCGCCGTGTATCTCTGTCCGGCGCCCCTCTACCATGCCGCCCCGATCGGCTGGTCGATCGCCATGCAGCGACTCGGCGCCACTGTCGTGGTGATGGAGCGCTTCGACGCCGAGCAGGCGCTCGCGTTGATCGAGCGCGAACGCGTCACGCACGCCCAGTTCGTGCCCACCCATCTCATCCGGATGCTGAAGCTTCCGGACACCGTCCGCGCGGCCTACGACCTTTCGAGCCTGCGAACCGTCGTGCATGCCGCCGCGCCGTGCCCGGTCGAGATCAAGCAGCGGATGATCGAATGGCTGGGCCCGAAGGTCTACGAGTACTACTCCGGCAGCGAAGGCGCCGGTTTCTGCGCCATCGGCCCCGACGAGTGGCTCGCGCATCCGGGTTCGGTCGGCCGCCCCATGATCGGCATCATGCACATCGTCGCCGACGACGGTGCGGAACTTCCGGCCGGTGAGGTCGGTCAGATCTGGTTCGAGGGCCCGGCGGTGTTCGAGTACCACAACGACCCGAAAAAGACCGCGGAGGCGTTCAACGACAAGGGCTGGAGCACGCTCGGCGACGTCGGATACGTCGACGCGGACGGCTTCCTCTATCTCACCGACCGCGTCTCGCACATGATCATCTCGGGAGGCGTCAACATCTACCCGCAGGAGATCGAGAACGTCCTCGTGCTGCATCCCGCTGTCGCCGACGTCGCGGTGATCGGCGTGCCCGACGCGGAAATGGGGGAGTCGGTGAAGGCGGTCGTGCAACTCGGCGAGCAGTCGCGGGCGTCCGACGAGCTCGCCGCCGAGCTCATCGCGTGCTGTCGTGAACAGCTCGCCGGATTCAAGTGCCCCCGTTCGGTCGACTTCGTCGACGAGCTTCCCCGGCTACCGACCGGCAAGCTGCTCAAGCGCGTGCTGCGTGAGCGGTACCAGACTTCCAGATGATCCGTCCCACGAGAGAAGTGAGCGAACCATGGACGAGCTGACGTTCCGCGACCCTGACGGGATCGAGGTCTTCTACCGGCGCTGGCTCCCCGCGGGCACGCCGCGCGCCACCGTCCTGGTCGCGCACGGGCTATCGGAACACTCCGGGCGCTACGGCCGGTTCGCGGACGCGCTCCTCGGCCGGCAGTACGCCGTGTACGCGCCCGACCACCGCGGGCACGGCCGGACGGCCAAGTCCACAGGGGTCGGGCGGGCCGGCACGGGTGGGATGGATGCCATCGTCGAGAACCTCCACCACCTTCGCGAGATCGCGACTTCAGAGGTCGCGACCGAGCCCGTCGTCCTGTTCGGGCACTCGATGGGCGCGCTGGTCGCACAGGCGTACGCCGAGCGGCACGGCGCGGGCCTCGCCGCGCTCGTGCTGTCGGGCTCACCCGGAGTGAACGATGTGCTCGCCGAGCTCGCGACCGGGGTTCAGAGCGCGGTCGATGCCGGGATGGGTGACGAGCCGCTCGACGCGCTCGCATTCGAGCAACCGTTCGAACCTATACGCACGAAGTACGACTGGCTCAGCCGTGACGCAGCCGAGGTCGACGCCTACATCGCGGACCCGTTGTGCGGCGACGACGTGCCGCCCACCTACGCGTTCATCGCGGCGATGATGCAGCTCGCGGTCGACGAGATGCAGCCGGCGGCGATCGCCGGCATTCCGCGCGAACTTCCGGTGCTGCTCGTCACCGGCGAGCGCGACATCGCGTCGAACGAAGCGGCTGCCGTCCGCGAGCTGGAGTCGCGCCTGCGCGCCCGCGGCCTCGACGTCGACGCGCGCTACTACCCGGATGCGCGCCACGAAGTGCTCAACGAGCTGAACCGCGACGAGGTGACGGCGGACATCGTCGCATGGCTCGACACGCGTGTCTGACGTGGCGGCGTCGCCGTCAGCCGGGCTGGCTTCGTGAGATCGGCATCTCGACCCGCGCTGCTCCGTGACACACACCTGAGAGGGCGACTTCAGGAGGAACGATGGACCTCGAGCGGGAACGGCGCGGTGCCGTCGAGATCTTCCGCATCAACCGGCCGGAGGCGCGCAACGCGCTCAACGCCGCGGTGATCAGTGGGATTGGTCGCGGCATGGAGGAGGCCGACGCCGATCCCGAGGTGCGGGCGATCGTGCTCACCGGCACCGGCGATCGCGCCTTCTGTGCCGGGATGGACCTCCGGGAGTTCGCGAGTGCCGGCGGCTCCGGTGCCGCTGCGGACGGCGACGCCGCCGACGCGTACATGCGCTTCATCAAGGGCGGCATCAGGAAGCCGCTGATCGGCGCGGCGAACGCCAGCGCGGTCGCGGGTGGTTTCGAGCTGCTGCTCGCGTGCGACATGGTGGTCGCGTCCTCCGACGCCAAGTTCGGTCTCCCGGAGGTGAAGCGGGCGCTGTTCCCCGCCGGCGGTGGAGTGTTCCTCGGCCGCCGGATTCCCCTCGCCGTCGCACTCGAGCTGACGCTCACCGGCGACACGTTCGACGCGTCACGCGCGCTCGCGCTCAACCTCGTCAACGTGGTTGTGCCCGCCGAACGGGTACTGGACGAGGCAATCGCGCTCGCCGAGCGCGTCGGCGCGAACGGCCCCCTGGCGGTCCAGGTGACGAAGCAGCTCGTACGGTGGGCCGCGTACCTCCCTGCGGACGAGGTGTGGCGCCGGCAAGAAGAGGTGCAGGCGTCGGTGTTCGCGAGCGAGGACGCGCGGGAAGGCGCGGTCGCGTACATCGAGAAGCGACAGCCGGTCTGGCGAGGTCGCTGATCCCCAAACCCGCGCCTGCCATGCTTGGTGCCCCGGCGGCGCTGCCGACGGCGTTCGCCCGAGTCCGAGGAGCCCGACGTGCGCCGATCCGTTCCCCATCACGGCCGGTGGTTCGAAGAGCTCCGGGTGGGCGACGTCATTCCGCACGCCCTGACCCGGACGGTGACCGAGACCGACAACGTGCTGATGACGACCCTGACTCTCAACCCGGCCCGACTCCACCTCGACCACGAGTACGCCGAGGCGACCGAGTTCGGCCGTCCGCTCGTGAACAGCATGTTCACCCTCGCCCTGCTCGTCGGCATGTCGGTGCTCGAGAGCACGCACGGCACCACGATCGCGAATCTCGGCTTCGAGGAGGTCACGTTCCCGGCCCCCGTGTTCTGCGGCGACACGCTCTTTGCGGAGTCGGAAGTCGTGGCGGCGCGACCGTCGTCGTCGCGTCCCGACGCGGGCATCGTGACCTTCGAGCACCGGGCGTTCAATCAGCACGACACGCTGGTGTGCCGGGCCCGTCGCAACGCGCTCATGCAGCGCCGGCCCGCGGAGCCGTGACCGTGGACCAACCACTGTGGGCCCCGTCACCGGAGCGTGTGGACGGCACGCGGCTCGCGGCGTTCGGCCGCTTCGCCGGCGCGCGCCGCGGACGCGTGCTCGACTCCTATCCCGCTCTGCACGACTGGTCGGTGCACGAGCCGGCCGAGTTCTGGGCCGCGGTGTGGGAGTTCTGCTCCGTGCCGGGCACGCGTGGGAGCGACCGTGTCGTCGAGCCGGCGGAGCCGTTCTGGAAGACGCGGTTCTTTCCGGACGCGCGGCTGAACGTCGCGCAGGCGTTGCTGCGCGAGCCGAGCGACGACCCGGCGGTGATCCACGCGCGAGAAGACGGCGTCCGCCGCGCACTGACACGGGCGGAGCTGCACGCGCTCGTGTCGCGCCTGCAACAGGCCCTTCGCGCCGCGGGGGTCGGCCCGAACGACCGCGTCGCGGCCTGGTTGCCGAACGCGCCCGAGACGTATGCCCTCATGCTCGCGGCTGCGAGCGTCGGTGCGGTGTTCTCGTCGACCTCGCCCGATTTCGGCGTCGACGGTGTGGTGGATCGCTTCGGTCAGATCGAGCCGACCGTGCTCGTCGCGGTCGACGCGTACCTCTACGGCGGCAAGCGGTTCGACTGCCTCGACCGGCTGGAACAGATCTGCGAGCGGCTGCCGTCGGTGAAGACCGCCGTCGTGCTCGAGTACGTCGACGCGACGCCGGCTGTCGAGCACGTTCGCGGTGCCACGACATGGCGCGACTGGCTCGAGCCGTACGTGGCCGCGCCGGTGGACTTCCAGTTGTTGCCGTTCGACCACTCGTGGTACGTGTTGTTCTCGTCGGGCACGACCGGGGCGCCGAAGTGCATCGTGCACCGCGCCGGAGGCGTGCTCCTCAAGCACTTGGCCGAACAGCAGCTCGGATGTGACATCCGCTCCGGCGACCGTGTGAGCTACTTCACCACCGCCGGGTGGATGATGTGGAACTGGCTCGCGTCCGTGCTCGCGAGCGACGCCACCATCGTCGCCTACGACGGGTCGCCCGCGCACCCGAGCCGCACGACGTTGTTCGACCTCACCGACGAGCTCGGCATCACGCTCTTCGGCACCTCCGCGCGGTTCCTCGACGAGCTGCGCAAAGCCGGCGTGCGACCGGTCGACAGCCACGACCTGCGCAGCGTGCGCACCATCACGTCGACTGGTTCGCCGCTCGTCCCCGAGGGCTTCGCCTACGTGTACGACGCGATCAAGCCGGACGTGCATCTCGCCTCGATCTCGGGGGGGACGGATCTGTGTGGATGTCTCGTCGGCGGCGACCCCACCAGCCCGGTGTGGGCCGGTGAGATCCAACGGCCGTCGCTCGGCATGGCGATCGCCGTGGTGGGCGAGGACGGTGCGGCGCTCGGCGCGGGAGCGCAGGGTGAGCTGGTGTGCGAGGCCGCGTTCCCGTCGGTCCCGCTGGGCTTGTGGAACGACGCCGACGACACGCGCTTTCGCGCGACGTACTTCGAGCGGTTCCCGGGCCGGTGGCACCAGGGCGACTTCGCGGAATGGACCGAGCATGGCGGCGTGGTGATCCACGGACGTTCCGACGCGACGCTCAACCCCGGCGGGGTGCGCATCGGCACCGCGGAGATCTACCGGCAGGTCGAGATGATCCCGGAGGTGGCCGACTCCCTCGTCATCGGCCAGCAATGGGACAACGACACGCGGATCGTGATGTTCGTGGTCATGCAGCCAGGTCAGTCGCTGACGCCCGAGCTGCAGACGCGGATCCGGCAACGCATCCGCACCGGCGCGTCACCGCGTCACGTGCCGGCGAAAATCGTTCCCGTCCCGGAGCTCCCCCGCACGCGCAGCAACAAGCTCAGTGAGCTCGCGGTACGTGAAGTGGTCCACGGCCGGTCCGTTGGGAATACCGAGGCGCTGGCCAACCCGGACGCGCTCGCCTATTTCCGCGATCTGGACGAGCTGCGCACTTGACCCGCATGCGCAGCCTCCTCACGGTTCCCGGCAACCGTCCCGATCTCGCGGCAAAGGTGACTCGCGCCCAGCCCGACGCCGTGTTCCTCGACTTGGAGGATGCCGTGCCCCCGGCGGCGAAGGAGGCCGCTCGTGCCGAGGCACGGTCAGCAGCGCGTGAGCTCGTCCGCGCCCGTGCCGGCGGTCGTGGTGCCGCGGTGTTCGTTCGCGTCAACGCGGTCTCGACGCCGTGGTTCGAGGGCGACATACGCGACACGTTGTTCGGTGAGCTCACCGGTGTCGTCGTGCCGAAGCTCGAAACGACCAACGACGTCGAGACCGTGGTCCAGTCGCTCGCGCGGGCGGACCTTGCCGACCTTCCGATCATGGCCGGCATCGAGAGCGCCCGCGGAGTGGCGCGCGTCGAAGACGTGCTCGCGGGCCCGGTCCGGTGGTGCTACTTCGGTGCCGAGGACTTCGTGGCCGACATGGGCGGTGTGCGCACCACGTCGAACATGGAGGTGCTGTACGCGCGGTCGCGCGTCTCGCTCGCGGCACGCATGGCCGATGTTCATGCGATCGACCAGATCGTCGCCGACTTCCGCGACGGGGCCCGCTATCTCACCGATGCGGGCGAAGGCCGGGCGCTCGGATACCGGGGCAAGCTCTGCATCCATCCGGGACAGGTCGCGCTCGCGCATCGAACCTTCACGCCGTCCGCCGACGAGCTGGATCGGGCCCGGCGGCTCCTCGAGGCGTACGAGGCGGCGGCGGCGCGCGGCGAGGCCGCGTTGGCCTTCGAAGGTGAGATGGTCGACGAGCCGATGGCGCGCCGAGCGCGCGCCATCCTCGAGGCAGCCTCGGAGTACTGACGGCGGCCGAGCACGCGGCGAGCACCGCGCATGACCGACGAGCTGCCGGACCTGTCGGTTTCGCACGGTTCATGCGTGGAATCTCGTCGCTCAGCGACGCGAATCCACGCAGAAGCCGCCGGGGCGCGGGAGACGGCATGCTGACCGCGTCGAGCTCGTTTGTGAGAAGAACGTGAACGCGACGCGACGGATTCTCTACTAGCGGTGGCTCGGCAGCGCGCTATAGGTTGCCGAACCAGTGAGCTGGCAGTTCTGGGTGCCGGGTCCGGGTGCTGTGACGCGTTCGAGGACCAATACGTCGCGCCGGCGACGCGCGCCGCGCGCGGCGGCGTTCGCCTTCCTGTTCGCGTGCGGCCTTGTCGCGTGCGGCGGGTCGTCGAGGTCGTCGCACGTTGTCGCCGGCGGGAGTGCGGGGAGCCCCGGACTGCAGGACGTGCGCGCGCTCGGCCTGCATCTCCAAGTTCCGTTCGCGTGGCCCGTGTACGTCCTCGCCAGCGACCCGAACCGTTGCGTGCGTCTCGACGTGCACGCGGTGTACGTCGGCCGGCAGGGTGCGACGGCGACGTGTCCCGCGCACGTTACGGGGCGCACCGAGACAGTCGAGATCGAACCAGCTGACCCGACCACCGCGACGACGAGCCCCGCACCGTCGAGCGTGACCCACACAATCGTGCAGATGTTCCCGGCGGCCCACGCCGTCGTGACCGTGACGTTCGGTTCCGACGAGACGCTCGCGCGCACGATCGCGGCGTCGGTTCGCGTGGGGCCGTAGGTGCGCAGGCGAGCCCCCGATGTGAAGCTCCTCGTGTGTGTCGCGCTTGCCATCGCGACGTCGTGGACGATGTTTCCGGCCACCGGTCGCGCCGCGATCATCGGCACCGGTCCCGGCTTCGACACGTGCCAGGCGCCCACCTTTGGGTCGATGACCGCCTGGCGCTCGAGCTCTCCGTACCGGCAGGCCGGCATCTACATCGGCGGCGCCAACCGCGCGTGTGCCGACGGGCCGCTCACACCGGCATGGGTTGCGGCGACGCAGTCGCAGGGGTGGATGCTCCTGCCGATCTACGTCGGATTGCAGGCGCCGTGTGTCGGCCAACCCGGAATGGCGTTGATCGATCCGGGCTCTGCGGGTGTGCAGGGCTCGCAGTCGGCCGACGACGCCGTCGCGCGTGCGCGGGGGTTCGGCATCCCGCCGGCGAGCCCGGTGTACTTCGACATGGAGGCCTACGACCGCACGCAACCCGGTTGCACGGGAGCCGTGCTCGCGTTCCTCGACGGGTGGACGCGCCGCCTGCATGCGCTCGGCTTCCTCTCGGCGGTGTACGGAAGCGCGAACTCGTTGATGACGGACCTCGTCGCCGCGAACCACACCGGGTTCGCGGAGCCCGACGGCATCTGGAACGGCCACTGGGACGGCCGCGCGCAGGTCTTCGGTGATCCCGTGCTCCCCGACACGCTCTGGGCGGATCATCAGCGGATCCACCAGTACGTGGGTGGTCACGACGAGACGTATGGCGGTGTGACGATCAACATCGACAACGACTTCAGCGACGGCCTCTTCGCCGGCTCCGACAGTCGCCGTGCGGTCGCGTTGCGCTCCGACGGAACGACGGGCTACGTGCTCGACGGTGACGGCACCCTGCTGCCGTTCGGCGGCGCGCCCGCGGTCGGAGTCACCGCGCACTGGCCGGGCTGGGACATCGCACGCGGCTTGGCGCTGCGCGCCGACGGCACTTCCGGATACGTCGTCGACGGTTACGGTGCGGTACATCCGTTCGGTGGCGCGCCGGCCGTCGCCACGTCCGGCTACTGGCCCGGCTGGGACATCGTTCGCGGCATCGCGTTGCGCGCCGACGGAGTGTCGGGATACGTGCTCGACGCGTGGGGCGCTGTGCACCCGTTCGGTGGCGCGCCGCACGTCGCAGTCGCGGGCTACTGGCCCGGCTGGGACATCGCGCGCGACCTCGTGCTGCGAAGCGACGGTGTCAGCGGCTACACCCTCGACGGATGGGGGAGCGTTCACTCCATAGGTGGGGCGCCTGCGGTTCCCGTCTCGACCTACTGGTTCGGTTGGGACATCGCGCGGGGTCTGGTGCTCAACTCGGGAACGTCGTCGGGTTACATCGTGGACGGATGGGGCGGCGTGCACTCGTTCGGCGGCGCCGCGACGGCGAGCGCGTCGTCGTACACGCCGGGTTGGGACATCTCGAGAGGGATCGCACTCGTCGGGCATTCGGGGACGGTGGTGGACGCCGTCGGTGCCGTGCATCCCTTTACCGCTCCCTGAGCCGAGCGTCGCGGGAGCGCGAGAGCCTCGGGCCGGTGCGCGGCTTGTCAAGTAATCAAACGACTACTTGACAATCGCTGGGAACCGGGTCACGATCCGGATCGATGGCAGATCGCTCGGCAAAGGACGCGCTCTACGCCGCGTTCGCGGGTGTGGCGGCAGCACTGAGCAGCGGGCGTCGCGCCGAGCTCGTCGACGTGCTCGCACAGGGCGAACGGACCGTGGAGGAGCTCGCCCGCGAGATCGATCAGACCGTCGCGAACACGTCGCACCATCTGCGGACGCTGGCCCGCGCGGGATTGGTGCGCACCCGCCGCGACGGCACACGCATTTACTACGCGCTCGCGAGTGATCACGTCGCGCAGTTGTGGTCGGCCCTGCGCGACGTCGCGGTGGAACATGTCGCCGGCGTGGAGCACCTCGCGTCGGCGTATCTCGGCGACCGCGACGGCGTCGAACCCATCCGTCGCGACGAACTGGCACGCCGGTTGCTTCGGGGCGACGTGGTCGTGCTCGACGTGCGGCCCGTGGCGGAGTACCGCGCCGGCCACATCGCCGGCGCGCGGACGGTCCCCTACGACGAGGTCCGCAGACGCCTGCGCGAGCTGCCGGTCGGTGTCGACGTGGTGGCGTATTGCCGAGGACCGTTCTGCGTCTACGCGGACGACGCGGTGCGAGCGTTGCGCCGTCGGGGCATTCGCGCCCGCCGCCTCGAGGACGGATTTCCCGAGTGGCGCCGCGCCGGGCTTCCGGTCGCGGCGGGAGACGAGGGCTGAACCATGGGCGACGACTCGACGTTGGACCCGGAGGTCCTGCGCAAGCAGGTCCGCGACAAGTACCGAGACGTGGCGGTCGAGCCCGATGCCGGATACGCCTTTCCCACCGGCCGGAAGCTCGCGGCACGGCTGGGCTACGACGCGGCGATCGTGACCGCGCTGCCCGACGCCGCGGTCGAGTCGTTTGCAGGGGTCGGGAACCCGTTCTCGTTGCGGAGTCTTGTAGCGGGCGAGCGCGTCGTCGATGTCGGGTCGGGCGCGGGGTTCGACTCGTTCATCGCCGCGCTGCAGGTCGGCGACCGTGGGCGTGTCGTCGGTGTGGACATGACACCGGAGATGCTGGACAAGGCGCGGGTCGCCGCCACGCAGTTGAACCTGGTGAACGTCGAGTTCCGCCGAGGCGTCGCGGAGGAGTTGCCGGTCGATGACGTCTGGGCCGACGTGGTCATCTCCAACGGCTGCATCAACCTGTGCCCGGACAAGCGGGTGGTGTTCACCGAGATCCACCGTGCGCTGCGCCCCGGTGGCGTGTTGCAATTCGCGGACATCGCGCTCGCACGCCCCGTTTCTCCCGAGGCTCTTCGCGACATCGACCTCTGGACCGCCTGAATCGCCGGCGGGCTGCCCCGTGAGGGCTGGCGACGGATGCTCGAGGAGAGCGGCTTCGTCGGTGTGCGCATGGGTGAGCCGGTTGACACCTTCGGGGGTGCCCAGGGCGAGGCGCGGGCACGGTCGTTCGAAGTCGCGGGGTGCGCGTTCCTCGCCCGCAAACCGGCCTGACGCGCCGACCTCAGATGGCCTCACGGCACGAGCGGGACACCCGTCGGCGCTTCGAGGAGCGGTACGCGGTCCCGACGAGCGACGTAACCGAAGAAGTCGAGCGGCGTGTCATCGGCGCGGCATGGGGAGCGAACGGATACACCACACTGCGGCAGGCCGACGAACTCGCGGCGCGCCTGTGCCTTGCGCCGGGAGTGCGCGTGCTCGACGTCGGCACGGGACGGGGTTGGCCGGGCCTCTACTACGCGGTGCGGTACGGATGCGCGGTCGTCGGCACAGACGTCCCGTTCGAGGCGCTTCTCGCGGGCTCGCGCCGCGCGCATGTCGAGAACGTCGGCGGAAGATTCGCGTCCGTTGGTGCGGCGGGATCGCGTCAGCCGTTCCGTCAGAAGTCGTTCGACGCGGTGGTCCATACCGACGTCTTGTGTTGAGTGCGGCCGAAGCTCGCCGTGCTGCGAGCACTGAGGCGCTTGCTCCGGCCGGGTGGCCGCATGGCCTTCACCACGATCACGATCGCGCCGGGCCTGGACCGGCGGGCTCGACGACGGGCGCGCGAGTGCGGGCCGCCTGCGGTAGCTGCGCGGGCAGAGCATGACGAACTTCTGAGAAGGGCCGGATTCACCGACGTCGTACGGCTCGACGTCACGGACGCATATGTCGACACGCTGCGCGCGTGGTTGCATCACCGCCAGCGACACGCCACCGAGCTCGCGCGTCTCGGCCCGCCCGGCGCCTTCGAACAGCGCATCCATGACCAGACGGTCGGGCTCGCGGCCACGGAAGCGGGTCTCCTGCGCCGGGAGATGCTCAGCGCGTCACGGCCGACGTAGCAGCGCGACGACCGTCGATGCGCTGGCCGGCGAGGGAGTACGGTGCCTGACGTCGATGTCAACTTCGACGCGAACGAGGGAGCGCGCGCATGTCGGTATCCACGTCGACGAGCGAGTCGCCGGTCGAGTTCGACCCGTTCTCGCACGTGTACTTCGACGACCCGTACGAGATGTACCGCCGCCTGCGCGACGAGGCGCCCGTGTACCACAACGAGAAGTACGGGTTCTGGGCGTTGTCGCGTTATGACGACGTGGTGCGCGCGCACAAGGACTGGGAGACGTTCTCGAGCAGTCACGGCGTCGATCTGAACACGCTGTCGACCGACCCTGAGATCATCAACCAGTTCAAGAGCATCATCATGATGGACCCGCCCGCGCATGACCGCCTCCGTGCGCTCGTGAGCCGGGTGTTCACACCGCGCGCGGTGCAGGCGCTCGAACCGATCGTTCGCGACGTGATCTCCTCGTTCCTGGAGCCCATCGCGGAGCGTGACAGCTTCGACGCCGTGGCCGAGTTCTCGGCGCCGTTCCCTGTCGAGATCATCTCCCGGATCCTCGGTGTACCGGAGGCGGACCGGCAACAAATCCGTCATTGGCTCGACGCGACCCTGCATCGTGAGCCGGGCGACATGGCTCCGACACAGGAAGGCATGGACGCCATGTTGGCGTCCGGCGTGTACTACTACGCGCTCGTCCAGGAGAAGCGCCGCAATCCGGGTGACGACATGATCAGTCGATTGACGCAGGTCGAGGTCGACCGGGGCGACGGCCAGACGACCAAGCTCGAAGACGACGAGATCGCGGGCTTCGTCGGCCTGCTCGGCGGCGCCGGGGCCGAGACGGTGACAAAGCTCGTCGGCAACGCGTTCGTGCTCTTCGCCCGGTATCCCGAGCAGTACCGGAAGCTGATCGACGATCCGGCGAAGACCGGGCCGGCCGTCGAGGAGATCCTGCGCATGTGGCCGCCGTCGCAGTACCAGGGCCGCTTCTCGGTGCGCGACTCCGACTTCGACGGCGTGACGTTGCCGGCGGGATATCCCGTGTTGCTGATCACCGGCTCGGCGACCCGCGACGAGCGGTTCTTCGACGCGCCCGACACGTTCGAGATCGACCGGCCGCCCAGCCACGCGCTCGGGTTCGGCCTCGGGATCCACAGCTGCCTCGGCGCGGCACTTGCGCGGATGGAGAGCCGGATCGCCATCGAGGAGATGGTGCGGCGGTGGCCGCGCTACGAGATCGACGAGGCAGGCCTCCGCCGGGTGCACATGTCGAACGTCGCCGGCTTCTCCAACGTCCCGGTGCACATCGTCCGCTGAGACCGGAAGATCGTCCCAACTGAGCTACTGGACGGGCGGTTGCGCGTCCGCCATCTCGCGCAGCTTGTTCTTGAGCAGCTTGTCGAGCGTGCCGAGCGGGAACTCGTCGACGGTGTACACCGCACGCGGCACCTTGAAGTCGGCGAGCCGTCCGCGGCACGTCTCGATGACCAGTTGCTCGAGCTGCGCGTCGTCGGGTGCACCGGGCGCCTTGATGACGAACGCGACCGCGACCTGGTCGAGCCAGTCGTGCTTCTTGCCGACCACCGCGGCCTGCGCCACTCCGGGCACGGTGGCGACGACCTCCTCGACCTCGCGCGCGGAGACGTTCTCGCCGCCGACCTTGAGCAGGTCCTTGTCACGCTCCTGGTAGAAGACATTCCCGCCGGGCCCCATCTTCACCATGTCGCCGGTCTTGAACCAGTCGTCCTCGAACGCGGCCGCGTTCGCCTCCGGGTTGTCGAAGTACTCGAGGAACAGCTGGATGCCCCGGGTGCCGCGCATCCACAGCTCGCCGGTCTGACCCTCGCCGCACAGCTCGCCCGTCGCTTTGTCGACCACCGCGAGCTCGTATCCCGGCGTGACATGGCCCATGGAGCGCGACGGCAGCTGCTCGGTGGGCTTGCCGGTGATCGCATGGATGACGGTCTCGGTCATGCCGTATGCGGCGTACACGCGGATGCCGATCATCTGCTCGAGCTCGGGGACGATCAACCCGAAGACACCGACGCGCAACGCGGTCTGCGGGCGATCGGGTGCAGCGAGGGTGCCGATCGTGAACGGCATCAGCGAGATGTGCGTGATGTCGTTTCGGGCGACGACGTCCCAGAAGCGACTCGTGGACCACTTCGGCATCAGCACGGCGGTCGCGCCCACGCCGAGCACCGAGAAGAACGACCAGCTCTGCGCGTTGACGTGGAAGAACGGGAGGTAGATCAGATAACGGTCGTCGGGGCCGAGGTCGATGTTGCGCGGCCCCGTGCGGCCGGCCCAGATCGCGTTGGCGTGGGTGTGCACGACTGCCTTCGGCTTACTGGTCGTGCCCGACGTGAACATGATGCAGAACGGCAGCATCGGCTCGATCGCCCGTCCGCCCCAGTCCGCGTCGCCGACGAGCGACGCGAAGGGCTCGAGCCCGTGGTCGCGCTCGCCTGCGGGTGCGGGCTCACCCGAGTTGTCCTCGGTGACTGCGATCCACTTCAACCCGCCCGTTGCCTCGGCCACCATCGCCGCGTACTGCGGCTGGGTCACGGCGGCGACGCATTGCGCCTTGTCGACGAAGTAGGCGAGCTCCGCGGCGACCGACTTCGTGTTCGTCGTCACCGCGACCGCACCGAGCGTCGCGCACGCGAGCCACGTGAGCACGAGCTCGGGACAGTTGTCGGCGTGCACGAGGACCTTGTCGCCTTTCGTGATCCCGCGCCCCGCGAGCCCGTTCGTCACCCGCCGGACGTCGTTCCACAGCTCGCGGTACGTCCACGCGCGGCCGTCGCCCTCCTTCGGGTCCCACACGAGGGCGGGGTGGTCGGGCCGGTGCTCGGCCCAGTGGGCGAGAAGCCACGGGATGTCCTGCCCGTGCATCTGGAACTGCGTCAGCTCGCTCGAATCCATCCCGACATCTTGCCCCGCGGGGGCCGATGAGTTTCGTTCGCCGGTGGGGTCGTACCGGATGACATGGGGTCGATGACGAGTTCGAGACACGTTCGAGCACGGGAGGAGCCGGCAATGCCCACACGAGACCGCCCGCCGATCGGAGCACCCTGCTGGATCGATCTGATGGCCTCCGACACCGAGCGGGCCATCGAGTTCTACTCGGAGCTCTTCGGCTGGACCGCGGCCGAGCCGGCCGAGGAGTTCGGTGGCTACATCAACTTCTCGAAGAACGGCACGCTCGTCGCCGGTTGCATGCCGGCGATGCACGGTGACGGCCCGAGCGACATCTGGTCCACGTATCTCGCGACCGACGACGCGCGCAAGACGGTCGACGCGGCCGCGGCCCACGGATCGCAGGTCATCGTTCCCGCGATGGACGTGGGCGATCTCGGCACGATGGGTGTCGTCACCGCGCCGGGCGGCGCGGCAACCGGTCTCTGGCAGCCCGGCACCCATCAGGGGTTCGGTGTGCTCGCCGAGCACGGCGCGCCGAGCTGGTTCCAGCTCAACACGCGCGACTACGACGCGGCCCTTGCGTTCCTGCGTGACGTGTTCCACTGGCAGACCGAAACCGCCAGTGACGCGCCCGAGTTCCGGTACAGCGTGCTGACCCTCGGCGGACAGCAGCTCGCGGGCGTCATGGACGCGAGGAACATGCTTCCCGCCGAGGTGCCGGACCACTGGATCGTCTTCTTCTGGGTCGACGACGCCGACGCCGCGGTCGCGAAGATCAAGAAGCTCGGCGGTTCCGTCGTGCGCGACGCCGAGGACACGCCCTACGGCCGGCTGGCTGCCGTCGCGGACCCCAACGGCGCGCAGTTCAACCTCCAAGCCGCCAACGACGCGATGCCGGCGAGCTGACACCGCGGGAACACCCACACGACGCCGACGCACACGGCGCCGACGCACACGACCGGCGACCCCCGCCAGTTGGGACGATTTTCCGCCGTAGAGCCGGAAAATCGTCCCGACTGAAGGTCGGCGGTGGCGGCCTGGTTCAGGGCGCCCGGCCGGCGAAGGCAATCAGCCGGTCGCCGGGTGGCGCCGATTCGGGCACGTCGACGGCCGGTCCGAACGGGTTGCCGTCAGGGCTGCGGATGCCGTCCAGCGCGCCGGCCGCTTGCAGCAGCATGCCGGCGACGTCCGGGTCGATGGAGGTGTCCTGGCCGGTTGCCTTGGCGAGATCCCAGCCGTGGACGGTCGTCTCCATCAACATGAGTCCGACGCCCATCGCGCCCGGCATCTGGGCGAACCCGAAGTCGAATGTCCGCTCGAGCGTGCCCGGCGCGCGCAGCACCTTCATCAACTGGGCCGCGGACTCGCGGTGCACGGCGACCGGGTCGTCACCGAGCACGTCGGGCATGTCGTCGCCGTCGGAGCCGTGCATGGGATCCCCCGACGCGACGGAGACGAAGAACATGTTCGCGAGCGCCATGTGATTCGTCAGCGCCCGCGTGTCGAACTTCGCGCACGGTGTCGCGCCGCCCCATTTCTCGCCTGGAACGTTGATGATGAGTTCCGTGTTCTTGTCGAGCTGCGATTCGAGCAGATCCAGCGTTTCCATGGTCCCCCTTCCCGCGTTCGCTGCGGTCACGTTCCTCCATTTGCTCGTACCGAGGGTGGTTCGCTCAGCCTCCCTCACTCGGATCACTGCCGAGGGACCACCGCCTGCTCGAGGTGGTCGAGGATCTCGGCCGCGGCCCGTTCGCCCGAGCGCACCGCGCCGTCGATCGCTCCGTGCGACGTGGTGGCGGTCTCGGTGCCGGCCCAGTGGACGAGTCCGAAGGGCTCGCGCAGCAGTGGTCCGGAGCGTGTGAGGGCGCCCGGCGGCAGGTGGGCGAAGGAGCAGCCCCGGGTCCATTCCTCGGTCCACCACGGGGTCTCGACCACGTCGGCCGGGGAGCCGGCTCGCGGGCCGAGTCGGCGACGGAGCGCGTCGACTACCGCGTCCCTCCGGGCCTTCGGGTCCAGCGCGTCGAAGTGCCGCGCCACTCGTCCGAAAGTGAACGAGGCCAAGACGCCCGGCGTGCCGGACGCCGGCGTCGCGTCGATGGTCACCTCCGCCGCGGAGCCCGGTTCGGAGGTCTGACCGCTGAAGCCCTCCGCGCGCCAGAACGGCTCGTCGTAGACGAGCAAGGTCTTGGTCTCGCTCCCGGCGACCGCATTGCGGTAGAGCGTCATGCGGTCGTCGCGAAGTGGCGGGTCGAAGGCGATCTCGAGCACCAACGCAGGCGGCACCGTGACAACGACGCGTCGGGCCGACACCGTGACACCTCCGGCCTCCACGCTCACACGGTCGTGTCGTTGCCCGACCGCGCGCACCGGCGCGCTCAGGCGCAGTGCGTCACCGAGCTCGGCCGCGACACGATGAGCGATCGAACCGGCGCCGCCGTCGACGAGGTTCTCCTGAGCGCCACCCTCGATGGAGAACAGCCTGCCGATGCTGCCGTGCGCGCGGACCAGGAAAAGCAGGTGCAGGAACGAAACCTCCTCGAGGTCGCCGGTGAACAGGCCGCGCACCGCCATCTCGAACAGCTCGCGCGCGATGCCGGTCCTGATTCCGCAATGTTCGAGGTACGACGCGACGGAGCGGGCGTCCCATTCCGCGGCGCGCTTCGCATACCACGGCTCGTCGAGCGGCACCCGCTTCGCCATGCGGTCGAGCCGCGCCTGCGCAAGTGCGATGGTGACCACCGCGAGCGGGCTGATCTTCGGGATCAACCCGGTGTAGCGCCGATTGCGATGGCCGTCGACGAGCACGTGAGCGCCGTCGACCCACGTCTTGTATGTCGATACGCCGACCTCGCGCATGAGCCCCAGAATTGCGTCGTGGCAAGACGCGATCCACGCTCCACCACGGTCGACCGGCGTGCCATCGGGAAGCCGAGACGTCCAGATACGGCCGCCGACGCGGTCGCGAGCCTCGAGGACCACCACGGTCTTCCCCGCCTGCTGCAACCGTCGGGCCGCAGTGAGCCCCGCGTAGCCCCCGCCCACCACCGCAACGTCGACATCGATGTGCTCCACGCCCATCCGCTCCCGCTCCTTGCCATTTGCGGGCGCCCACCCAGCGCGAAGGAATGCTAAGCGGGAGTCGATGAACTCGCGTGGGGCGGCCGTCACCCCGATCATGGAACGCGAGCCGTGCCGGCTCACGGCGGATCCGAGCGAAGCCATGAACACACGCGCCGTGTTTCGCGACCATGATGAGAGCTCGCCGAGCGGCTCGGGAAGGCGGCCGGCAGAGGAGGCTCGATGGGGGAACGTCCGGTGATCGGTCGACGGATCGCGGAGTCGCGTCCGTCGTTCGTCGAGTACCCGCGGCCGCCCGCGGGCGCGCCGAACGTGGTGATGATCGTCCTCGACGACGTTGGTTTTGCCCAGCTCGGGTGCTTCGGTTCGTCGATCGAGACGCCGAACATCGACGCGCTGGCGGCCGGCGGCCTGCGCTACAACCGCTTCCACGTCACGTCGATCTGCTCGTCGACGAGAGCGTGCCTCCTCACCGGTCGCAACCACCACGCGGTGGGTGTCGGCCTCACACAGGAGACCACCATGGGATTCCCCGGCTACACGGGGCGCATCCCGAAGTCCGCCGCGCTGTTGTCACGCGTGCTGCGCGACGCGGGGTACAACGCCCTGGCCGTCGGCAAGTGGCATCTCGCGGCCGGCGGCGAGTACTCCGCTGCGGGGCCCACCGACCGCTGGCCCGTCGGCATGGGATTCGACCGCTTCTATGGCTTCCTCGGAGCGGAGACGAGCCAGTGGGCGCCCGAGCTCGTCCGCGACAACACCGCCGTCGACCCGCCGCGCACGCCCGCGGAGGGTTATCACCTCACCGAAGATCTCGTCGACGAGGCGATCCGCATGGTGCAGGACCAGCACCAGGCGGCACCGGACAAGCCGTTCTTCTGCTATCTCGCCACCGGTGCCGCGCACGCGCCGCACCACGTGCCGGCCGAGTGGATCGAGCGCTACCGCGGCCGCTTCGACGACGGATGGGAGGCCGAACGTGCCGCGGCGTTCCACCGGCAGCTCGAGCTCGGCGTCGTGCCGAAGGGCACCGAGCTCACAGGTCGTCCGTCGTGGGTGCCCGCGTGGGCCGAGCTCCCGGCCGACGAACGGCGCGTGTACGCGCGGTACATGGAGGTGTTCGCCGCGTTCGTGACCCACACCGACGCGCACATCGGACGGTTCCTCTCGTTCCTCCGCGAGCGCGGACTACTCGACAACACCCTGGTGCTGCTGCTGTCCGACAACGGAGCGAGCTCCGAAGGCGGCATCACGGGCACGCTCAACGAGACGAGCGCGTGGATGGGGACGCCGCAGGACCTTGGAGAGGCGCTCGAGCACATCGACGAGATCGGTGGGCACCGCACGTTCAACCACTACCCGTGGGGCTGGGCCTGGGCCGGGAACGCGCCGTTCCGGCTCTGGAAGCGATACTCCTGGCTCGGCGGGGTCCGCACACCGCTGATCGCGCACCTGCCGCGGGAGATCGCGTCCGACGACGCGGGTGGTGTCCGCGCGCAGTTCTGCCACGCAGTCGACCTGTTCCCGACGGTGCTCGACCTCGTCGGGATCGCACCGCCGGCCGTCGTGGACGGCGTCACGCAACAGCCGATCGACGGTACGAGCATCGCGTCGACGTTCACCGACGCCGGCGCGCCGGAGGTCCATACGCTCCAGTACTTCGAGATGCACGGGTCGCGGGCGCTGTACCACGACGGCTGGAAGGCGACCACGAACTACGTGTCACCGTTGTTCCGAGAGCGTGACCACATCGAGGGCAGCAGCGACTTCGACGACGATCGCTGGGCGCTGTTCGACCTCGACCACGACTTCTCCGAATCGCGTGACCTCTCGGCCGAGTACCCGGAGCGGGCCCGCCACCTCGAGGAGCTGTGGTGGTCGGAGGCGGGACGCAACCAGGTGCTGCCGCTGTTCGAAGGACCGCCCGGGCCCGACATCGCGCATCCCGGCGAATACCCGCGCCCGGCCCGGGCGGTGTACACGCCCGGCGGCGGTCCGGTCGCGGAGAGCCAGCTGCCCGCGATGATCGGCGGGTTCACGCTCACGGCCGACGTCGAGATCGGGCCCGGCGACACTGCTGCGGGAACGATCTGCGCGCTCGGCGACCGTCACGGTGGCTGGGCGTTCTATGTGCTCGACGGCCGGCCCGTGATCGCGTTCGTGGTGTTCGGCCGGCGCACCCGTCTCGCCGCGGCCGAGCCGATCGGTACCGGGCGGCACGCGCTGGGCGTGCGTTACGCCGGCCCGAAGGCGCGCACGTTGTCGTTGACCGTCGACGGCGCGGTGGTCGCCGAAGACGAGTTGCCGTTCCCGCCGTTCTTCGCGGGCGTGTCGACGGCCGGTGGCGGTCTCCTCGTCGGGCGGGATCGGGGCGTCGCGGTGTCCGACGACTACGAGCCGCCGTTCCCGTTCGGCGCGACGCTGTCGAGCGTCGTGATCGACAGCGCTCGACCAGGCGCCGAGCCCGACCGCGTCGCCGCGTTCGTCACCGGTCTGCGCAGCGACTGACGCCTACGCGCTGGCCCCGGCGTTCGGGAAGGGCCGTCGGGCTCGGCGCGGCGGTGCCCGGCCGAGTGCCACCATGGGGGTGATCGAGCCGTGCCGACTGGAGTGTGCCGTGCCGTTCGAACCCACGCCCGAAAAGCTGCTGCCCGACCTTTCGCCCCGTGAGGAGCTCGTGCTCCTCGCCCGGTGCCTGTGGCGCGAGGGCTACAACGACCACCTGGCCGGGCACATCACGTGCAACCTCGGCGATGGGACGCTGCTGTGCAACCCGTGGTTGATCACGTGGAACGAGCTGCGGCCGCATCAGGTCATCCGCATCGACCTGAAGGGCGGAGTCGTCGAGGGAGACTGGCCCGCGCCGCTCGGCATCCCGCTGCATCTGGCGCTGCACGAGGCCCGGCCCGGAGTCGCGTGGGCGATGCACAACCACCCGCTGTACGGCACGGTGTGGGCCGACATGGGCGAGGTGCCGCCCGCGATGGACCAGAGCTCCTCATTGGGCGGCGGGCGAGTGGTGCTCGTCGACGAGTACGAAGGCGCAGTCGACAGCATGGACGCGGCGCGCAGCGCGGTGGCGAAGATGGACGACGCGGATCTCGCGCTGCTGGCCGGTCATGGCGTGTTCGTGCTCGGCGGGTCGGCCCGAGCGGTGCACCAACGTGCAGTTGCGCTCGAGCAGCGCTGTCAGCGCGCGTGGCACATCCGCGCCGCGGGCGGTGCATTGCACCCGCGCCTGCCGCAATGGTGGGTGGACGTGTTGCTTCGCAGCGACGGCGAGGGGTTCATCGGCTTCTGGGAGGCGATGGTGCGCGAGGAGCTGCGCGCCGACCCGACGCTGCTCGACCGGGGTTGAGCACTCGTTACGCGCGGGCGCGGCGAGCGAGCGCGGCGAGCACCATCCCGCACGCGATCGCGAGCACTGCGATGGCGGCGTCGCGACCGGACGCCGAACCGGTGCGGGCCAGGACGCGCGGCGCGGTCGTCACGGGCGCGGCAGCCGCGGCCACCGGTGCGCGTGTGGCGGACGTCGTCGTTGCCGCGTCCGCTTGCGCGCAGTCCGTTCCCGCGTCGTAGGTCACGTCGACCGAGCCCGCGCCGGTGGTCGTCGCGGGTGTGATCGTGACCGCGCTCGCGTTGTTCGCCGTGAAGCTGCCGCCGGCGCCTCCGCCGCCACTCCCGGCGGCCTGGCCCTGGTCGCCACCGCCGCCCCCGCCGCCACCGCCGAGCGGATACCCGCCGCCGCCACCGCCTCCACTGCCGAACCCGGCGAAGGCGGTTCCCGACATGCCGCCCGCACCGCCGTGGCCCGCGCTGCCTGCGGTGCCGGACGCGCCGTTCATGTCGCTGCCGACGCCGCCGGTCCCTCCTGCGCCTCCCTGCTTGCCGGAGTGACCGCCGTGCCCGCCTTCCTGGAACAGGTCACGGGTGTCGCGGATGTCGGTTCCCTTGCCGCCGTCACCGCTGTTTGCTCCCGCGGTGCCGCCCGCACCTCCGGGTGCGACGCCGGGCGTCGGGCCCCATCCCGTCGTGCCGCCGCCTCCGCCGCCGCCCGCGACGACGAGGAACGCCCCGCCCTGGGAAACGGCGGAGAAGCCGCCACCGCCGCCGCCCCCGCGGCCCCGCGTCTGCGGTGCGTCGCCGCCCCCGCCGTGCTGGCCGCCCTTGCCCGGATCCGTTGCCGCGTCTCCGTCATTGCCTTCGTCGCCGACGACGATGGTGAGCGTGCCGTTGACGGGCACGGTCGCAACGACGCGCGCGCCCTTGCCACCGGCGGCGCCGTTGGGCCCGGAGTCGCTCGTTCCACCGGACGCGCCGACAACGGTGAACGCCGCGCACGTCACACCGCCCGGCACGGTCCACGTTCCGTTCGCGAGTGGCTGCGTCGTCGCGGCGTCAGCCGGCGACGACCACAGGATCACCAATGCAACAGCAACACCCATGAGCACGCGCATGGTCGTGAACGTAACCGCGAAACGCGACGTCGCCGCGCACCTCGAATGTTGCCGTTGTGGCCGCGCGTGTGCGGTCGTACGCGTGTGATCCTCGTCGCGTCACCTTCACTAGACAGGGTGTCTAGGCAAACTGTCGTGCGTACCGCGAACCCGATCCACACGAGGTGCGTCACGGCGCCGCGATCGCGTCGAGGATGGGCAGACTGGCCGCCCGGCGGGCCGGACGGATCACCGCGAGCACGCCGGCGAGGGCGCCGAGAATCGCGATGACGGCCAGCTGCGTGATCGGGAACGCGAACCGCGCGGTGCCTGCGGTCGCCGAGAAGACCCACGCGAGGAACGCGCCCAGCACGAGCCCCAACGCCGTCCCGAACGTCG
>JAMXLJ010000076.1 GCA_024281095.1 Acidimicrobiia bacterium | reverse complement strand
CCGTGGGTATCGGTGAGACTCATGGACGCAATCAAAATGCTCAAAGACGACCACCACACGGTGGAGCAACTCTTCAGCCGCTTCGAAAAAGCCGGGGCGGGCGCCTATGTCCAAAAGCGCGACCTGGTCGATCGAATCATCGAGGAGCTCTCGAAGCATGCCGCTCTCGAGGAGCAGCTCTTCTATCCGGTCGCACGCGCGACGGTGCCCGACACCGATGACGTCGTTCTCGAGAGTCTCGAGGAGCATCACGTCGTCAAGTGGGTGCTCTCCGAGCTCGACGGCATGGATCCGCACGACGAACGCTTCGATGCCAAGGTCACCGTGCTGATCGAGAACGTCCGTCACCATGTGAAGGAAGAAGAGTCGGAGCTCTTCCCGAAGGTCCGCGACGAGCTCGGTCGCCGGGCGCTCGCGGAGTTGGGCGAGGCGATGGCCACAGCGAGGGCCGGGGCACCCACCCATCCGCATCCGCGCTCGCCTGACACGCCGCCTGGCAACGCCGTCATCGGTGCCGCCGCGGGCGTGGTCGACCGAGTGGGCGACACGGTGAGCGGGCTTGCCCAAGGAAGCGTCAGCGCCGTCGCGGACCT
Organism: Acidimicrobiia bacterium; assembly: GCA_024281095.1. GTDB lineage: Bacteria > Actinomycetota > Acidimicrobiia > IMCC26256 > JAMXLJ01 > JAMXLJ01. The sequence continues at coordinate 4,483 of JAMXLJ010000076.1, read as the reverse complement.
CGTAGCAGTGGTACTCCGGCGCAAGCGACCGCGGGTGTCGCCAACCGGCTCACGGACGGCACGGAAGACCGCCGCCGAGGTGCGCTCACGCGCATCTTCGACCACCGAGGCGGTGATCGAGGCGACTCGTGAAGTCAAGCGCACGGGAAAGACGACGGTGAAGCGGGTCAACCGGAGTGCGCGCAGGTCGGCCTCGTCGGCACGCCGTACGACCGGCGCGGCCGCGAACGGCGGGAGAGCAACCGGCCGGGCTGCGGCGTCGGGGGCCAAAGGTGTCACCACGACGGCCCGCAAGTCGGCGAAGCGAACGGCCACGACCGCGCGACGAGCCTCCACGACGACAGCACGGACCGCGCAAGCGGCAGCCAACAACACGAGAGCGACGGCCAAGCGCGCATCCAAGTCGCCGTCGAGGTCTGGTGCCGCCCGCGCCGCGCGGTCTGCCGGGCGCGGCGCAAGCCGCACGGCCGGTGCGGCCCGAGGTGGCGCCAAGGCCACGCGCACCACCGCGCGGAAGTCGATGAAGCGGACGACCGGCAGCGCGCGCCGGGCTTCGACCACCGCCGGGCGAACTGCCCGCTCGACGACGCGAAGGGTCGCGGCGACGGGCGCTTCGCAACGACGACAAGGTCGGGCCTCCCGACGGAGAGGATGAGAGATGGCGGAGACGGGCGGCGGGATGGTCGAGCGCCTGAAGGGCAGGTTCAAGCAGGTTGCCGGCTCGGTCGTGGGCAACCGGCAACTGGAGCGTGAGGGCCATCTGCACGAGCAGAAGGCCGATGCTCTGGACGAGGCGGCACGACTGGAAGCGCAAGCGGCGCAGGAACGCGCGGCCGCCGATGTCGCGACTCGCGAGCGTGAGGTGGCGATCGAAGAACAGCGATTGGGCGCGGAACTCGCGGCCGACGAGCGCGAAGCCGCGATCGAACGCGAACGCCGGGCGGAACAGGCGCGCATCGAACGTGAGCGCGCCGAGCGTGAAGCAGCCTTACAGCGCGAGCAGCAGTCGCGCGACGCAGCAATCCGGGCCGAGGAGCAGCGGGCGGCACAAGAGCGCGCGGCCAAAGCCCGTGAAGCGGCTGCACTGGAGGCCGAGGCGGAGCGTGCGCGGCGGACCGCCGATCGGATCGACGACGCAACCCCCGACGTTTGAACGAGCAAGACGGCGACGAGACGAGGATGGCGATGAGTGTGATCCGGGATGTTCCTCGCTCCGCGGTGCGGGCGACCTTGTGGGCGACGCGGCTGCCGTTGACGGCCGTCGAAGCGCTGCGGGGCGATCGTGCAGGCACGTGGACGCCGGCGCTCGTGTTCGACGGCGTCGCCGCGACCGTCCGAGAGTTTGCCGGTGGTGTTCTTCGCGACGACGAGCTCGTGCAAGCAGGCCGCATGGAGCGGGCCCGCGTGACGGAGCTGAAGCGCGCCACCGAGCTGGAGGCGGTTGCGGTCGCGACTCGTGAACAGGCCGACGCCGAGTTCGATGAACAGCGGGCACAGGCGGAGCAGAAGCGTGAGCGTGCCGCCCGCCAGACACGGGCCCGGAAGGCGTCGCTGCAACGAGAAGGCGCACAACGACGCGACGCGGTGGACGAGACAGCGGAGTTACTCGAGGAGTCCGTTCGGGACTCGGAAGCGCTGACGAAGGAACAGCTCGCCAAGCAGCAGCGTGCGACCCGGAAGGCGCGCCTGCAGGCTGAGCACGAGGTCCTTCAGGACGAGCGTCGGGCGGTTGCTGCAGAGGGAGCCGCTGTCGACGCGGAGCGCGAGCTGCGCGCGACCAAAGCGCGACGCTCGAATCCGGTCGGCGACTGACTGGCCTGGTGTCGTGGAAGCGGTCGCTACGTGGCCCGGTGGCCGCCGTAGCGAGCGAGAGCGTAGAAGACGACGACCGCGAGCCCGATGTAGGTCAGTGACCACACGGGGTAGTACGGCATCCAGGTGACAGCGCTGACGCCACCGACCATTGCTGCGATCAGGCCGATCCATCGCGCGAACTGGGAGCGTGCGAGGAGGGCCACGCTCGACAAGATCAGGACACACCCGACGATGAGCCATGTCCAGGCGTAGTTGTGGAGGTTGGAACCGAGTACGCCGTTCTTGAGGCTTTCGGGCAACGCGCCCTTGTAGCTGAACGCCCAGATCGAGTCGATGATGCGCATGATCCCGGCAAATCCGAGGATCGTGCCGGCGAAGAACAGCCAGCCCATGCCGCGTTCTTCATCCGCGTAGCCCGTCAGTCCGTCGTCCGTCGCTGACACCACGCGGTTCGTGCTTGTGGTCGTCATAGGAATCTCCTTCGTGTCGCGGCGTTCGTCAGCGGCGACGGTCGCGGCGGTCCTACCGCCGGTCGTGGCGGCGTTCGACCCCATGGGCAACCACCGCGGCAGTTCCGGCCACGGCAGCGGTGCGGACCACCGGTCCGCCGATGACACCGCGCCGGCCGGCTCGTCCAGGTCGTAGAGGCATGTCAGGCTCCTTCACCCACCGGAGCGGGCTTCGTCGGCCTCGAGCGAGGCGATGAGGGCTTGGATCGGGATCCGGCCGCTCGCCACGAGCTGACCACCGGAACGGCGCGCGGCTGAGGCAAATGGAGCCGCCCAACGGTTCTCCCAGATGAGAACTCCCGCAGTGCTGCCGGGCTCCATCGCGACGGCAAGGTTCGCGACGTCTTCCACGGACAGGATCTCTGCAAGCTCGGTCTCGATCTTGCGAATCTCGTCCACTGCGTCGCCGTCGTTCACCTCCATCGCTTCCACAGAGCCGTCCGCGGCCTTCTGCAGAATCAGCACGTCGAGCACGCGGATCGTGCCGGCGTCGACCAACGCGCCGAGCTCGGATGCCATGTCGCCGGTGAAGTGGCTCGCGCCGGTTGGGAACTCGACGACGAGGTAATCGACCGGCCCGAGCTCATCGATTGTGGTATCGGTCATGCGGGTCCCTTCGCCACTGGCGGGCCACCTCGAGGGCTTCACCCGCACCGGACCCAAGTGTCGGGTTGAAGCCTCCCGGCTTCATCACCCGATCGGGATGAACCCGCGGTCAGCGCCGTTACCGCCGAGTGAGGCGCGCTACCGCCGAGCTAGGAAGATCAGCACCACCAGGCCCGCAACTGTCGCGACGGAGATGGCGAAACCGAGTGCAACGAACCCCGCACCGGCGAGGATCTTCATCACGAGCAATCCGGGCGGTCTCCGAGTGAGAGTCGAGCTCGCGTCGTCAGACTCGGTGCGTGCGGGCGCCGGCGCCGGGTCCCAATCGAGCTCCCAGTCGTACGGGCGCACTCCGCGGACTCAAGCGGAAAGACCCGGCTATCGCATTACCCGAATCGGGTGATGAGCACCGGCTGGACGCGCGGCGTCAGGCTTCCTCCAGCGCAGAGCCCAATGCTTGGAGCCCGGGACGCTTCGTCAGGTCGAGTAGCGCGTGACCCACCGTCAGGGCGATCGCGATCGGCAACTCGACGAGGTTCGCTGCGACGAGTACGCCGAGCCCGGCGTAGAAGAGGAGATGCTCGAGAGGCGGCGTTTCGATCTCCCTCTTGTCGATCGAAACGACTGCTCGGTGGCCGCCGTGCTCCGTGATGACCACCGCGCTCAGTTCGGGCAGCCGCATTGGACCCTCCTCTTTCGGCGCTCGCGCCGCACGCGCCCGAATCGAGAGCGGCGGTCGGTCGACCCGGGCGGCGGCGCGACACCGACATCTTCTGGCGATCGGTCGCCAACCGACGTCATCCGATGTGGGCGATTGCGCTCACATCCGAAGGAGGTCGCGGTTGCGTTCGCGAGCTCGAGCGGCGGCCCCAGCCCGGCTGGCTTACTCGTCCCTGGGATTGGGCGTGTAGATGCTGCCGTAGACGGTTCCAAAGAGATCGTCTGCAGCATCCTCGCGGTCGTGCTCGGGGACATCACTGTCGACCTCGGGCGGCCGGACCAGCGGTCCGTCGGGCGGGCGGTCCGGCGGCTCGTCGTGACCGTCCTTGCCGTCGTCGTGCACGAGTGCCGTCGGTGTTCCAGCGGAGAACCAACGCTGCTCGTGCCGCCCGTACGGATCGAGGTACCACCCCTCGGCGTCCACGCCAGGAGAGAATCATTTTTCGAGCGGATCCATCGTCATCCTGATCGGGCGATTGCGGCGAGCCGGTCCGGCCACCACCCGCCATGACTGCGCGGCATGTCGTCGGCGGCCGCGGCCGCGCACCGGCGTCACCGCGGTCATGATGACGTCACACGCCGTCCCGCTGACCCGGTTCGCTTGCGGACGAGCAGCTTTCCGACCTCCCACACGATCAGAAGTCCGATCGCGGGTACCAACGACCACGCGAACTGGCGCATGTCGAGCTGGGTGGTGCCGAGAATGCGCCGCAGGGCGTCCATCTGGCTGCACAGCACCGCAACGACGAACTCGCCGAGGGCCACCCAGTTCATCTGTTTGCTCTCGAAGGCCGCGGTCGTCAGCGCCGTCGCCGTCTCACTCCGGCACTCGA
>JAMXLJ010000075.1 GCA_024281095.1 Acidimicrobiia bacterium | reverse complement strand
TGGATCATCGAGAACATCTTCCAGGCCGGCTTCGAGGTCCAGACCCACCGTCACACCGGGCCGGTCTGGGGTTACACGACGTCGGGCGCCTGGAAGTACAAGGAGTACGACTACGTGAACCGAGCGGGGTCGTTCCTCTACGAGCCCGCGGGTTCGGTGCACACCCTGCAGTGCATCGAAGACGAGACCAGGGTGTGGTTCCACATGATGGGCGCCAACCTGAACCTCGACGCCGACGGCAACGTCGAGAGCGTCACCGACGGCGCGGGCACGCTGCAGGCGTACTACCTGTTGTGCGAGGCCGCCGGACTGCCGCGGCCGAACGTTCTCGTCGACTAGTACCCCGTCACCGGACAGGTGCGCGTCACCGATCGGCTCGGCGACCGACCCCTCCCTCGCCCGGTCATGCGAGTGGGGCTACGGTCCGGGTCATGCGTGACGGCGAGTGGGTGAGGTTCGTCATTCGATTCGAGATCCTCGATGTCACGCGCTTTCGCGAGATGGCTCGCGCCATGGTGGCGGTGAGCCGCGAGGAACCGGGCACCGTCGTCTACGACTGGTACGTCGACGAGCACGCCAAGACAGGAACGCTCTACGAGGCCTACGCGTCGCACGACGCGCTCCGGGCCCACACCGCCGGCGCCGTGTTCACCGACTTGGCGCCGCGGTATCTCGACGCCCTCCGCGTGGTCTCCGTCGACGCCTTCGGCGAGGCGGCCGATCTGCCCCGACGCGACGTGCTCGGCGCGCCGACGACGTGGTGGGGCGCGCCGATCGCCGCTGTCACCACGGGCTGAGGCTCAGGCCGCGGGCGTCCCGGCGGCATTCTGCGAGGGCAAGGGCTCCCCTCAGGCCCCTCTAACCTGACAGCGTGCGCCCCGGGTTCGACATCGGTACGGAACCAGACCCCACGCTCTCGGTCGCCGAGCTCAATGCGGCGGTCCGACGGCTCCTTGCACCCCGGTTCAACCGCCGGGTCTGGGTTCGCGGCGAAGTACGCGACCTCAACGACCATACGCGCAGTGGCCACCTCTTCTTCAGCTTGTGCGAGCCCGGACAGGGGCGCCGCGGGCGCGACGCGACGCTTCGGGCGATCTGCTGGTCCAACACGTGGCCCGGTGTGCGCCGCACGTTGCACCGGGCCGGCGTCACACTTTCCGAGGGCAACGAGGTGCGGGTCGGCGGGCGTGTCGAGCTCAACGACTCCGGACAGATCAACCTCATCGTCGACACCGTCGACGTCGACGCGCTGGTCGGGCGGCTCGCCTGGGCCCGCGCCGAGCTGTGCACGGCGCTTCGCGAGGAAGGGCTGTGGGACGCCAACCGCGTCCTACCGCTCTCTCCGCTGCCACTGCGCGTCGGTGTCGTCGGTGCGCCGGCCACGCAGGGGTTCGCGGACTTCCACGGGGTGCTCGCGGCGTCCGGGTTCGGCTTCCGAGTGCGCGTGGCGCCCGCTGTCGTCCAGGGCCCGCAGGCCGCGACGTCCCTCGCGGCCGCGTTCCGCGCGCTGCGCCTTGCACACGAACGCGGCGACGAGCTGGACGTGGTCGTGGCGATCCGCGGCGGCGGCAGTCAAGCCGACCTCGCCGCCTTCGACACCGAACGGGTCGCGCGCTCGATCGCGGCCATGCCAGTGCCCGTATGGGTCGGCATCGGCCACACCGGCGACCGCACTGTGGCCGACGAGCTCGCGCACCGATGCTTCTCGACACCGACGGCCCTGGCACACGGGCTCGTCAACGAGGTCGACGAAGCGGCCGTCGAGCTCCGCGAGCGCGCACGGCGGCTCACACGCGCCGCGCACACGCATCTCACTCGTTCAGCCGCGATGGTCGCGACCCGCGACCATCGCGTCGTGTCCGGCGCGCGCAGCGCGTTGCGCGCCGAATGGGCGCGCGTTGCACAGAAGGCCCTGCGCGTGGAGCACGGGGCGCGCACCACGATCGCCCACGCCGATGCCACCGTCGATGCGCGCCGGACCCGGCTGTCGCCGGATCGGGTGCGTGACGTGCTCGGCCGTCAGCGCAACGCCGTCTCGTCGCGGCTCGACGCGGTGCAGACGCGTGCCCGCGCCACGCTTCGCCTCGCGGATTCCGAGCTGGGCCGTCGCCGGGCCATGCTCGACGCCGCCGACCCGGCGCGGATACTGCGACGGGGTTTCACAGTGACGCGCGACGCCGCCGGCGACATCGTGCGCGATCCGTCGCTGCTGCACGAAGGCGACGAGCTCATCACGGACTTCTTCACGGGTTCGACCCGCTCCCGTGTCGTGGAGGGACGAACGTGACCACGCCGCCCGAGGACCTCGCGTACCGGGACGCGCTCGGGGAGCTCGACGACATCGTCGCCGAGCTGGAAGCGGACGACGTCGATGTCGACGTGGTCGCGGAGCGCCTGGAGCGTGCGGCCGCGCTCGTCACGGAGCTGCAGCGCCGTATCCACGACGCAACGCTGCGGGTGGAGCAGCTCGCACCGCGGCTGGAACGCGCGGCTGACGCGTCGGAAGAACAGGTGACATGAGTGCGTGAGAGCACGAAGCGGGCCGCGCACATCGCGCGGGTGCTCACACGTCATGGTCTCGCTTACCTCGTCGACGTCACCGGCCTCGAGCATCTGGTACGGGGCCATGCACACGAGGCGCCGCCCGGCCCGGAGCATCTCCGTCGGGCGCTCGAAGAGCTCGGACCGACGTTCGTGAAGCTCGGGCAGATCCTCTCGACGCGCGCGGACCTGATCCCACCTGCGTTCGAAGCCGAGCTCGCGCGCCTCCAGGACGCGGCCCCGCCGGTGCCGTTCCCGCTGATCGCGCGGTCGGTGGCCACGGCGCTCGGTCGCCCGCTCGAGGAGGCGTACGCACGCTTCGACGCCCAACCGTTGGCCGCGGCGTCGATCGGTCAGGTGCACGCGGCCACGTTGCCGGACGGCGCCGAGGTCGCGGTCAAGGTGCGGCGCCCCGACATCATCGATCAGGTCGACGAGGACCTCGAGCTGCTGCACCGGCTGGCTCGCGTCGCGCAGCGGCGCTGGCCGCTCGCGCAGCGTTACGACCCGGTCGGACTCGCGATCGAGTTCGAGACGACACTGCGAGGCGAGCTCGACTACGAGCGCGAAGGTGCGAACGCGGACCGCATACGCGCCGAGCTCGATCCCGACGACTCCGTGCACGTGCCCCTCGTGCACTGGGACCACACGACCACCGAGGTGCTGACGCTCGAACGGATCCAAGGCCGCAAGATCACCGATGTCGAGGGTCTCGCCGCCGATGGCGTCGACCGGACACGCGTGGCGCGGATCTTTTGCGAGATGTACCTGAAGATGGTGTTCGTGACGGGCTTCTTCCACGCCGACCCGCATCCCGGGAACGTGTTCGTGCGCGCCGACGGCACCCTCGGCCTCGTCGACTACGGCATGGTCGGGCAGGTCGACGACGCCACGCGACGCGCCCTCGGAGCCGTGCTCGTCGCGCTCGCCGTCGCCGACGCCGACCGCCTCGCGGGGGCGATGGCGGAACTCGGCGTCGCGCCGCCCGGCGGGGACGCGAACGCGTTGCGCGACGACCTCGCGGAATTCATGGCGACCTACCGCCATCTCACCCTCGAGGAGCTGCAGATCCGCGTGATCCTCGGCGACATGCTCGCCGTGGTGCGCCGCCATCACCTCCGGCTCCCCCACGAGCTCGCGCTCCTGTTGAAGACGGTGACGATTTGCGAGGGCGTCGCGCAGCAACTCGACCCGGGCTTCGAGCTCCTGCCGCTCTTGATTCCCTACGCGTCGATGCTCCAAGGCCCGCCCGAGGAGGCCACCGCAGAGGTGCCGCCGCCGTCCTAGCCTGAACGAACGACGGAAAGGAGGCGGCGACCATGACCGTCGACAGCCTGCCGGAGTCACCCGGCACCAGGGGGGCCCCGGTCAACGACCGCACCTTCGCCTGGAACGGAGACCCGTCGACCGAGACGGCCGCGTGGTTCGCGGCCGGCCTGCGATCGCGGCTGGTCGCATCGGGCTACACGGAGCACGCGGCCCCGGGGCCCGACGTACACCTGGTGCTGCACCACGTCGATGTCGAGAGCCCCCGACCGTACCGGCGCAAAGCCGCGCCCACCTTCGTCGTGGCGATCGTGGCGCTCCCGGAGCCGCCGCGTGACGTGCTCCGCGCGGGATACCCCATGCTCGTGCGCGCGCTCGCCAACTTGTGCGTGCTGGTCAGCGACGGGCCGAACGGGCGCGGCGTGCACTTCGTCACGCTCGAGCAGGGCACGTACTCCATGGAGTCCGCCGGCGTCGAGGACGACGAATTCTTCGAGACGGTGTTCGCACGGATCGAGCCGCTCGCGATGTCGAGGCTCGTGATCACCAACGAGTTCCGCACGGATCTGCCGCCCGAGCTCTGGAACGGGAACGAGCAAACGCGTCAGATCCGCCGGGCCGGCGAACGGCTCGACGCGCTCAACCTGCTTCCCGCTCCGTTCCCCGTCGACGAGATCCTGCCGCCCCGCGACCTGCGCCACGTGAAGCTGCTCTACGGTCTCGGTGGCCTCAGCTACGGCAACCTGAGCGCGCGTCACCCCGACGGCCGCGACACGGCCATCGGCCCGGAGTTCTGGATGAGCGCGAGCGGCGTCGACAAGGGTGACCTGCGTGTCGTGGGCGAGCACGTCCTCTTCGTGCGCGGGTACGCCCCGGACCTCGACGCGATGGTGCTGTCCGTGCCACCCGACATCACGCCGAAGCGGGTGTCGGTCGACGCGATCGAGCACTGGAACATCTACCGCGAGCACCCCGATGTCGGTGCGATCGTGCACGTGCACGCCTGGATGGAGGGCGTGCGCGCGACCGAGGTGAACTACCCGTGCGGGACGCTCGAGCTCGCGGAGGCCGTCGCCGGCTTGGTGCGCGCCGCACCCGACCCCACGCATGCAGTGGTCGGGCAGCGGAACCACGGCCTGACGATCACGGGCCCGAGCCTCGACGAGATCTTCGAGCGCATCGACGGCAAGATCGTCCGCAACGTCCCGATGGACTGACTCGACCATCGGACCCATTCCACGGAGGTGGCCGGCATGAAGCGTTACGACGGACAGGTCGCGGTGGTCACGGGAGCGTCGTCCGGTCTGGGTCGCCGGTTCGCCGTCGACCTGGCGGCGCGGGGCGCAGTCGTCGTCGGCCTCGCCCGCCGCGAACGGTTGCTGACAGAGCTCGAGGACGAACTGCGGCGCACGTCGCCAGAGAGCGGCGCCGCAGTCTGCGACGTCTCGGACACCGAGGCGTACACGACCGAGCTCGCATCGATCGAGCGCGAGCACGGACACGTCGACATCCTGATCAACAACGCCGGCATCGAACAACGCACGCCCGTCGACTCGCCGGAGGGACTGGAGCCGTACCGTCAGATTCTCGAGACCAACTTCTTCGGCACGGTCGCGGGCACGCTCGCCGTGCTTCCCGGCATGCGACGGCGTCGCTCGGGGATCATCGTGAACGTCTCGTCCGACAGTGCGCGCGCGCCGGAACCGCGCGCCGGCGCCTACGCGGCGTCGAAGGCGGCGGTCTCCGCGTTCACCGAGGCGGTCGCGCACGAGGTCGCGGCGGACGGCGTGCACGTACACGTGCTGTACCCGGCGTGGGTCCCCACGGCGATGGGCATGTCCGGTGTCAACGACAGCGACGGCTCCTTGCCGCCGAAAGCGGTGCGGCGCACGGAAGAGGACGTCTCGCGCACTGTGCTCGAGCGCATGGGCGGCGACCGCATGGACATCAACGCCGCGTGGCTGCCGCTGCTCGCGCCGATCGGACGCACGCTCGCGCCCCGCGCCTACCAGCGCGGCATGCGGAAGTTCGCGTCCAGCCAGTGACGAGGACATGGGGCCGGAAGCCAGCCGCGGGCGGCGGACCGCGCACCGTGCTTCCGACCCCGTATCGCGTGGTCGCCGCCGAGGCGCGCGGCAGGCAACGCCCCGAGGATCACGCGTCTCGCAGTGTCCCGACTGCGGATGAGATCGTGCTGAGACGACCCTGAGAACGGGCGAAGACTTTGGCGGCTGATGCTCAGGCGCGAGGGAGAGCCTCCGGCTCGAGCTCGACCGGCTCGGGCTCGTCGATGTCGATCACGGGGAGACGCATCCGCATGAGGGTGCCGCCACCCGACGCTTCCTCCGCGACGACCGAACCATCGTGCGCGTCCGCGACCCGGCGAACGATGGCGAGCCCGAGGCCGGAGCCGGGCATCGACCGCGCGCCGGGCGCCCGGTAGAACCGGTCGAAGACGCGGCCACGGGCCTCGGCCGGGATGCCGGGCCCGTGGTCGCGCACTGTCACCTCGCCTGACCTCGTCTGCACGATCTCGACGGTTCCCGCGACAGGGCTCCACTTGCTGGCGTTGTCGAGGAGGTTCGCGAGCGCGCGTTCGAGCATGTAGCGGTTGCCGTGCACCAGACACGGCTCGGTGGTGCTGACGAACGTGAGCGACGGCGCGTGACGGCGGGCCCGCTGGACCGCGATGTTGACGAGCTCGTCGAGCCGAACATCGGTCGTCTCGAGGGGCGCGTGGCCCCGTTCCTCGCGGGCGAGCTCCACGAGGTCGTTGACGAGGATGCCCATCTCCTCGAGCTGCGCGGTGACATCTGCGAGCAGCCGCTCGCGCTCGCCCGGATCGATGTTCGGAGCGCGCGCGAGCACCTCGATGTTCGTGCGCAGGCTCGTGAGCGGGGTCCGCAGCTCGTGACTCGCGTCGGCAACGAGTTGCTGCTGCTGGTCGCGCGACGCCGCGAGCGCGGCGAGCATCCCGTTGAAGCTCTGCGCCAGCCGGCCGAGCTCGTCGGTACGCTCGATGGGGATGGACTTCGTCAGATCCTGCGTCTCGGCGACGTCCTCGGCCGCGCGGGTCAGGCGCTTGACCGGGCGCAGCGCCGTGCGGGCGACGAGGAGCCCGAGCGCCGCGGCGATCGCGATGCCGCCCCCCGCGATCAGGAGCAGTACGAGGCGCAGCTCGTGCAGCGTGTTGTCGGTCTGCGTGAGCGGCCGGGCCTCCTGGAGCGCGGCTACGTTGAACTGGTTGGGCTGCGGCAGAACCTGGCGGGTGATGACCCGGACGTGGGTGTCGCCGATATAGGTGCTCCTGATGACGGAGTCGCGCGTACCCGAGGCGACCTGCCGGTCCGCGCTCGTGACGTCCAATGAGGACTGCGACTGACCCGCGAGGGCGACCACGGTCCCGTCGGGCGCCAGGCCCTGGAACGTCCGTTCGTCACCGGGGAATCGCTCGGCGCCGCGGAACAGCTCGCGAGGCCCGACCGCCCGCTCGGATCGCAACGTGTTGTCGACCTGGTGGTACAGCTGGTGACGCACCTCGACGAACGCGACCGCGGACGCGAGCACCACGGCCACGGCGACCGCGGCGGCGGACAGCAACGCGAGGCGCGTCCTGAAGCTCACGTCACTTGCTCCGGCTCGCGCAGGACGTAACCGACGCCCCGCACGGTGTGAATGAGGCGAGCCTCGCCTCCGGCTTCGGTCTTGCGGCGCAGATAGCCGATGTAGACCTCGAGCGAATTCGAGTTGTAGCCGAAGTCGTAGCCCCAGACGCGGTCGAAGATGATCTCGCGTGTGAGCACCTTGCGCGCGTTGCGCAAGAGGAGCTCGAGGAGGAGGAACTCGGTGCGGGTCAGCTCGATTCGGCGCTCGCCGCGACGCACCTCTCGCGTTTGTGGGTCGAGCGAGAGATCCTCGAATCGCAACACGGCGTCCTGACCCGGGCCACCCGTGCGGCGCAGGAGTGCGCGCAGCCGGGCGAGCAACTCCTCGAGGGCGAACGGCTTCACGAGGTAGTCGTCGGCACCGGCGTCGAGCCCGGTGACCCGGTCCGACACCGCGTCACGCGCAGTGAGCAGCAGGATCGGCACGCTGTCGCCCGAGTCACGCAGGCGCTGGCACACTTCGAGGCCGTCGACTCTGGGCATCATGACGTCGAGCACCAGCGCGTCCGCGGGGGCGTTGGCGAGCTGCTGCAGCGCATCGGCGCCGTCGGCCGCGAGCCCGACGTCGTAGCCTTCGAGGTGAAGCGCACGCTCGACCGCGCGGCGCACTGCAGGTTCGTCGTCCACGACCAGGATGCGCATCACCTCCCAGTGTGACGCGTACACCTGAGAGAGTGGTAAAGCCCGCGGATCGCGTCAGATGGCGTTGCCGCCGGACAGGCGGGCGGCGCTTCGCACCCAACGGTCCCGGACGCGGATGGGCCGAGGCGTCGGGGGGTTCCGCCTCGGCCCACGCGCTCCCCGCTGCCCCTGCCTGGTGGCAGGCGAAGCGCTCGTATGACGAGGGTACGGGGCGGCTCGACCGCTTGGAATGGGTCGATCGGATCAATTCGACGTCGCGTCGACGCACGCGGTCGGAGTCTCGGCCACGCCGCGGGTTCTCGGTAGCGTCGCGAGACCGTGCTCCGTTCCCGCTCGCTCGCGCCACTACGTCACCGACCGTTCGCGCGCCTCTGGGCCGCGGCGTTCGCGTCGAACATCGGCACGTGGATGGAGACGGTGGGCGTCGGAATTCTGCTCCAGTCCACGACGCACCGCGCGACGTGGAGCGGGCTCGCGCTCGCGGCAGGGTTCGCGCCGAGCGGAGTGCTCGGACCCGTCGGTGGCGCACTCGCCGATCGCATGTCACGACGGGTGCTCCTCGTGACGACCACGAGCGTCCAGACTGCGCTCGCCGGCACGCTCGCGGCGCTCACCGCGTGGGGCCGCCCCGGACCGCTCGCGGTGATCCTGATCGTCTTCGCAGCCGGCTGCGCGAACGCCGTGGGGTTCCCGTCGTACCAGGCGATCCTCCCCGACCTCGTGCCGGTCGAAGACCTCGCGGGCGCGGTGGCGTTGTCGTCCGCTCAGTGGAACCTCGGCCGCATCATCGGACCGGCGCTTGCCGGCATCGTGATCCAGATCGGCGGCTACGCCTCCGCCTTCCTCGTCAACACGATCTCGTTCTTCGGCGTGATCGTCGTCGTCGCGTCCCTTCCGTTGCCGCCCCCGATACGCAGCGACGACGCGCACCTGCTTCGGTCGATACGCGACGGCGTGCGGGTCGCGACTCGCGACCCGGGGCTGCGATTCGTCCTCACGCTCATCGCGTTCGCGTCCTTGCTCGCGGCGCCGTTCATCGCGCTCGTGCCCGCGATGGCCGACAAGGTCTTCCACGACGCAACCCTCGGCACATGGGTGCTCGTCACCGCGCAAGGAGTGGGTGCAGTCGCGATGGCACTTCTGCTCGGGCCGTTGCACAGCCGGTTCGGCGGCCGGCGCACACTCTTGACGGTGGTTGGCGCGTTGCCGCTCGCGTTGCTCGCGTACGCGTGCGCGCCGGCATTGTGGGTCGGTGCGATCGCGATCCTCGTGGTGGGTTTCCTCTACCTCGGGATGCTGTCGAGTTGCACGACGATCGCGCAGCTTCGGTCGCCGGCACACGCCCGCGGCCGCGTCCTCAGCCTCTTGATGGCGTTGCTGGGGCTCGTGTATCCGATCGGCACGGTGTCGCAGGGCGCTCTCGGCGACGGTGTCGGGCTGCGGGTCACGATCGCGGGCGCGGCGTTGTGCTTCGGCGCCGCCGTCTTGGCCCTGCGTGTGCTGGATCGGCGCGCGCTCGGCGCGCTCGACACGGACGCGCCCGCCGATGCCGCCGCGCCGACTCTCGTCGAGAGCTGACAGAACCTGGCGACCCGGGACGCGCTCCGATACCGTCGGCGCCCCGACCCCGGACCGAGGTTGCCATGCTGGTCGAACACGAGCGCCGCGGAAGCGTCGCCATTCTCACGATCAACCGGCCTGAGGCGCGCAACGCCATCAACGGAGACGTCGCGCGCGCGATGGAAGCCGCGCTCGACGACATCGAGCACGACGACGACGCACGGGTCGTCGTGCTCACCGGCCGGGGCTCGGTGTTCTCGGCCGGTGCCGACTTGAAGATGGTCGCTCGCGGCGGCGGCTTGGAAGCGATGACCGAACGGGGCGGCTTCGCGGGCCTGGTATCACGCAACTTCCCGAAGCCGATCATCGCGGCGGTCAACGGGCCGGCGGTGGCCGGCGGCTTCGAGATCGTGCTCGCGTGCGACATGGTGGTGGCCGCGGAGCACGCGGTGTTCGGGATCCCGGAGGTGGTACGCGGTCTCTTCGCGGCCGGCGGAGGGCTCGTCCGGCTGCCGAAGCGGGTCGCGCTGCCGCTCGCCATGGAGCTCGCGCTCACGGGTGACACGATCGACGCTTCACGCGCGTACACGGTCGGTCTCGTCAACCGCGTGGTGCAGGCCGACGCCGTTCTCGACGAAGCGCTGCGCCTCGCGGGACGCATCGCGCAACATCCACGCCTCGCGGTTCGTAACGCCCACCGGATGATCCGCGAAGGACACGACCTCGACGAAGCGTCCGCGTGGGAAATGAGCCGCGACCTGTCGATCGAGGTCTTCCGGCAGCCCGAATCGATCGAGGGAGCGGCCGCGTTCTCCGAGAAGCGGGCTCCGGCCTGGGACGCCTGACCGGACGACGTGGGGACGTGCTACCGCGCCGCGCCGGCGAGCATCGCCTGGTGCACGTCGGCGACGGTGGCGATCACGACCCGCGCGGCCGCAGCCGCCGCGATCGCGGCCCCGCCCGCCAGCGCGGCGAGCACGACCCGCAGCCACACGGGCCCGTAGCCGGCGAGGAAGATCGCCGGCACGAGCAATGACGACGACAGCCACGTCGCCCACCAACGCCCGACCGCGTGGCGGCCCGGGTGCCCGGGGGGCAGCAGGTCGCAGGTCGACTGGTACGGCCACCACAGGTTCACGATCGGGATGAGGAACGAGAACGTGGCGAGGCCGGGCGCTCGGCGCGCCGGCAGACCGAGCAGCCTGGCCACGGCCGCGGCTCGGTACATCCACACGAGGAACAACACGCCCGCGACGAGGACGCCGAGCGAGCAGTAGCTCAGGACGGGCGTGACAGAAGCCGCCGCGCCTGTGAGCTTCGGGCTGTGGCCCTTCGCGAGCTCGTCGAAGTGGTCGGCGTACCACCCCGCCTGCACGGCGACGCCGACGTCGTAGAGCGCTTGCATGGGGCCCGCCCACAACAGTCCGATGCGGGCCCAGTGGGCCGCAACGCGCTCGGCGCCGATCGCCGGGGCGGCCGCCACCCCGCCGGCGTCGGCCAAAGCCTGATCCGACCACACCGTGCCCCCGCCGGCCCCGGGGGCGCCCACGGTGACCGGGCCCGGCGCCGGCTCGGCCGGTGGATAGAGGTGCGGCGTCCAGGCCTGCCCGTCCCACCAGCGGAGCTTCTCGGTGCCCCAGGGGTCGGGAAACCAGCCAGGCTCGCCGGAAGCCGGGGGCGCGCCGCCCGAGGTCGCGGTCATCGACAAGCGACGCTAGCGGAGCCCCCGTCTGCTCCCATGGCTCCCTCCGCTGCGCCCGCCCGGGCATCCGCCCCGGGCGCAGCTCCGTCCGCACCGCCCCACGGCTCCCTCCGCACTCGGGTTCCGATCTCGGGAGTGACCACTCCTACAATCGTGGAGTGGTCGCGGCATCGACTCCGCAGCGTTTCCGCGTCGAGGAGCTCGCCGCTCACGCCGACGTGTCGGTCGACACCATCCGCTTCTACCAGAAGCGGCGGCTGCTTCCCCCGCCCGCGCGCGAGGGACGGGTCGGGTGGTACGGGCCCGAGCACGCCTCACGACTCGAACGCATCCGCGACCTCCAGCGCCGCGGCTTCTCGCTCGCGCTGATCCGCCGGTTGCTCGACGGCACCCTCGACCCGGCCGACGAACCGCTCGCCGACGCCGTGGTGCACGCAGGCGACCGCGACGACCGGCGCGACGAGCCCGAAGAGTTCCTCACCGTCGACGAGCTGGCGACGCGCTCCGGCGTCCCCGCGGCGCTGATCGAAGCCATCGCGCGTGAGGGCCTGCTCGTACCGCGCTCGCACGACGAGGCTCGCTTCACCGACGCCGACGTCGCGATCGTCCAGCACGGATTACGCCTGCTCGAGGTCGGCCTGCCGCTCCCCGAACTTCTTGCGCTGGCGCGCCGTCACCACGCGGGAACACGGGCGGTCGCGGAGGACGCGGTCGCGTTGTTCGACGAGCACGTGCGCAAGCGTGTGCGCGCGTCGGGCGCCGCTGACGACGAGAAGGCACAGGAGCTCGTCGACGCATTCCGCGTCCTGCTGCCCTCGGTCACCGCGCTGGTGGCGCACCACTTCCGACGTGTCCTGTTGAGCGTCGCCGAGGAGCACCTCGAGGCCGTCGGCGAGCCGGCGGAGCTCGCGGCCGCGCACGAGGAGGCCACGCGGCGCCTGGAGTCGGTATGGCCGGCGTGACGCTGCCGCGTGGCGACGCGAAGCGAGCCGCGGTCGAGTCGATGTTCGACCGCCTCGCGCCGCGCTACGACCGCGTGAACCGCGTGATCTCACTCGGTCTCGACCAGCGCTGGCGCAAGGCCGCCGTCGTCGCGCTCGGCCTACCGGCCGGTTCGGTCGTGCTCGACCTCGCATGCGGCACGGGCGATCTGTGCGATGCAGTGGCCGCCGCGGGCCATCACGCGATCGGCATCGACCTCTCCGCCGGGATGCTGCGGGCCGCGCACTGCGACGCGCCGCTCGTGCGGGCCGACACGCTCCGACTCCCCACGCGCGACGCGAAGGTCGACGGCATCGTGTGCGGCTTCGCGCTGCGCAACTTCGTCGCTCTCGAACCGTTCTTCCGCGAATGCGCTCGCGTGCTGCGGTCCGGAGGCCGTCTCGTCGCACTCGACGCGGCCGAGCCGACGGGCGCGGTCGCCCGCATGGGCCACGCCTTGTGGTTCCGCCGGTTGGTGCCTTGGATCGGCGGACGGCTGTCCGGCGACGAGGCCGCCTACCGCTACCTGCCCGCGTCCACCGCATACCTGCCCGACGGTCCGGGACTCCTCGCGATGATGCGGGGCACCGGGTTCGTCGACGTGCAGCGCACCACGCGCACGGCGGGCGCGGTTCAGATCGTGTCCGGCACACGATCTGAGTCGCCCCCGATGGATGGAAGAGAGACGCCGACGTGACTGCCCTGACCCACGGTGCCCGCCTCGTCGCGACGACGCGACCGGTGCGTGCACCCCGTCCCCTGCTCGACGAGCTCGGCCCCGACGGCTTCGCGTGGCTGCACAACGGCGCCGGGTTCGTCACGTCGGGCACGGTGGCGCGTGTGAGCCCGTCCGAGGTCGACGGCACGCTCTCGTCGATCACGTGCGACGACGACGTGAACCTGCCCGGCACGGGAGCCATCGCGGTGGGCGCGTTGCCGTTCCGCCCGGATCATCCGGCCGAGCTCGTGATCCCGGCGCGGGTCGCCGGTCGCGCCGCGGACGGCACCACGTGGCTGACCGAGATCCACACCGTCGATCGCGCCGACGCGGCGCCCCGGGATCTCGCGGTGATCGAGCGCCCGTCGCGCTTTCTCGTCTCGACCCTGCAATCGCGCACCCGCTGGTGCACCGAGGTCCTCGCCGCGCTCGAAGCGATCGAGGCGGGCGACCTCGACAAGGTCGTGCTCGCCCGCGAAGTCGTGGTCGAGGCCGACGTGCCCTTCTCCCGTCACGACGTCCTCGCGCGACTAGTCGACTCGCAGCCGGACTGCTTCGTCTACGCGGGCGGTGCGCTGGTGGGTGCCACACCCGAGCTGCTCGTCGCGCGCCACGGTGATGCCGTGACATGTCTCCCCATGGCGGGCACGGTCGCACGGGCCGGCGACGACGGAAGCCGGGTCTCGGCACTCGCCCACTCGGGCAAAGACCGGCGCGAGCACCAGGTCGTGATCGACGCGATGGTGCGCGCCCTCGAGACTCGCTGCGACCGAGTGCACGCCGACGACGCGCCGTCGCTGGCGCGGCTCGCCGACGTCGCTCACCTGGTGACACGGATCGAAGCAACGGTGCGTGATCCCGCCCCGAGCGCGCTCGATCTTGCCCGGCTGCTCTCGCCGACCCCTGCGATCGCGGGCGCGCCACGCGACGCCGCGCTCGAGTTCCTCGCCAAGCTGGAGCCGTTCGACCGCGGCTGTTACGGGGGCCCGGTCGGATGGGTGGACGCGCGAGGCGACGGGCAATGGGCCGTCGCGCTGCGCGGCGCCGAGCTCGATCGCCGGCGGGCCCGCCTGCTCGCCGGCGCCGGCATCGTGGCGGGCTCCGATCCCGACGCGGAATGGGCCGAGACCGAGGTCAAGCTCGCCGCGATGCTGCGCGTCCTCGTGACGCCGTAGCCCTCAGGCGACCTCACCTGCGAGCGCGGCGCGCACGGCGTCCCACGCGCTGCGGTGTCGCGTGACGTTGTCGGCCCGGTCGACCGGCACGAGCACCATCGACACACCGGGCGCCGCCATTGCCTCGTGGACCGCGGGCACCGCGTCACGCCCCTTCTCGACCCGGATGGTGTGCACGCCGTGCACCGCGGCCAGCGCCGCGAGGTCGATCGATTGCGGCGTCGCGAACAGCGTCTCGAAGTGGGCCCCGTAGTCGGCCTGCGGTAGAAAGGAGAAGATTCCGCCGCCGTTGTTGTCGAGCACCACGAACGTTGCGTCGATGCCGCGGCTCGCGACACCGAGCAGTCCGTTGGCGTCGTGCAGGAAGCACAAGTCGCCGAGGAGCGCGACGGTGCGGCGAGCCGGCGACCCGGCGGCAATACCGAGGACCGTCGACACGAAGCCGTCGATACCGTTCACCCCGCGGTTGGCGAAGACACGCGGGCCGGATCGCGGCCTCGCGAACGCCTCGAGATCGCGTACCGGCATGCTGGACGCGACGACGAGATCGGCATCGTCGGGAAGAGCCGCGTAGACGTCGCGCACGACGCGCCCCTCGAAGGGCTCCTCCCACGTGTCGAGCAGTGCATCGAGCGCGGCCCGGGCCGTGGCCTCCGCGGTGAGCCAGCCGTCGAGCCAGCGCGACGCGCGGCCGGCGGCTTCCGCGTCCTGGCACGCGCCGACGAGGGCGCGAGCGATCGCGCCGCCGTCGAACGGGACGACCTCGGTCGCGACGCGGTGTGGATCGAGCCAGGCACGATCTGCGTCGACCACCACTTGGGGGACCGCGTCGTCGAGCCATTCCGTCACGAGCTTGCTCGTGAGCGCGGCGCCGAAACGCAGCACCAGGTCGGGCGTCTTGTCGTGCAGGAAGCCGGCGCGTGCGAGGGCCTCGTACGTCGACACGGCGTTGGGCCCGAGGCGCGCGCCGGACACCGGGTCGGCGAGCAACGGCCAGCCGAGCGCACGGGCCAGCTCGTCGAGCAGCCCGGGCGCGGCGTCAGTGCCCCATCCGGCGACGACGAGGCCCCGCTCGGCGCGCCGCGCCCGCGCCGCCAGGTCGCGCACGAGCTCGTCTGGTGGCGCGAGCGGGGCCTGGTGCACCGCGACCCAGGGTGCACCACCGCGCCGGCCCTCGTGCTCGAGTGGCGGCGACCCCGTGGGCACGAGGGGCTCACGAAACGCGAGGTTCAGGTGCACGGGGCCCCGCGGCCGGGCACTCGCCGTTGCGGCGGCTCGCGCCGCGACTGCCCGCCACGCGCGGGTTACGCCCGCGTCGGACGAGTCGTTCGGGGCCTCCACGTCGACCGCCCACCGCACCGCGTCGCCGTACAGCCCGGCTTGGTGCACCGTCTGGCCCGCGCCGGTGTCGCGCAGCTCGAACGGCCGGTCGGCCGTACACACGATGAGCGGCACGTGCGCGTGATGGGCCTCGAGCACCGCGGGGTGAAAGTTCGCGGCGGCCGTCCCGGACGTGCAGAGCACCACCGCCGGCCGTCCGGTCGACTTCGCCAGCCCGAGCGCGAAGAACGATGCGCTGCGCTCGTCGAGATGGACGTGCACGCGCACACGTGGGTCGTCGGCAAGCGCGAGCGCGAGCGGCGTCGAGCGTGAGCCGGGGGCGACGCATGCGTCGCTGACGCCTGCGCGCGCCCACTCGTCGACCAACGACCGGGCAAACCCCGTGTTGTGGTCGACGTTCATCGCTCCCTCCACTGCGCCCTCCCGGGCGTCCGCCCAGGACGCAGCTCCGTCCGCACGTTCATGGCTCCCTCCACTGCGCCCTCCCAGGCGTCCGCCCACGACGCAGCGCCGTGCGCACCGGGGATTCCGTCATGGCACGATGCTCCGGTGCGGATGGTGTTCGTGCCGGGTTTCACCCAGACCGCTCGCTCGTGGGATCCGGTCGTCGAGCGGCTGCAACCGGACGTCGACGCCGAAGCTCTCGACGTGCCCGACGGACTCGACTTCACGGCGACAGCAGGCGCGCTCGCTCGCGCCGGGGGCCGGGCGCGGTACGTCGGGTACTCGATGGGCGGCCGCCTGTGCCTGCAGCTCGCGCTCGACCACCCCGAGCAGGTCCTGGGCCTCGTGCTCGTGAGCGCGTCGCCCGGCATCGCCGACGCGTCGGAACGCGCGGCGCGGCGTGAAGACGACGAACGCATCGCCCGTGCCATCGAGCGCGAGGGCGTGGACGTGTTTCTCGCACGCTGGCTCGCTCAGCCGCTGTTCGCCACGCTTCCCGCCGCGGCGGCCGGGCTCGACGACCGTCGCACCAACACCGTCAGCCGGCTCACGCACCAGCTTCGAGCGCTGGGCCAGGGCGCACAGCCGCCACTGTGGGACCGCCTCGCGGAGCTTCACGTTCCCGTGCACCTCGTGACGGGCGAGCTCGACTCGAAATACACGCGCATCGCATCCGAAATCTCGCGGCGCGTTCCGCACGCTCGTGTCACCACTCTTGCGGCCGCGGGTCACGCGGTGCACCTCGAACAACCGGCGGCAATAGCTCAACTCCTCACCTCGTAGCGCGCGAGCAACTCGAGGTCGGGCACGACGACGCGCCGGTGCAGGAGCCCGTGCTCGGCAACGAGCGGATCCGCGACGACGTCGCCACCGAGCGCGCCCGCGGTCGCGAGCCCGCACGCATAGGGAAGCTCGGGCAGCGCGCAGGCGAGCGCGAGCCCCGCGGCGAGCCCGATCGACGTCTCCATCATCGACGTGACGATCGCCGGCACGCCGGCCGCCTCGGCAACCCGCAGCGCGGGCCGCACGCCACCGAGCGGCTGTACCTTCAAGACCACCGCGTCGAGCGCGTCGAGCACGCGCGCGCGGCGGGCGTCGTCGACCCCCCGGATGGACTCGTCGGCCGCGACCGGCATCGCGACCTGCCGCCTCACCCGCGCGAGATCGTCGAGAAGCGCAACGGGCTGTTCGACCAGCTCGATGTCGAACGGCGCCAGTTTCCCGAGCGCCGCCACCGCGGTGTCGACGTCCCACGCGGCGTTTGCGTCGATGCGCACGGCAACCGACGGACCGACGGCCTCGCGCACCGCGGCGACCCGACGGACGTCGTCAGCGACACCACGCCGCCCTACCTTCACCTTGACGCACGGAAATCCGCGCAGGCGCGTGACGTCGAGCGGGCCGTCGTCGACGAGTGCGTTGACCGGAACCGCGTCGCGCAACGGGTCCGGCCACCCGGCACACGCGCCTTCCTCCGCCGCCGCTCGGGCGGCCCGTGGGGAGCACGGGTAGCCCGCCAGCGGCGAGCTCTCGCCCCACCCGGACGGCCCCTCGAGGAGCATCACGTCGCGCACACCGATGCGCAGGTGGTGCTCGCGGACGAGCATCACGAGAGGGCGAGCCCGACGGCGAGCAGCACGCCGAGCACGAGCTCGAACCGCGTGGTATCGACGAGTGCCCGCACGAGCATCGGTGGCTCGCTGCGCGTGAGCACCGTACGCACCGGACGCCCCGCGAACGGCAGCGCGAGCAGCGCGACGAGCGCAGGGGGCCGGCTGATCCCGATCGCGATCACCGCGGTGAACGCGCCGGCGATGCACGCGACGAACATTCGGCGCGCCCGCATGGCCCCGGCCCTCACCGCGATCGTCCGCTTGCCGGCGGCGCGGTCGGTCTCGACGTCGCGGATGTTGTTCGCGAGGAGGATCGCGCAAGCCGGCAGTCCCATCGCGAGCGACGCCCACCAGGCGGCGCCGGGCACGCGGTGCAGTTGCACGAACGCGGAGCCCGCGGTGGCCGCGAACCCGAAGAACGCGAGCACCGCCAGCTCGCCCAAGCCCTCGTATCCGTAGGGCCGCGGCCCACCCGTATACAGCACGGCCGCCGCGATCGCGGCGACGCCGACGAGCAACAGCCACGGTGACACGACGACCGACACCACCAAACCGACGACCGCGGCCACCGCAAACGACAGCGCCGCCGCGTTGCGCACCGACGCCGGTGCGGCAAGCCCCGACGCCGTCAGCCGCAGTGGGCCCCGCCGCTCACGATCGGTGCCGCGCACACCGTCGGAGTAGTCGTTCGCGTAGTTGACCCCCACTTGCAGGGCAATGGCCACGACCAGCGCGGCGGCGGCGCGCCACCAGATCACCGGGTGCTCCGTCGACGCGGCCGCCGTGCCGACGATCACCGGTGCGACCGAGACTGCGAGCGTGCGGGGTCGCGCTCCCTGCCACCACTGCGACGGTGTTGCCACAGAGGTCTACGGCCGCTTGGGAAAGCGGTCGAACTCGGGGCGGCGCCGCTCGAGGTACGCGCGCTTGCCTTCCTGGGCTTCTTCGGTCATGTAGTAGAGCAAGGTGGCGTCGCCCGCGAGTTGCTGAATCCCCGCGAGCCCGTCGTCGGCGGCATTGAAGCTCGCCTTCAACATGCGGAGCGCGAGCGGACTGTGGCGCAGCATGTCGCGACACCACGCGACGGTCTCCTCCTCGAGCGTCTCGAGCGGCACGACCGTGTTGACGAGGCCCATCCGCAACGCTTCCTGCGCGTCGTACTGGCGGCACAGGAACCAGATCTCGCGCGCCTTCTTCTGCCCGACCGAACGCGCGAGCAGGCCCGACCCGTAGCCGCCGTCGAACGATCCGACCTTCGGACCGGTCTGGCCGAAGCGCGCGTTGTCGGCGGCGATCGTGAGATCGCAGACGACGTGGAGCACGTGACCGCCGCCGATCGCGTACCCGGCCACCATGGCGACGACGGGCTTCGGCAACCGCCGGATCTGGATCTGGAGGTCCAGCACGTTGAGCCGGCCGATGCCGTCGTCGCCGACGTACCCGTCGTCGCCCCGGATGCGCTGGTCGCCACCGGAGCAGAACGCGTCGGGGCCCTCGCCGGTGAGGACGATCACGCCGATCTCCGGGTCGTTGCGGGCCCGTTCGAACGCGTCCTGCAACTCGTACAGCGTGCGGGGCCGGAACGCGTTGCGGACCTCGGGGCGGTTGATCGTGATCTTGGCGATGCCCTCGGCCTGCTCGGCCCGGATGTCGGAGTACTCCGCGGTGGTGGGCTTCCAGTCGAGGGCGGGCCGGATCGGGTTCGTCACGGCGATCCTCCAGGGCGGGGCTGCACTGCACGTGAGAATGTGGGAGCAGTCACTCCAACGGTTACCGTACCCGTCGATGCCCGCGAGCGACGAAGCGGACCTTGTCGCGGTCGTGGCCCGGGGCCGGGCCGCCGCCGACGCCATCGCACGTGCGTGGGACCGCGGTGCGGCGGTCGCCCCGATCGACCCCGCCGCGCCGCCGTCGGCGCGCGAGGCGCGGCTGCAGTTCCTTCGGCCCACCCATGTGGACGACGGTGACGGAGTGCACGCGCGCCGCGGGGGCGTGCCGGTGCCGGCCGCGGTCGGCGCGGTGCTCCCGACCTCGGGCACGACGGCCGAGCCGAAGGCCGTCCAGCTCGACCACGACGCGCTCGCGGCCTCGGCTCGTGCCGTTCACGCCGCCATCGGCCTCGAGCCCAGTGACCAATGGCTCTGCTGCGTTCCGCTGCACGCGGTGGCCGGCCTGGCGATCCTGGCCCGGGCGCGGACCCTTGGGACCGGCCTCGTGGTCCACGATCGGTTCGACGCCGGCGCGGTCGCGCACGCACCCGACCATGGCGCGACGCTCGTGTCGGTCGTCGCCACGATGCTCACGCGCCTGCTCGACGGCGACGCGCCGCTCGAGCGGTTCCGGATCGTCCTCCTCGGCGGTGGTCCAACGCCCCGTCACCTCGTCGACGCGGCGTCGCGGCGTGGCGCGCACATCGCGACGACGTACGGCCTGACCGAGACGGGAGGCGGGTGTCTGCACGACGGCCACCCGCTGCCCGGCGTCGAGGTGAGGCTCGACGAGCGCGGGGAAATCCTCGTGCGCGGCCCAACGGTGATGCGCGCGTACCACCGCGACGAACACGCGACCGCGGCGGCGTTCACGACCGGCGGCTGGCTCCGCACGGGGGACGTCGGCGCACTGGACGGAGACGGCCGCCTGCACGTCGTCGATCGCCTGCGCGACATCGTGATCAGCGGCGGCATCAACGTGAGCCCCACCGTGGTCGAGCGCGTGCTCGCCGAGCACCCCGACGTGCTCGACGTGTGCGTCACAGGGGCGCCGGATGCGGAATGGGGCGAGCGCGTCGTGGCCCACGTCGTACCGGCGGACGGGCGCGTACCGCCGTCGCTCGAGTCGTTGCGGGCGTTCGGACGCGATCGCCTGACCGCGGCCGAGCTCCCACGCGAGCTCAGGCTGGTGGAGGCGATCCCCCGTACCCTCGGAGGCAAGCCCCGGCGCCGCGAACTACGGGACGCGGGCTCGGCCGCCGGGAGCGGTTCAAGCCGCACCTGCGGATAGTGCCGGGCGCCCGCAAGTCGCGCACGCGCCCGAGCCTGTCGACGACGTCGTGACGCGTCCGTATCGAGGGGGGTATGACTCGCGCGACGCCGAACACGGAGGCGGGTCGATGCCTGCAGTGACGATCGAGGACACGAGCCGGCTCGCTCGGGTACCGAGCGCCTCGGACGCGCGCCAACGCGCCGTCGCGTCCGTCACGACCGCGCCGAAGGGGTACGAGGGCGAAGGCTTCCCGGTGCGCCGCGCGTTCGGCGGGGTCGATCTCGCGGTACTGGATCCGTTCGTCCACCTCGATCAGATCGGCGAGGTCAACTACGCGCCCGGAGAGCCGAAGGGCACGCCCTGGCATCCGCACCGCGGGTTCGAGACCGTCACCTACATGATGGACGGCGTGATCATGCACGCCGACTCCACGGGCGGGGGTGGCGTGATCAGTGACGGCGACACGCAGTGGATGACCGCGGGAAAGGGCATCCTGCACATCGAGACGCCGCCGCACGACGTCGTCGCCGCAGGCGGCTGGTTCCACGGGCTGCAGTTGTGGGTCAACCTTCCCCGCGCGCTCAAGTGGATCGATCCGAGATACCAGGACCTCGAAGGCAGCGCGGTGACGCTGCTCACGACGCCGGACACGGGTTCGTTGTTGCGCGTCATCGCGGGTGAGCTCGGCGGCCATCGCGGCCCCGGCTCCACGCACACACCGATGACGATGGTGCACGCGAGCCTCGCACCCGGCGCGCGGACAGTGCTGCCGTGGCCCGTGGACTTCAACTGCCTCGTCTACACCCTCGGTGGCCGCGGTGCAGTCGGCCCGTCTCGACGACCGGTCGAGACCGGTCAGCTGACCGTCTTCGGCGACGGCGACGCGTTCATCGTCGAAGCGGACGCGCACCAGGACACGCGCACCGGCGCGCTGGAGGTGCTCTTTCTCGGCGGTCGGGCGATCCGCGAGCCGGTGGCGTGGTACGGGCCGTTCGTGATGAACACCATGGACGAGATCCGCCAGGCGTTCGAGGACTTCCAGGCGGGACGCCTCGGTCGCGTCCCGCCCGATCACCCGCTCGCGCCTACGACCGAGGTGGCTCCCGAGACGGATTCGTCGTTGGACTGACGGAGTCCGCTCAGGCGGCGGCCCTGATCGCGGACACGTCGAACTCGAGCTGGACCTTTTCGCTCACGAGCACGCCACCCGCCTCGAGCGCCGCGTTCCAGTTGACGCCCCAGTCCTTGCGGTTGACCGTCACGCCGCCCTCGAGACCGAGCCGGTGGTTCCCGAAGGGGTCGGTCGCCGAACCCGTGTACTCGAAGTCGATCGTGACCGGCCTCGTCACGTCCTTGATCGTGAGATCACCCGTGACGCGGTACGTCGTGCCGTCAACCGGCTCGACCGCGGTGCTCACGAACCGGATCTCCGGGTAGTTGTCCATGTCGAAGAAGTCGTTCGTGCGCAGGTGCCCGTCCCGGTCGGGGTTACCGGTGTCGATGCTCGCCGCCTTGATCGTGACCTCGAGGGTGGAGCGGCTCGGGTCGGCCGCGTCGAAGTGGCCGCGACCTTCGAACTCCTTGAAGG
The DNA here is from genome assembly GCA_024281095.1 of Acidimicrobiia bacterium. GTDB lineage: Bacteria > Actinomycetota > Acidimicrobiia > IMCC26256 > JAMXLJ01 > JAMXLJ01. The sequence goes on along the minus strand of JAMXLJ010000075.1, from coordinate 6,161 downwards.
AACCGCGCACCTTCGTGACCATGGCGTGGCGGGCCACGAAACCGATGCGCGAGTGGGCGGGATCGAGCGTGTAGTCGCCTGTGAGGTCGGTCGTGACCGCGGTGCCGGTGCTGCTGGTCGTCATGGGATTCCCCTCTCATTGAATACTCAACTGTTGTGAATGCAAACAGTCGAGCCGCCGGGATATTCCCCTCCGCCCGGCCCCTCCGCTACGGCTCGGCGCGAGCCACCCGGAGATCGACCGGCTCGGCCCGCTCGAGCGTGCGCCGGGCTCTCTCCACGACTCCTGGCTCGCGGGCTCGGACGGCGACCCACACGGCGCCGTCACCTACGTTCTGGAAGGTCGCCGTCCAGGCGTCGGAGTCGCTGATCGACCGCTCGGCGCCGATCATCGCGCCCACCGTCGACATGAGGAACGCCCCGAGGATCGCGAACACGAGCAACCACGCCGGCGTGTCCCACGACCCGAACGCCCAGAGCACGAGGGCCCCGACGGCAAGCCCGACGAGCACGCCCACAGCGCCCCAGATCACCGATGCCCTGGTGACCCGCCAGAACACGTGCGTGACCGCACGGCTGTCCGCGGCCGTCTTCGTGGGCTCCGTCGCCGCCTGCTGCGCGGCCGGGCCCAACAACTTGATGTCGTCACCGTCGACGCCGCTGTTCTCCAGCGCCTCGATCGCCGCACGCGCACGGTCGAGGTCTGGGAACCGGGCCGCGACGTCGGGTGCAGGCTGGTGGCGCGTCCCCATGATCATCACTCCCTTCGTCGCACCATCGGTACCCGGAACCGGGCCTCGAGCACACGGACCCGTGCCCGGCCTGGTGGGTAGCGTCGGAACATGGCCACGGGCCCGACCCGGCGCGGACCGCGGGAAGAGCGCGAACGGCGCGAGCCCATGCCCGAGGGGGTGTTGCCGATGCTCGCCACCCCGAGCGACCTTCCCCGCGACGACGAGAACTGGTCGTTCGAGATGAAGTGGGACGGTGTGCGTGCCCTCGCCGCCGTGGACGGCCAAGCACTCAAGCTGACCTCGCGGCGAGGAAACGACGTCACGGATCGCTATCCCGAGTTACGCGGTCTGGCGGCCGCGTTGGGCTCGACCCCGGCATTGCTCGACGGCGAGATCGTCGCGTTCGACGAGCATGGAAGGCCGAGCTTCGAGCGACTGCAGCCGCGGATGCACGTCGCCTCGGCGAGCACCGCGCAACGGCTCGCGCGCGACGCGCCCGTCGCCTACATGGTGTTCGACGTCCTCTGGCTCGACGGTCACACCCTCATGCACGAGCCGTACACCGAGCGACGGGCGGCGCTGGAGGCGCTGCAGCTCGCGGGCCCGACGTGGCAGACACCGCCGGCCCACGTCGGCGACGGCGAGCTCATGAGGCAGACGAGTGAACAGCTCGGGCTCGAGGGAGTCGTCGCGAAACGGCTCGACAGTCGCTACGAGGCGGGCCGGCGGTCCCTCGCGTGGCGGAAGATCAAGGTCACATCTGAGCAGGAGCTCGTGGTGGGAGGGTGGCTCCCCGGCAACGGGCGACTCGCTTCACATCTCGGTTCGCTGCTCGTCGGCTACCACGACGACACGGGTGTGCTGCGCTACGCGGGCCGTGTCGGGTCGGGAATCGACGAGCGCGCGCGCCGCCGGCTCGAAGATCTGCTCGCGCCGCTCGCCCGCGCGGGAAGCCCGTTCGCCGACCCGCCGAAGCTCAAGGACGCGCGCTGGGTCGAACCGGATCTGGTGGTGCAGGTGAGGTTCTACGAGTGGACGCAGGCGGGCATCCTGCGCCACCCGCGCTACGAGGGCCTGCGCGACGACGTCGACCCGGCCCGCGTGGTGCGCGACACCGTCACGCCGGCCTGATCACGGGCTACTCGATCGTGAAGAGCTTCGTCAGCCCCGTGATCTCGAACACCTTGCGCGCCGACGGGTTCAGCGCCCGCAACACCAGCTCGCCGTCCTTCTCGCGCATGCGCTTCAGCGCGCCGACGAGGACCCCGAGACCGGACGAGTCGATGAAGTCCATGTCGCCGCAGTCGATGACGACACGCGTCGCGCCGCCGTCGATCAGCTGGTAGAGCTCCTCGCGCAAGGCAGCGGAGGTCGACACGTCGACCTCGCCCCGGATCGCGAGCTCGGGAGACTCGGCCGGTCCGGACCGGGTGAATTCCGCCTGCGCCTCGGCTACGGCTCGGGATTCCGGCGTGTTCGCCATGAAGCTCCTCCGTGAACGGATTGCGGGCGCGCAACATCGCGCGGCTGCGCGTCCGAGCGTACCCGGCGCCGATGCGCCGGTAACCGTCCTGGCACCCGTACGGATACCGGTAGGGCACGCGGAGTGCTCACGCCAGGTGGGGCGCGTCCAGCTCGAACCAGACGTTCTTGCCGTCGTTGCTCGGGCTCCAGCCCCAGCGCGACGACATCGCCTCGACGATCCGAAGGCCGCGCCCGCTCAGCCCGTCGAGCGCGATCTCCCGGCGCTCCGCCGCGACCGGGCTCGTGTCACCGACCTCCACCCGGAACCCCGCGACGCCGACGACAACCGTCAGGTCCACGCGCGAGCGCGCGTGCACCAAGGCGTTCGTGACGAGCTCGCTCGTCAACAGGCACGCCACGTCGATCGTCTCGGGTAGCGCGCGATGCCGCCGCATGGTCTCGGCCACGAACCGGCGTGCTGCACCGACGCTGTCTGCGACCGCGGGCAGCACGGCGGTGACGTGTTCCTCGGTCGACTGTTCGTCCAACGTGCGCGGCTCGTTCGTCGTACGGAAGCCGCCGGCGGTCATGACGGGGCGGCAGTGCGCGCTTCGGCTCTGAGCGTTTCCAAGCTCTTGGCGAGGAGTCGGGAGACGTGCATCTGGCTGATGCCGATCTCGGTCGCGATCTCCGATTGCGTCAGACCTTCGAAGAAGCGGAGGAACACGATGCGCCGCTCTCGGGGCGGCAGATGGGCGAGCAGCGCGGAGAGCTCTTCGCGGCGTTCCACGCCGTCGAACTCGAGGTCGTCTTCTCCGAGTCGGGCGCTGAGGTCGAGGGAGCTGCGTTCCTCGTTGGCCAGAGCCGCATCCAGTGAGGCCAGCCGGTACACGCCACCAGCTTCCATGGCCTCGAGCACGTCTTCGACTCTCGTGCCGGTGCGCTTCGCGATCTCCTCCGGCGTCGGTGAGCGACCGAGCTCCTGGCTCAATGTGCTCACGACCTTGACGAGTTGGAGGTGCAGCTCCTGAACCCGTCGAGGCACCCGCACCGCCCAGCCCCGGTCGCGGAAGTGGCGCTTCAACTCGCCGACGATGGTGGGCGTCGCGAACGTCGAGAACCGCAACCCTCGGTCGGGCTCGAAGCGCTCGACCGCTTTCAGCAAGCCGACGAGCGCGACCTGGCGCAGGTCGTCGAACGACTCACCGCGGTCCGCGAACCGGCGCGCGAGGTACTCGGCCAGCCCGACGTGCTCCTCGACGAGCTCGTCGCGCATGCGTCGATCACCGGTGCGCCGGTACTCGACAAAGCGATCGTGCACCTCGTCGTTGAGGCTCACGGTCAGCTCTTGCACTCGGCACCCTCCGCATCCGCGTGACGCTTCGACACGAAGAACCGCAGCTGCCCGTCGTCCGCGGTCATCGCGTACGCGTCGGCCACCCAACCGAGCACCGCGGCCGCGAACCCGGTGTCATCGTCAGGCTCTGTCGCGCCCTCGACCGACGGCACCGAGGCTCCTGACGCAGCGACGTTTGCGGACGCGGTGACCGACACCCCGAGCACCGGATCGGCGACGAACGAGAACCACAGCGGGCCCCGGCCCCGCCGGAGCAGCGCGTGGCACACCTCGTCGACGGCGATGCGCAGGTCGTCCGTCTCGTCGCAGTCGAGGCCCGCGCGCGTCGCGAGGTCGGCCGCGACGAGGCGCGCCGTACGAACGTGGCGATCACTGGGCGGCAACACGAGCTGCACTGCCCGTTCGACGCACTGGCTCTCGGTCATGGCTTCCATTTCGTGGGACGCCCGGTCGCCGTGGGTCGACGCCGGGGACATGCGTTCTCTGTCGGGGTACCCAGTCGCAAGTGTGTCGAAGCGTGAAACGGGACCCGGTTGCGCGGACGGGCAGGCGGGTATCACCGGTCGGGACGATTTCACGGAGGTGCCATGTCGGACCGGACGAATCCCAGTCGAGCCACGCGGGACGAGGAGGCTCGGGAGGCGCACGTGCCGCCCGGCGCGACCGAGAATCCGACGGCGGAAGAAGAACGGCTCGCAGAGTCGAACCGTCTCGATCCCGAGGTCGCAGAGCACGAACGCGAGATGACCGAGCGCGGTGCCCACCAGAAGGGCGAGGGCCGCGTGCCCTGATCGGGCCCGTACCAAACGCACGAATCACCGACGAGGAGCCCTACCCCGTAGGGCTCCTCGTCGCGGCCGGCCCCGGGGCGGCGCGTGTCACATCGAGCGCGAGAGGGCATGATGGTGCGGCACCTCGACGCAGCGGGGTGCGGCACGGGACGAAACGGCGGGCAGGTTTCGCGGGCACCGCTACCCTTCGACACGGCGCCACACCAACGACCAACGGAGCCGGACCAGATGGAGCCGAGTGAGATCGTCCTGACCATTCCGGGCCAGCCGGAGTTCCTCCGCTTGGCCCGGATGGCGGCGGCCGACGCGGCAAGCCGGGTCGGGCTCACCTACGAAGAGATCGACGATCTGCGCATCGCCGTCGACGAGTTGTGCTTCGCCGTCATGGGCGAGGACAGCGCGGGCTCCCCTTTGACGCTCGTGTACCAGATCCTTCCCGGGGCGGTGAGTGTGAGCGGCTCGAGCCCGGGTGACGGGCTGGCTCCGGTGCAAAGCGAGCTGTCACGCACGATCGTCGCGGCGGTGGTCGACGAGCACGAGTTGGGGCAACGGGACGGTATGCGGTGCTTCCGCTTGCTGAAACGCGGGTCCGCACAAGAGGCCAACGCCACGGGATGACCGGTAGCAACGACGCGGTGCGCACCGCACCCGCCGATGAGCTCCGCCGCGAGTTCATCGAATACCGGCGCACGGGTGATCGCAAGCTGCGCAACGCGCTGGTCGAACGGCACGTCCCCCTGGCCGAACATCTCGCGCGCCGCTTCGCGGGTCGCAGCGAGCGTCAGGACGACCTCACCCAGGTTGCGCTGCTCGGGTTGTTGAAGGCGGTCGAGCGATTCGAGCCCGAGCGCGGTCTGGCGTTCAGCACCTTCGCGACGCCCACGATTCTCGGCGAGCTGAAACGTCATTTTCGCGACGCGGGTTGGTCGGTGCGCATGCCGCGCCAGCTCCAGGAGCACGTGCTCGAAGTGACGAAGTGTCTCGGGCCGCTCACACAGAAGCTCGGTCGCGCGCCGACGATCAGCGAGATCGCCAACGAGACCGCGCTTCCCGAGGAATCGGTCATCGAGGCGATGGAAGCCAACCGCGCGTTCAGCGCCACCTCGATCGAAGCGCCCACGGACGACGACGACGCGCTCGCACCGCTCGACGCGCTGGGCCGCTCCGAGCCCGGCATCGAGCGCATCGAGCACGAGATGCTCGTGACCTCGCTGCTCGACACATTGCCGCAGCGCGAGCGCGCCATCGTGATGCTCAGGTTCCAGGACGGCCTCACGCAGTCGCAGATCGCGTCGCGCCTCCAGATGAGCCAGATGCACGTGTCGCGCCTGCTCGCCCGCACGCTGGCACGCCTGCGGGACATCATGGAGGCCGACGAGCACACCGAGCGGGCCCTGCACCGCGGCCGCCGGCCGGCGCCTTAACCGTCTGCGTCGCGCAGCGCTTCCTTCCACGCCCGGAAGCGGACGTGGTCGACGCCGTCGGGCCCGCGGCCTTCACCCCGGCCGTCGGGCCACAGGCGGAACGTGTACCGCTCGGACAGGTCGTCGGCCGCCAGCGCCATGTAACGCGCATCGGCCTTCGCCGCCGGGCCCGCCCGCCACAGCAGGTACCGCCCGATCCGGCGCTTGTAGGCGACGACCGGCTGCCCGATGTCGTCCCCGAGTGCGAGCAGCTCCGGCGGCGCCTCGACCCACCGAGTGGCCGGAATGAGGCGATCACGTTGCGGCAGCGCGGGAAGATCGCCGGTGTGGTGGTCGACCGTGACGGGCGGGCGATCCTCGGCGGCCATGGCCGTGCCATGCTCGCGCGATG
>JAMXLJ010000074.1 GCA_024281095.1 Acidimicrobiia bacterium | reverse complement strand
TCGGCGTCTACCGGCCGAGATCCTTGATGACCTTGTGCGCGTCCAGGCTTGCTTGACCCAATGATTGCCGCGCACTGCGGAGGTCGCTGCGGGCACTCTGCATCGCCGCCACGTCTGCGGTCATGTCTGCCGCGGGTGCGAGCTGCGCGACGGCGGCCAGGTGCACAGTCACGTGCGGCACCGTGCCGAGCGTCGCGTCGAATGCCGCGAGCCCACTTCGCATCGCGGCAAGGTCGCGTTGAGCGGCGGCATTCGCCCCGACGAGACCGGCCAGCGTCTGCGCGACCGTTTGGAGCTTGCCGCGGGCCACGCCGAGATGGTCCGCTTCTTCGATGAGGTGGGCTTGGGGCACGCGCAGCCAGTAGACCCGGTAGGCGGTGAAGATCGACACGACGTCGCTGCGGATGGCGTCCCGAGTCGGATAGCAGGTGTCGCGGATGCGTTGGTCGAGCGCTTCCAGCGCGTTCCTCGCATCCGCGAATGTCGCGAGCAGGCCGCCGTTGAGGCCCCATGGGTCCTGCGCGGCCGAGAGCTTCGCCGACACGTCGGCAAGGGTCGTCTCCCGGCGGGTCGCCTCGGCGTCGGCGCGCGCACGCAGATCGGCGAATACCGGCGGACAGCCACCTTGTACGGGCGGCTTCGCCGCCGGCACCGGCAGTGGCCGCGCACCGGCCGGCGTGGCCATGAACGCAAGGGCGCCGGCCGCTACAACCGCCGCAACGATTCTGGCGCTCACGGCGTTGCCCCTTCCTGTCCGGGGTCAGGCGCACTTTGAGCAGCCGCACCGTCTGCCTGGCTCAGGAGTTGGTCCACCCCCGACAACTGCTGTCCCGCCGTTGCCGTGCCGGCCGCCACGGTTTGAGCACCAGGCGTTGGCTGTGCCTGCCCACTCGACCCGGGTCTCGCCTGCCCCGTTGCCGATCGCGCGGCATTCGCGGCCGGCGGCCCCGGACGCGGGCGCGCGGTCGCGGAACCTCCACCGCATCCGGAGATCAGCGCAGCGGTGACCATCGCAGCGCAGAAATGCACGAGCAGCGCGCGCCGCCAAATCATGTGACGAGCATCGGTCAGTGGGTTGATGCACTTGACGAGAACGAAGAAGAACTGCCGCGCTGGGGCAGTGAGGTGACAAAGAATGGAAAGGTTGGTTGACCTGGGCGAAGTGTTTCTGTGTTCCCCGACGCGACGAAGCCGGAATTCCGGAGACTCGACGCAGCCATCTGACGACGGGTCATGGAAGACCTCGCTCATCACATTCGTGGATGCGTCTGCGCTGTATTGAGTGGTTCAGCCATTCCCCGAACTGTGTCCGTGGGGGCCCCTCCGACCGCGTGGCACGATTTGCTGTGCGTTCGCAGCGATCGGCGCCCTCGCAGCGATCCCGGCGGCTCGATGTCACGTTCCGGGTCAGCGTGGCGCTCAAAGGGCTCGACGGCGTGCTCGAGGTGGCCGGCGGCCTGCTGCTCCTGTTCGTTTCCCCCCATTCGATCCAGCACCTCGCACGCTGGGCGACGGCACACGAGCTCGCACAGGATCCGCACGACCTGCTGGCCCGTCATGTCCTCCATTCAGCGAGTCAGTTGTCGCGGTCCACGACGTTGTACGGGGCGGTCTATCTCCTGAGCCACGGGCTGGCGAAGGTCGTGCTCGTCGCGTTCGTGTTGCGCGGGAAGCTCTGGGCGTATCCCTGGCTGATCGGTCTTCTCGGGGCGTTCATCGTGTACCAGGTGTATCGCCTCACCTACCGGTTCTCGGTCGGCCTGGTTCTTCTCACGGGCTTCGATCTGTTCGTCGCATGGCTCACCTGGCGCGAATACCAGGCGAAACGCGCGACGGCGCCCTGAGCCGCCGAAAGGGAGAGCGAACGACCCCGAGCTGGCAAGGATTGCCGGTCCGTTCGCCAAGACACTCCGGCTGACTCAAGCGAGAGGGCCAACCGACCGATCCATCGGTACAGGTCCTCCACGTGAACGCGGCGCGGGCAACGCCGGTCACCATCTGAGACGTTCCCGCGCGCGGCGCCCCGTGTTGGGCTCGACGTAACGAGCATGTTCCGCCGAGCGATGAGTCCGGGTGGTGTGGCGCACGAGCAAACGCGATGAACCGAGCGGGGCGGCAGCCGGCGACCCGGCGCACGTCGCTGTCGCGCGCTTGCAGGGCGAGGCCGGCCTCACCCTCGTCGAGTTGATGGTTGCCCTCATGATCCTGACCGTCGTGATGACCGGGCTCGGCGGCGTGATCGGCATCTCGTTCAAGACCGTGGCGCTGAGCCGTGAGCGTCAGGTCGCCGAGGCCGCGGTGAACCAGCGGCTCGAGGAGGTTCGCGACATCGACTTCGCGCGTCTGTCGCTCACGCTGACTGCGCCGACGCCGGCGCACAGCACCGACCCCACGAACCCGGACTCCTACGTCTCGGCCGACGGCGAGAGCTACGACGTCACGGGGTCCGGCAAGTTCGAACCACTCGTGCTGGACAATCCCGCACCGGGCACCGTCGACCATGTGCAGAGCCCGGTGGTCGTCGGCTCGACGCAGGTCGACATCTACCAGTACGTCACCGTCGCGGCGACGGACGGCAGCGGCAGCCCCACGCTCAAGCGCGTGACGATCATGGCGAAGTACCGCAACCCGTCGTTCGCCAGCGGCACGTCGCGAACCCTGCGCGAGTCCGTGATCCTCACGCCCGGCTCGTTCACGCTCCCGTCCACTTCGACGAGCACCACGAGCACCACCGTGCCGAGCACGACGACAACCATCCCGACCACGACGACGACCACCGCCGGCTGCGGCAACAAGGCGAGCGCGCCCAGCGCGAGCGGCTCGTTCTCGATCCCGGTGATCGGCGGCGCCCAGCAGGGGTACACCGCGACCCCGACCGTCACGGTGCAGCTGCCGTCGTTGACCGACACCTGTCAGCCGATCTCGGTGCGTTTCTCCAACAACGGGTCGACCTGGGGCGCGTGGACGCTCTACGACGCGAACAACCCGACGATGGCGTGGACCCTCAGCGCAGGCGACGGCACCAAGACCGTGTACGCGCAGGCAGAGGATCCGAACGCGAACGTCGTGAGCCTCGGTCAACAAAGCCTCGTGCTCGACACGACTGCGCCGACGGCTCCGTCGAGCGTCTCCTACAGCGCTTCGTGCTCGGGCTCGACTCGCAACGTCACCATCAGCTGGGGCCCGTCGAGTGATCTGCATTTCGTCGGCTACCGGATGTTCACGAGCACCGACGGTGGCAAGACGTGGGCCCAGGTGTCGAACAGCCCGACGGCCGGCCTGCAGCTCGCTGAGAGCGGCCCGAAGACGTTGTCGTCGGTGAGCTACTACGTCGTCGGCTACGACGCGGCCGGCAACCAGTCGGCCCAGGTGCCGTCGCCGCCTCTCACGTTCTCGAAGAACCAATGCAGCTGACCGCCACACCCGTCCGGGCTCGTATCCGTCGCCAGGTTCGCGAGGGCGACGGCTTCAGCGTGATCGAGTTGATGATCACGGTCGCCCTCCTCGGCATCGTGCTGGCGACCGTGCTCGGGGCGCTGTACTCGGTGATGAACGCAGAGGCGTATCAGGACGACCGCACCGCGAACCTCGACGCGATGCGCACGACGTTGAACGACATGACCAAACTGCTCCGGCAGGGGTCGGCCGTCACGGCGACGTCCAACGGCACCCGGCTCGAGTTCGACACCTACATCGGTGGCAGTCCCGCGCACGTCACCTACACCGTCGATGCGACGGGCACGAAGCTGCTCGAGCAGGTAGGAACCGCGGCCGCGAAGGTCGTGCAGCTCCACCTCGTGCCCAACCCGAGCCCCGCGCTGTTCTGTTACACCGACCAGTCCGTCGTCTGCGGCGCGACCGGCGGCCCGAGCACGCAATGGGTGCAGATCACGATGCAGATCCACCCGGTGCATTCACCCAACACGACCCTGCAACTCGACTCGCAGGTCAACCTCCGGAACCGGACTGCGGCATGAATCTCACACGGTGCAGAACTTTCAGCCGGCACGCGGGCTCCGAGAGCGGGATGGCGATGGTGACGACGATGCTCGTCGTCATGGTCGTCGTCGCGTTCTCCGTGGTGATGTTCCAGAACGCGAACCACAACACCGTCGTGTCGGCGCGCAACCGTGCATGGGGCCAGGCCGTGCACGTAGCCGAGTCCGGCGTGCACGCGGCCATCGCCGAGCTCCAGGCGAACACGGGCACGATCAGCGCCCAGGACGGCACCGGCGTGACTGGTTCGAGCGCCGAAGGCAACTACACCTACTGGATCCGCGCCCTCA
>JAMXLJ010000073.1 GCA_024281095.1 Acidimicrobiia bacterium | reverse complement strand
GCTCACAGTCTTCGCCGCGTCGCGCGGCGCGTCGAGCGGCGTCTCGTACTCAACGTCGAGACCCTCGTCCTCGAGGCACTGGGCGAGCACGCCCGAGAAGACCGCCGGTCCGTAATAGATCACCGTGACGGTCTCGGACATCGACCCCTCCGACGCGTCAGCGTCGTCCGCGAGTGCTGCCGGCTCGACGATGCTGCGTTCTCCTGTGATGGCGGCTATGCGCGGCGCAACACGAACAGGACGACTCCGACGAGCAGCAACACGACAAGTATCCCGATGACGAATCCCATAGCACCTCGGTACCCGCCACGCGAGCCCACTCAAACGGCACACGGAGCGCAGCCCCGACGCCGACGGCGCCTGACGCGGACCCCGTCGGCACGGGGAGACGGGTTTTTCGTAGTGGGCAGCTGGGCACACCTCGCGAAGATGCAGCCCCGCCGCGAGGGTCGGGCAAACCGCACGGTGGGGCGGGGCTGGCTGCAAAGGACCGCAACCACCGCGATCGAAGGAGTCCCCGTGGACCTCGACAAGAACGAACTCGTACAGGCCCTACGCGACCACGGTGAGAACGACAAGGCCGACCAAGCCGAACAGCAGCTGCCGGACCACGTCGACACGGACCAACATCAAGACCTGCTCGACCGCCTCGGCATCGATGACAACCTGCTCAACAGGTTGCCGGGCGGCATTGGCGACAAGCTCAAGGGGCTGTTCTGAACCGATGGCCAGTCCGATCGCGCGCGGTTCAGGGCGCCGGGCTGTCGACGCGTGGTCCAAGACGGCGTGACTCCGCGTCACAAGCTCAACCTGGATCGAGCGTCGCTTTCGAAGGAGCCTCACGAACATGATTGCTTGGTGGTCACGTCGCGTCCTGCGGTGGTCGTTCGCCCTGATCGTTCTTCCACTTGCGGCGGCATCGCTCGCCTGGATGGCTGATCGGCTTGAGAAGAGGCGCGGTGAGAGCCGGCTCACGGCACTGTTGCGTCTACCGCAGCGTTTTCGGAGTCGTGAGCTCACAGCCGGATGACCCGAAACGAGCGACGTCCGTGCCCATCGTCGTTTCTGGCGCAGGGTCTCGCGGATGCTTCTAGGGCCGATGCCGGCGAACCTCGTGCCGGATGCGGCTCGCGCCCCATGCGGCCAGCGCAACGACCGTCGCTACCACTACGCCGACGACGAGGCGCGGACTGTCCTCCCGTGCATTTCTGTCTGGCGACACTGGTCCATCATGGCCGCGGACGCTGCCGCACGTTCGCAGAACCACTCCGATCAGGAGTTCCGTGCTTCGCCGGTCGAGCACTCGCAGCCCGGTGATCAGCACCCGGCCCGAGCCGGGGGATGGCGTCCCTAGACTCGGCCCGTGCCCCGAACGGTCACCGCGATCCTGCTCGACTTCTACGGGACCCTCGCCCACGCCACCGGGTGGGTCTCGATCGACGCCGTGCTCGCCGAGCACGGCTACGAGATGCCCGCCGAGGTGCGTGAACGCTGGTGGTTCGAGAGCGAGCAGGACGGCCTCGAGCACGTCGAGCACTCGCGCGACCGGGACGCCTATGCCGCGTGGCAGCGCCAGCGGCTGCTCTCGATGCTGGCCGAGACCGACGTTCACCCCGGCGAATACGAGCTGATCGTCGAGAAGCTCCGCGCCGGCGCGTCGACACGCGTCCTCGAGCGCTACGCCGAGGCCGCGGACGTGCTGCAGGATCTGCGGGGCCGCGGGCTGCGCCTCGGGATCTGCTCGAACTGGGACTGGGACCTCGCCGAGGCGATCGAGGAAGTCGGGCTCACCGGCATGGTCGACACCGTCGTGTCATCGGCCTGGGCCGGCGCACGAAAGCCGAACCCGCTCATCTTCGAGCACACGCTCCAGAAGCTGGGCGCGCGTCCTGCGGAGACGCTGTTCGTGGGCGATACGTGGGGTCCCGACGTCGTGGGCCCGCGCACCGCCGGCATGACACCCCTGTACCTGCAGCGCGAGGACCACTGGCCGGATCCGACCGCTCCGGCCGATCCCGCGGCCGAGTGCGCCTGCGCACCGACCCTCGAAGGTCTCTTCGACCTGCTCTGAAGACCGACTCGGGAGGCGAGCCGTGACCGACCCCGTTGACATCGGCGCCGTCGACATCCCCGCGGCGGTGAAGCGCCTGCGAGCGAGCTTCGAGTCGGGCCGCACGCGCCCACTCGAGTGGCGCCGCGAGCAGCTCTCGCGGCTCGACGCGATGCTGCGCGAGCAGGAGGACGTGCTTCTCGGTGCGCTCGCGGCCGATCTCGGCAAGCCGGCGACCGAGGCGTACGCGGCGGACGTCGGCTTCCTCTTCGCCGACCTCCGCGTCGCCCGCAAGCACCTCGGTCGGTGGACGAAGGCGCGGCGCGTCTCGACGCCGTTGGTCGTCCAGCCCGCGAAGGCGCAGATCGTGCACGAGCCGCTCGGGGTCGCGCTCATCATCGGACCGTGGAACTACCCGGTGCAGCTCGTGCTCGCGCCACTGATCGGCGCGATCGCGGCCGGCAACTGTGCCGTGCTGAAGCCTTCGGAGGTCGCGCCGCGCACGTCGGAGGTCGTCGCGCGCCTCGTGCCGCAGTACCTCGACTCCGACTGCGTCGCGGTGATCGAGGGCGGCGTCGACGAGACGACCGCGCTGCTCGCCGAGCGCTTCGACCACATCTTCTACACGGGTAACGGTCGCGTCGGGCGGGTCGTCATGGAGGCGGCGGCGAAGCACCTCACGCCGGTGACGCTGGAGCTCGGCGGCAAGAGTCCTGTCATCGTGGCCGCCGACGCCGACCTCGACGTCGCGGCGCGGCGGATCGCCTGGGGCAAGTTCCTGAACGCGGGCCAGACGTGCATCGCCCCCGACTACGCGCTCGTGGCGCGCGGTCGCGAGGCGGAGCTCGTGGACCGCCTGGCCCGGGCCGTCACCGAGTTCTACGGGGCCGACCCGAAGACGAGCCCCGACTATGCCCGCATCGTCAACGACCGCCACTTCGACCGGGTCGTCCGCATGATCGACGGGGCCCACGTCGTGATCGGCGGGGACTCCGACGCCGCGCAGCGCTACGTCGCGCCGACGGTGCTCGCCGACGTGACCCCCGACATCCCGGCCATGCAGGAGGAGATCTTCGGCCCGGTGCTCCCGGTGCTGACGGTCGACGACGTGGACGAGGCGGTCCGGTTCGTGAACGAGCGGGATCGCCCGCTCGCCCTGTACGTCTTCTCGGGTCGCACCGACGTGGCTCGCGACGTGATCGCGCGGACGTCGTCGGGCGGCGCGTGCGTGAACGCGACGATGTTCCACGTCGCGGTCCCGACCCTGCCCTTCGGCGGGGTCGGCCCGAGCGGCATGGGTGCGTATCACGGCCGCGCCGGCTTCGAGACGTTCAGCCACGCGAAGAGCGTCCTGACGCGCTCGACCCGGATCGACCCGAAATTCGGGTATCCGCCCTACACGTCGTTCAAGAACCGGCTGATCCGCCGCTTTCTGTAGCGGCAGATCGAGCTGCGGTCAGCCGACGACGCGGACGTCCTTGGCCTCGTCGCCCTTGCGGCCGGGGCCGACGTCGAACTCGACGCGCTGACCCTCCATGAGCGTCCGCCGCCCGTCCATCATGATCGCGCTGTGGTGAACGAACACGTCGGGTTCGCCGTCACGTGCAATGAAGCCGTAACCCTTTTCGTCGTTGAACCACTTCACGGTCCCCGTTGCCA
>JAMXLJ010000072.1 GCA_024281095.1 Acidimicrobiia bacterium | reverse complement strand
GCAGGTGCACGCCCAACGTGTCGAGCTGCCGCCCCGCGAGGCCCGCCCGACCCAGGCCGTAGAGCAACGCGATGCCCCCCACCACGGGCGGCAACACCATGGGAAGGGTCGTGAGCGCGCGCACGAGGCGCTTGCCGGGATACGCGACGCGCGCCTGCACCCAGGCGAGCGGAACGCCGAAGACGAGCGCGACCGCGGTCGCGCCGACAGACGTGACGAGAGACAGCCGCAGGGCCTGCAGCGCCTCGTGCTGTGTGAGCTGATCCCACGCAGTGTTCCACCGCGCCTTCCAGACCAGCCCCGCGAGCGGCAGTGCGAAGAACAGGACCGCGAGGGATGCGAGCACCACCGGCACGACGGGAGGGCGCTCGCGCAACTCGTCGTCGCGCTCGGCGGTCACCATTGCCCGTCGGACGGGATCTCCACGACGACGTTGGTCGCCTTGACCGCCGCGATCGCGAGCACCCCCGGCACGAGCTCCAGCTCGTCGGCCGCCTCTCTGGTCATGAGCGAGACGAGCCGGTGCGGGCCGGCCTGGATCTCGACCTGGGCCGCGACCTTGTCCTTCACGACGCGTGTGACGATGCCCGGGAACCGGTTGCGGGCGGACTGGCCGACGATGGGCTCGGGCGAGTCCGCCGCGGCCAGCGACGTCGCGAACCGGGCCAGATCGGCCCCGTCGATCACGCGATGGCCACCCGAGGTCCGTGTGACACGGAGGCGCCCCTCGTCGGCCCAACGCCGGACCGTGTCGACGCTCACGCCGAGCAGGTCCGCGGCCACACCGATGCGAAACGAAGGCATCGGGCCAGCCTAATCCCGCAGATGCGGGTTTTACGTCTGAAGCGCTTCATTCGGCCGGCAGCAACCCGTGGGCGACGATCGCGGCGTGGCCGTCTCCGCTCACGAGGTCGGCGAGAAACGCTCGCGCGACCGCGGCGTTCCCCGTCCGCCGGACGACCGCGGCCACATACCGGGCAATGACGTTCTGCGCGTCCGGGATCTCGACGCCGTCGACCTTCGCGCCCGCACCACGGATGTCGGAGACGTACACGACCGTCGCGTCCGCCTCACCGGACGCGACCTTCGCGAGCGCCGCCCTCACGTCGAGCTCGAGCGACTTCGGGTGTGCGGTCACACCGGCGGCGTCGAGCGCCTGGCGGCTGTAGTTGCCGGCCGGGACGCTCGGGTCCGCGAGCACGACCGTCAGGTCGGAGCGGCCGAGATCGCGCAATCCCGTCACGTGCTTCGGATTGCCACGGGCGACGGCGATCTCCAGCTTGTTACGGGCGAATACCAAGGGCTTCTCCACCAAACGCGCGTCGACGAGCTTTTGCATGTTCTTCTCGTCGGCAGACGCGAACACGTCGGCGGGAGCGCCTTGCAGGATCTGTTGGGCGAGGAGCTGCGAGCCCGCGAACGAGTACGTGACCGACAGCTTCGGGTGCCGTCGTCGCAGGCTCTGCTTCTCCTGGTCGAGCGACTCTGTGAGCGACGCAGCGGCGAAGACGGTCAGCCGGCCGGCCAGAGCCGCGCCGGACGACGGATTGCCGGGCTTCGTCGCGGCCCCGGATCCACACGCCGCGGCGCCGACGACCACCACCAACATGACCGCCGCGGTGAAAGGCCGGGTCGACCGGCGCGCCATGACCTTCGACATCCCATCCTCCGGCGGCAGGAACCCAGTGATGCCGGCCGACGCTAGCTCGTGGAAGCAAGGAGAAGTGGAGCTGATCCTTGCAGTCGCGGGATCCGAGGCCCGCGCCCTCCCGCGTGGCTTGCGTCGGGGCATCTCGCGATTGTTCATGGCAACGAGGGCACGGTTCGGGCAGGGTTGACCCATGACCGAGAACAGACCCGCCAAGACCGTGTGGCCGACGCTGAACTACCTCGACGCGCGGCGTGCGATCCGTTTCCTCGTCGACGCCTTCGGCTTCGAGGAGACCCTCGTCGTCCCGGGGGAGATGCCGGAAATCGTCGAGCACGCGCAGCTCCGCTGGCCCGAGGGCGGCGGCGTGATGCTCGGAACCGCCGACCGCGAAGACAACGTGTTCTCACAGCGGCCGACCGGTGCGGCATCCGTGTACGTCGTCACCGACGACCCGGACAAGCTGTTCGACCGCGCGATGGGCGCGGGCGCGCAGCTCGTGCGGGAGCTACGCGACGAGGACTATGGA
Source organism: Acidimicrobiia bacterium (assembly GCA_024281095.1). Classification (GTDB taxonomy): domain Bacteria; phylum Actinomycetota; class Acidimicrobiia; order IMCC26256; family JAMXLJ01; genus JAMXLJ01. The sequence continues at coordinate 31,069 of JAMXLJ010000072.1, read as the reverse complement.
TCCCGCGGGTTCAGCGTGCGCGATCCGGAAGGCAACATCTGGAGCTTCGGCACGTATCGGGGCGAGTGAGCGACCGTCGCCACCCCGCAGGGCTCGGCTGGATCTCGGCCGGGGAGCTCTGGATCGAGTCGTTTCCCCGCCGGCGCGGTGGCGGCGACGCGGGCTGCCTGGGACGAGCCAGTGCGCGGCTGTGCCGGCACGGTTCAGACGGCGGAGGCGCGCGAGGCGATCGTCGGGCTGACCGGCATCACGGGGACAACGTCGCCGGCGGCCGGCTCGGCCGCCAGGGCCTGGGCGAGTGTCTTCAGCGCCCGATGCTGCAGCACCCGCACCGTGCCCGCCCGCTTCCCGAGGATCTCCGCCACCTCATCGGCGTCGAGGCCGGCGACGACGCGCAGCAGCACGACGTCGGCTTGCGCAGCCGGAAGCCTCGCACGCACGAGCGCGAGGGCGGCCTCGGCCGAATCGGCGTCCGCGACGAGGTCAGCGACGTCGCGGGCCCGCCCGTGCGCAGGCGATTCCGGTAGCGCGTCGGGCGCCGTGACCTCCTCGCCGACCCGCCGAGCCCGGCGACGCCAGTAGTCCGCCACGCGGCGGTGGGCGATCGTGAACGCGAGACGGCGCAACTCCTGCTCCGTGCCGGTGAACCCGGCGAGAGCCGGCGCGAGCGCCATCCACACCTCGGACGCAAGGTCCTCGGCGTCGCGCGGCACCCGCGTCCGGAGGTAGCGCACGAGCGGCGGATTCAGCTCTCGATACAAGACTGCGATCGCCCACTCCGCCCCCGCGCCCGCGGCGGCGAGGACGGAGTCCCAATCGTCGCCGATCGTCGTGCGCCCCGCGCGCTCCGCCGCCACACGCCTTCGATCGGCATCGCGCCGTCGAGAATTGAGCCCCAGCCTCCGCGACCGCGCGGAGGCCGGACCTCGTCACGTCGTACCGGCGCCCTCAGTGCGCCGCTTCGCGAGCGAGCGCACGAGCTCGACCGTCGAGGGTCGGGCCTTCGCCACCGAGCCGCTGTCGTACGGGGGCTGCGGGTCGTACTCGATCGACAGTTGGATGGCCTCGGCCACGGGATGCCCGGCGACGAGGCCGGCGAGCGCGAGGGCCATGTCGATGCCCGACGAGACGCCCGCGGCCGTGATGACCGTGCCGCGAACGACCACCCGCTCATTTGAATACCTCGCACCGAGCGACTCGAGCAGGTCCCGCGCCGCCCAATGTGTGGTCGCGTCGAGCCCGTCCAGCAATCCTGCGGCCGCGAGCACGAGCGATCCCGTGCACACGGACGTGGTCCACCGGGCGACCGCGCTCATACGCCGGACCCAGCCGAGGAGCTCCTCGTCCGTCGTGAGGCTGCGGGTCCCTGGGCCGCCCGGCACGACGAGGATGTCGCATGCGTCGACGTCGGCGAAGGTGGCGCCCGGCAGCAGCGTGAGCGCGCCCGTGTCCGCGCTGACCGCGTCGCGCGTCGCGGCGACGAAGGTCACCGACGCGTCGGGGAGGCGACTGAGCACCTCGTACGGACCCACCGCGTCGAGCGCGGTGAAGCGGGGGAACAGCGGAATGACGACCTTCATCGGTGCCTCCTCAGGCAGTGCCGGCGGCGGGAAGACGCCGTGCCGCGCCGGGCTGTCGGGTCGAGCTCGCGTCAGGAACCGGTCGGGGCATACGGCCGGTAGCGCTCGTAGGCCTCGAAGATGACGTCGACGAGTTGTGCCGTCGTGTTGCGCGCGTCGAAGCGGTCGACGACGCGCCGGCGCGCGGCCTCACCCATCCGTGCGCGCAGGGCCTCGTCGTCGAGGAGCCGCTCGAGCGCGTCGCCGAGCTCGCGATCGTCTGGAGCAACGAGGAGACCGCTCGTTCCGTGAACGACGATCTCGGGCAACGCGTGCAGCTTCGTACCGACCACGGGCACGCCCATCGCCATCGCCTCCAACGCCGCGTAGCCGAACGTGTCCATCTCTGTCGGGAATGCGAGCACCGCGGTACGCGAAAGGATCTCGACGAGCCGCGGGTCGCCGGGCGCGAGATCCCGGAACACGTGCACCCCCGGCTGCGCCGGTACGTCCTCACGAGTCACGAGATTGACGTCGGCTTTGTGGGCGAGACGATCGCGGTAGACACGCAACAAACGGTCGCCGCCCTTTCGGGCGAGGGTCGTGCCGACGAACGTGATCTCGGGGCGCCCCGACGACGTCGGCGTGCGCGGCACCGGCGGCGGGACTACGACACCGAACGGGATCCGGCGCAGCTTCTGTTCGGGCATGTCGTAGTCGTTGCGCAGAGAATTGAGACACCAGTCGGACTTCCCGACCACGAGCGTCGCACTGTCGTAGACCCGGTGCTCCAGCGGCGCGCGGACACGGTGCTGCAGCGGCGTCCATCGCGTCGGCAAGCGGTAGGGAAGCAGGCGCGACACCTGCTCACCTGTCGCGTCCGTGGACACGATGGCCGGCGTCGACCCGATCGCCTCCGCGCTCAGAAGCGCGGCGTGCTGGGTGTACACGTGCAGGAGGTCGTACGCGCCGGTCAGCTCGCGCAGGATGCGGCGGGCGACGAAGCTCACCGCGAGCTGGCTGCGAAGAGCTGCGAAATCGAGGTCCAGGCGGTCGAGCGGCGGGATGCCGGCGCCCGCGATCCTGCGGACGAGGCCTCGGGGAGGAACGTCCACGAACGTCGCAACCACCTGCGGCTGTTCCGCGATAGTGGCCTTGATCGCGCGGTGCATCGTCGCGTGACCGCCGAGGTTCTCGTTGAGGAACAGCACTCGCAGCGGACGCTCGCGCGAAGCCGTCGTCGGTGTGCTCATCGGCGAGAATCCGTCATGTCTCCGCCGCTGTTCTCCGCTGCTCAGTCGTCGTGGTGCGTGTAGTCGATGGGCGGAGCGTCCTTGACGCCGACCGCGAAACAGAAGCAGTGGATCGGCGCATGCTCGCTGATCGGCTTCAGGCTGTGGACTGCGTCGGGCGGAATGTAGACGAGGTCGCCCTGGGCGATCTCCCGCTCCTCGCCTCCGATGGTCATCATTCCGCGTCCCGAGGTCACGTAATAGAACTCATGGGTCGGGTGCGAATGCGGATATACCGCGGAACCACCCGGTACCTCGAACTCATTCGCGAGCTCGAGATACCCGCCGTCGGTGATTTCCTTCATCTCTCGCGGGCTGACGAGCCACCACACCGGGACCGTCCCGTTGTGCTCGACCACCGGGGCTGCGTCCTCGATCGACCGCACGTCCATCCGTGCCCTCCTCTCCGGGGTTGGCAGCAGCGTACGACCGCGACGGGACGGACGGCGCCTACCCGGCTCGGACGCGTCACCACGCCGTACGCTGGTCGGGACACGCAACGATTCTGTGCCCGTCGACAGCGGGCCGCCACGGAGGCACACATGCGAGGCGACGGGTCGGGATTCGCGGTGTTCGACGCCGACAACCACTACTACGAGGCGGTCGACGCCTTCACCCGTCACCTCGATCCGAAGCTCGGACCGCGCACGGTGCAGTGGGCCGAGATCGACGGGCGCAGGTATCACGTGGTCGGCGGGCGGGTCTCGCGTGCCGTGGTGAACCCGACGTTCGACCCCGTGGCCAAGCCCGGCGCCCTTCACGACTACTTCCGCGGGAACCCCGACGCCCGCAGCCCGCTCGAGTTCCTCCGCGAGCGCGAGCGCATCCGTCCGGAGTACCGCGACCGCGAGACGCGTGTTGCCGTGATGGACCAACAAGGTGTCGAGCAGTTGTGGCTCTTCCCGACGCTCGGCGTGCTCTACGAGGAACTACTGAAGGACGATCCCGAAGCGGTCATGATCACGTTCCGAGCGTTCAACGAATGGCTTCAGGAGGACTGGGGGGTCGCGTACGAGGACCGCATCTTCGCGGCGCCCTACATCTCGCTCGCGGACGTCGACGGCGCGGTCCGCGAGCTGGAATGGGCGCTCGACCGCGGCGCCCGCATCGTCTGCATGCGTCCTGCCGCGCCGACGACGGTGCTCGGACAGCGGCCGCCGGCCGACGAGCTCTTCGACCCGTTCTGGGCGCGGGCGAACGAAGCGGGGATCACCGTGGTCGTTCACGCGGGTGACAGTGGTTACTCGTCCCAGGGGTACGCGAAGGACGGCTTCGCCGCGACGTTCGAGGGCGCCGGGCGCCCGTCGATCAAGATGCTGAACATCGAACGGGCGATCTACGACTTCCTCGCGTCGCTCGTCTTCGACCGCTTGTTCGCCCGCTTCCCGAACCTTCGGATCGCGTCGGTCGAGAACGGCTCGGAGTTCCTCCCGGACCTGTTCCGAAAGCTCCGGTCGACGTCGCGCAAGCTCCCGGGCTACTTCGCCGAGGACCCCGTCGAGACGTTCCGCCGGCACGTGTGGATCAATCCGTTCTGGGAGGACGATCCCTACGAGGTCGTCGACCTCATGGGGCCGGACCGCGTGATCTTCGGGTCGGACTGGCCCCACATCGAGGGCATGCCGATGCCGCGCGACTACGAGCGCGAGTTGAAGGACTTCGACGACGCGACGCGGCGCCTGATCCTGCACGACAACACAGCCGCGCTCAACGAGCTCCGGCCCGCCTGACCCCGGGGAGAACATCCGTGACCGACACCACCGCTCCGATCGACGTCGTGCGCCGGTTCTGTGAGGCGTGGAGCGATCTCGACGTCGACACGCTCATGACCTTCTTCACCGACGACGCGGTGTACCACAACATGCCGATCGCGCCGGTGACGGGCCGCGACGCGATCCGGGCCACGATCGAGGGGTTCGCCGGGGGAGCGGAGCACATCGAGTTCCGGATCCTCGCGGCGGTGTCGGACGGTCCGCTCGTGTTCACCGAGCGAGTCGACGTGTTCACCATGCCGGCGGTCACCGTGGAGCTGCCGGTCGCCGGTGTGTTCGAGCTGAAGGACGGCCGGATCGCCGCCTGGCGTGACTACTTCGACCTCAACCAGTTCATGAGCCAGCTCTCACCCGCAGCCGGCTGAGGCCCGGTCCGGCGCCCCCGCCGCTACCCCGGCGCGCCGGGGCAACCTCACCCCTTTCCGGCAGAAACCGCCGCGAAAACTCGCAGCCGGTCGTTTCGGCTGGCACACTGGTCGGCGGAGGGCAGAGGCTGATGGGGCGGGTCCCGAACCTGAACCTCAAGAAGTTGCGCGCGCGCACGACTGAGGAGCAGATGCTCGCCACGATGCTCGTGGCGGGAATCGTCTTCGCGGTCGTGTCGCTCGTCGCGTTCCTCCGCCCGGGAAGCTCCGGCTCCACGGCCAGCGCCAAAGGCCCGGAGATCAACGCCTCCGCACACAGCCAACCGCGCCGCAGCACGACCTCGGGGGCCGGGTCGAGCTCGTCCGGCTCGCCCGCGTCGCCCGCGGCGGTGGTGGCACCCCCGGCTCCCGCCGGCACGGTGACGCAACAGCTCCAGGGTCTCTTCGCATCCGTGCTGTCGCCGTTGGGCTTCACCACGAACCTGCCATCCACGCTGCAGCCGCCGCCGGCGAGCACGCCCATCATCCCGGCCGGCGCCGGCCCGACGACCACGACCACGTTCCCGGGGTCGTTCCAGCCGCTGCCCGGCACGCTGCCACCGCCGCCGCCGTCCCTGCCGCCGCCGTCGACGCTGCCGCCCACGACGACCACGACGCTGCCGCCCACGACGACCACCACGCAACCGCCGACCACCACGACGACGCAACCGCCGACCACGACCACGACGCAACCGCCGACCACCACGACGCAACCGCCGACCACCACGCAGCCGCCGACCACCACGACGCAACCGCCGACCACCACGACGCAGCCGCCCACGACGACCACGACCACGGCGACGACACTTCCGATCACCACGCCGATCACGTAGGCGCGGCGGTGCACATCTAACGTCGTGGGCATGGGGGTGGACGAAGCGCGCCATACCGGCGTCGAAGACGCGACGGACGCGCTCGTCGACGGCGACCAGAGCCTGGCCCCCGGCGGTGCGCGCGCCGCGCTGCGTCATCGCGACTTCCGCATCGTGTGGGGCGGCACGTTCGCGTCGAACATCGGCACCTGGATGCAGAACGTGCTCCTCGGTGCGTACGGCTACCAACTCACGCACAGCACCGGGTTCGTCGGCATCCTGTTCTTCGCACAACTGGGTCCGCTGCTGTTCCTCGCGACCGTGGGCGGCGTGCTCGCCGACCTCGTCGATCGGCGCCGTCTCCTCATCTGGATGCAGCTGGAGCAACTCGTGTTCTCGCTCGTGCTCGCTGTACTCGTTGCCGCGCCCCATCCGTCACGCGGCGCCATCGTGGGATGCGTGCTCGTGATCGGCATCGGCAACGCGCTGAGCGCCCCCGCACTGTCCGCGATCCTCCCGACACTCGTCCCGCGGCGGGACCTGCCCGGGGCCGTGTCGTTGCAGAGCGTTCAGATGAACCTGTCACGTGTGATCGGGCCCGCGATCGGGGCGCTGATCTATTCGGGAACCGGGGCGGCCGCGGTCTTCGCGATCAATGCGGGCACCTACCTGTTCGCGGTCGCGGGTCTGTTGCTCGCGCGTTACGAGAGACCCAAACGGACCGTCATCGAGGAACGCGGGTTCGCCCGGTTGATGTCGGGCTTCCGCATCGCAGGCCATGACGAGTTCGTGCGCCGCATTCTCGTCGGCATGACGGTGTTCTCGTTCTTCTCGCTCACCTTCGTGGGACTGATGCCCGCAATCGCCGAGAAGAACTTCGGCATCAGCGCCAAGAGTGTGGAGTACGGGCTGTTGTACGCGGGCTTCGGGCTCGGCGCAGCCGCAGGCGCAGTCAGCGTCGGGACGATCTTGGTGACGCGCTCGAAGACTCGGAGCGTGCGCATCGGGTTGAGTGCGTTCACCATCCTGCTCGCGCTCTTCGCACTGGTGCGCGTACAAGGCGCGGCATATCCGATCGCGATTGCGCTCGGTTACGCCTATTTCGTCGTGATCACGTCACTCTCGACCCTTTTGCAGGATCATCTGCGCGACGAGGTGCGGGGCCGGATCATGGCGTTGTGGACCATGGCATTCGGCGGCACGGTGCCATTGGGTGTGCTCGCAGGCGGGTACGCAGTGCGGGTCACGAGCATCACCGCGGTCATGCTTGCGGGCGCGGTTGTGGCTCTCTGCCTGGTGTTCTGGCTGGATCTCGGTCGTCTGCACCCGTCCGGCGTGAGCGCCGAGCCTGTGCTTGGGTAGCCTCACTGCATCGAGCCGTTCGTCCGACTGCGGGCCGCGCCGTGCCCGACCGCAGGACGAGGAGGACCTCCTGCCCCCGAGCCCCCGCCGCGCCATGGCCACGGTTGCGATCCTCGTCGCTTGGGTGCTCGCCGCTCCCATTGCGGCAGGAGCGGCTTCGAGCGCGCACCGCGCCGCGACATCCACCGACCCGGTCGCCGCGGCGACGGCTCATGTCGCCGCGGTGCGCCAGCAGGCGGACGCCCTCGCATCGCGGTACTTCGACGCGTTGGACCGTGGTGCGCGACTGCGGCTCCAGATCGCGGATCTCGAATCACGCCTTCGTGACGACGAAGCGAACGCGTCGGGGTTGCGCGCGCGTGTGGCGGAACGAGCGCGTCAGTTGTACGAGACCGGCGGCACCTCGGTCATCGAATTCCTCGACGGCGGCGATCCGCTGGACAGCGCGCGCCGTGATCGTCTCGTCGCAGCCGCGAGCGCGCGCGACAACAACGTGTTCAACGAGCTCGCGCGGCAGAACGAGGTCCTTCGCTCACGCCGCAAGCAGCTGAGCGCGGACCAGAGTCGGCAACAGCAGGCATTGGCGTCGTTGCACACAGCGCAGGCGGCGATGGACGCGCAGCTGGCGTCGGCAAAGAAGGCGCTCGGAGACGCGCAGGCGGCCGCGACCGCACGAACCACGCAGCAGGCCGCGGCGTCGCCACCCCGTAGCCGCGGCCCGGTCTCGACGCCGGCGAGCGGGGCGCCCAGGATCGCCACACCACCGCTCGGCGGCCCCGCGAGCGGTGGAGGCGGCGGCTCGCACCACGATGATCCGTTCCTCGTGTGCACCCGTGCGCGCGAGAGCAGCGGCGACTACACCGTCGTGAATCCCGCCGGCCCGTGGTACGGCGCCTACCAGTTCGCCCAGTCGACGTGGGACTCTGTAGCGAACCACACCGGCCGTCTGGATCTCGTCGGCGTCCGTCCGAACGCGGCATCCGTCGCCGATCAGGACGACATGGCGTGGGCGCTGTACCAATGGCAGGGCAAGGGCCCATGGGGCGGACGCTGCTGAGCGTCCGTTCCGGACAGGGGGGACGACGATGAAGGTCCAGGGCGCCGCGCTCGTGACTGGCGCGAGCCGCGGGATCGGCCGCGCCACGGCGCTCGAGCTCGCGCGTCGCGGCTTCGACGTCGTCGCGACGATGCGCGACCCGTCGGACGGCGCCACGCTGGCGAGCGAAGCCGAGGCCGGTGGCGGGCGTTTGCGGGTGGAACGGCTCGACGTCACAGACGTCGGATCGTTCGAGATGCCTCAGGGTTTGCGGGTGCTCGTCAACAATGCGGGTGTGGAGCGCCCGCACCTCCCGTTCGAGTCGACGCCGATCGAACACTGGCGCGACATGTTCGAGACGAACGTGTTCGGTCTGGTGGAGATCACCAAACACGCCATTCCGCGTCTTCGCGAACGCGGGGGAGTGCTGTGCAACGTCACGTCGTCGTCGATCCTCGCGCCGGTGCCGTTCTACGCGATCTATCGGGCGAGCAAAGCGGCTGTGAGCGCGATCGGCGAGACGCTACGCGCCGAGCTCGCGCCGTTCGGTATCCGTGTCGTGGAGATCATGCCCGGGCCGATCGACACCGACATGCTCGCCAACTCCGAGCACGAGATGAAGGCGGCGGAGCACGAGCTGTACCGGCCGATGGCCGAGCGCATGATCGCGAACAGCAAGATGGCGCGCGACATGAAGACTCCGACGGACGACGCAGCACGCGCGATCGTCGACGCGATCCTCGACGACGACGGCCCGCTGCGCTACGGGTGCGACCCGATGAGCGTCGGCATGCTGGACGCGTGGCGTCACGCGAGCGACGAGGCCATGATGCGCGGCATCCTGCAGGGGATGGGCGCGTAGACGCCGGCGGTCGCGTCAGCTGACGGGCCGGAACGCCGTCAGCCCGTCGAGCTCGTCGACTCTCCCGTCGTCGTGCACGAGCAGCCCGGTGGCGCCGCGTTCGCGGACGAGCCGAGCACCGTCCGCCGGGCCGGCCACGAACGCGGCTTTCGCGAGCACCTCGGCCCACCACGCTTCGGCGGCCAACACCGTGACCGAGGCCAGCCCGCGCGCCGCGGGAGCACCCGATGCCGGATCGACCAGATGATGCAGCTCGCGGCCGGCCCGTCGCCACGAGCGCCGCAGCCGCGTGCTGGTGGCGACGCCGCCTTCGACCAGGACGAGGTTGCCGAACCGTTCGGATCCCGACGGGTCCTCGACCGCCACCACCCAGGCGGGAGCGCCATCCGGGCCTTCACCTGTCACCCGGAGGTCGCCGCCGAGGTTGACGCACACGCCCGCGGCACCATTCTCACGGAGCTCGTTGGCGACGAGATCGGCCGCGAACCCCTTGCCGATCCCGCCGAGGTCGAGACGCACGCCCCGTGGCAGGCGCACCGCGCGCACCAGCGGATCGAGCTCGATCGCGGCGCATCCCGGCGCCGGTGAGGCCGGGCCGGGCTCCACCGGAATCTCGCGCGGCACGTCCTCGAAGGTCCGGTCGTAGCCGGCTGCTTCGAGCGCGGCGAGGACGGTCGGGTCGAAGCGACCTTCGGTCTCACGCCATGCGTCGACCGCTCGCCGCACGAGCTCGAAGGTGAGACGCGACACCATCACGGGCTTCCCGCCGGCGGCATTGAGCCGGCTCAGCTCACTGTCGGGAAGAAAGCGGCTCCACCGCCGTTCCAACTCGTCGACGCGCGCCTGTGCCCCGATCGCGGCCCCGTCGGCCCCACCGACCACGATGACCTCGACGTCGGTCCCCATGGCATGGAACCGGTGCACCTGCGCGCTCGCCACGATCCCAGTCTCGCAGTCAAGTGCGGACGCAGCTGCGCCGTGGGCAGACGCCCGGGACGGCGCCGCGAGGGAGCCATGGGTGTCGTGCGGACGCAGCTGCGCGGTCGGCAGCGGTGCGTTACGGTCGGCTCCGTCACCGGGGTCATGACTGAGGAGGTCCAGGGTGGGTCGCGCGCGCAGGACGGCGGCGGCCGCGGCGGCGGGCCTCGCCCTGTCGGCTGTCGCGGGGCGCCGGGCGCGACACGCACGGCGGGCCCACGCCCTCGCCTGCCGGCTCGACACGCCGAACGTCGATCAGCGCATCGAGGCCGCGCGCACACTCGTGGACGAAGGTCTCACCGTCAGCGCGTCCGACCTGCTGTTGTTCGTCCGCACCGAGCACGAACCGGCCGTGCTCCACGCTGTCGCGCGGGCGGTACGCGAAGCACCGCCCGTCACGCGTCCGTCGGCAAACGTGCGCGAGCTGCTGTTGTGGAGCGACGTCCAGCTCGGCGCGCTCCCGACCGACAGTTAGAGCGCGAAGCGGGCCTGCGCGAACGTCTCGCGCACGCGTGCCTCGAAGTGCTCGAGCGGGAGCGTGTCGTAGTCCGGGTCGAACGCGGTCTGGTCCCATTCGTCGGCGAAGCGTTCCGCCAGCGCGAACTCGTCCGCGCTCAGCGCGTCGCGGTGCTTCTCGCGCGCATCCGGATCGCCGCCGAAGTGCGCGTAGTAGTGCCTCCCCTGGAAGTCCTGATGGACGAGGATCATCTTGTACACCTCGTCGCGAACGTAGGGACGCAGCATCGCGGCTGCGATGGCCGGATGGTTCGGCACGCTGACGGCCTTGCCGATGTCGTGGCACAACGACGCGACCACGACTTCGTCGTCGGCCCCGGCACGCTCGGCGCGTGTGGCGGTCTGGAGGGAATGGGTGAGCTGATCGACCGCGAACCCGTCGGTGATGTCGGCGAGGGATCGCAGCATCGCCAGCACCCGCTCCGCGACCCGGCCCTGGTGCTGCATGGTCTCCACGCCGATCACGGCCCACTGCTCGGCCGTCGATTCGTCCATCCGGGTGAAGGTCTGTGTCGTCTGGGTCATATCCCTATTGTCGCCGATCTGGCCCGGGAGACAACCTTCAACGCCGCCGGGCCCACACCGCGTAGAGCGGATCGCCGCGGGGGGTGACATCGGCCCTCGGCCCGGGCCTGGCCGCAGACCCGGGAGGCCGCAGCGGGGTCGACCAGTCGGAACCGGCGATGTGCGGTTCGTCCCATGAATCCGCCCGCCGGAAGTACTCGGCCACCAGGGCACAGTGGTCCTCGTCGCTGCCGGCGAGCCAGCCCCGGATCGCCTTGGTGGGGAAGCACCGGTTGCTGAACGTGCACACGAAGCGGCCGCCCGGGCGGACCACTCGGGCCACTTCGACGAAGACCTCGATCGGGCGCACGAGGTAGTCGACCGACACGCAGCACACCGCGTCGTCGAACTCGGCGTCACCGAAGGGAAGGACGGGATCCGCATTGAGGTCGTGCACGACCCGGCGGGTCGCCATCGGGTTGTGCTCGAGCTCGGTCGCGTTCATCCCGAGCACCGTCAGTTCCCGCGGCGGATCCTCGAAATGCGACACCCACGACGCCATGAGATCGAGGACGCAACCGTCGACGCCGAGCTCCCGGTACAGACGGCCGACTGCCGCGATCGCGCCTTCGTCGATGTGGGTGACGAGACGCGGCGGCCGGTAGAACGCCGCGTCGGGCATCTCGTCGCCGCGGTCGAAGAACCCGGCGGGGAAGCCCGCGTAGCGGTCGTCGTGCACCGCGGCCGTGGTTCGGTCAGTCGCGCGCGAAGTCGGCGAGCAGGTTCGCGAGCACGAGCGGCTGGTCTCCTTGGACGCTGTGGCCCGCCTTCTCGACCACCTCGACACGCACCCCGGGTTGACGGCGTCGGAGCTCGGCGACGTCATCGTCGTCGACCACCGGCGAGTCGGCGCCGCGCACGAGCATGATCGGCGCGCGAACCGCGTCGGCTGCGTCCCACAACGCGCCGAAATCGGGATGCGCGGCGACGGCACCCGACTCGTTCTCACCGATCACGCGCCAGCGCCGGTACCGCCATACCCACGAGCCGTCGGGTTGTTGCACCGCGTTGTGCAGGATGCCGCGACGCAACGACGACACCGAACGGGTCGGGTTGAACTCGACAGTACGCGCGAGGATCTCGTCGAAGTTGGGGAACGACGCGGGCCCGTTGACGAACGCCGCGATCGAGGAGCCCTTCTCCTGGTTGACCCCCGGCGTGACGTCCACGAGCACGAGCTTGCGCACGAGGTCCGGGTCTTGCGCGGCGAGGGCCAGCGCGGTGAGGCCGCCGAGCGACATGCCGACGACCATGCGCGCTTCGGGAGCGAGCTGTCGTATGGCAACCGCCACGTCGCGCGCGTAGTCCGACGGGGAGATGCCGACGTCGAGCCGACCGTCGGAATGGCCGTGACCGGGAAGGTCGATCGCGACCAACGGCCAGCCGAGCGCGAGCGCGACCGTGTCCCAGGTGTGCGCGTTCTGTGCGCCACCGTGGAGGAGAACGACTTCGGGGCGGTCCTCGCCCCACACCAATGCACTGAGTGAATATCCCGGCTTCACCTCGACCGACGCGCGCTTGACGCGGGGCGGGCCGTCGTAGGGAAGGCCGACCTCTTCGGCGTTCTCGTGGAACATGCCGAACTCGTCGTAGTCGACGAGCTCCACGGCGTGGTCCGACTGTCCGGGGTCGGGGCTGCTCACGTCGCGCAGCGTACTCAGGCGCCGTAGGCTGCGCCTCCATGACGCCGCGCATACCACCGGTCGAACTCGACGCGATGGATCACGAGACGCGATCGCTGCTCGACAGCCTGACCGGGTTGCAAGGCAACCGGGTCGATCATCTCAACGTCTTCACGACGCTCGCGCAGCACCCGAAGCTGTTCAAGCGCTGGCTGGTGTTCGCAAATCACGTGCTCGTGAAGAGCACGCTTCCGGCGCGCGACCGCGAGCTGGCGATCCTGCGCACCGGTTGGCGTTGTGCCGCGCCGTACGAGTGGGGCCAGCACGTCGTGGTGGGCAGACGGTCCGGCATCGACGACGAAGAGATCGCGCGCATCGCCGATGGTCCCGGTGCAGCCGGGTGGTCGCAACACGACGCCGCCATCCTGCGAGCGGTCGACGAGCTCCACGACCGGAACACGATCGCCGACGCAACCTGGGACGTGTTGTCGCAGCGATATGACGCGCAGCAGATGATGGACCTCGTGTTCGCGATCGGGCAGTACCACCTCGTGTCGTTCGCACTCAACGCGTTCGGCGTGGAGCGCGACGACGGCGTGACCGGAGTCCCGTTCCCGGACCCCGCCTGAGGCGGAGCAGCGGCACCGAACCCGGCCCGGGCCGATCGGATCGCGGTACGCGGCCTGCCATACCATCGGCTGGTCATGGGTCGGCTGACCATCACCCCGCGCGCCTACCGCCGGATCACCTTCGTCGCCGCACTCGCACTCGCGGTGATCATCCTCACCGGCGCCGCGGTACGGCTCACGGGGTCCGGGCTCGGTTGCCCCACGTGGCCGCAGTGCGAGCCGGGGCAGCTCGTGGCGAAGCCGGCGGCCGGCTATCACCAGCAGATCGAGTTCTGGAACCGCGCGTTCACCGGCATCGTGTCGATCGCCGTGATGCTCGCGGTGCTCGGCTCGCTCGTACGCCGTCCCCGCCGCAGCGAGCTCACGTGGCTCTCCGTCGGCCTCGTGGCCGGCGTCTTCGCCCAGGCCGTCCTCGGTGGCCTCGTCGTGAAGAAGGTGCTCGCACCACCGTTCGTGATGGGCCACTTCCTCCTGTCGATCGTGTTGTTGTGGAACGCCGTCCTGCTGCACCACCGGGCCGGTCAGGCCCCGGGGCGGTCGAGGCCCGTCGTCGACGGCACGCTGCTCCACCTCGGTCGCGCCGTGTTCGTGCTCGGGTGCGCCGCGATCGTCACGGGCACCGTCGTCACGGGCACCGGCCCGCACGCGGGCGACAGGCGCGCGGCACGGCTCGATCTGCACCTCACCGACGTCGCCCGTGTGCACGGCACCACGGTGATGGTGTTCCTCGGCACCGTCCTGTCGATGTTGTGGCTCGCCTACCGGCGCCGCGCTCCGGCGCTCGTGCGGCGTCGATTGGGCATCCTGTTGCTGGTGCTCGTCGCCCAGGCCGCCGTGGGGTACACGCAGTACTTCACGGGCGTCCCGGTGATCCTCGTCGCGGTGCACGTGGCCGGCGCGACCGCGGTCTTCGCAGCCACCGCCGCGCTGTATCTCTCGCTGCGCGAGCGCCCCACGACGGAGGAGGCCCCTTCACCGCGGTCCCAGCCGGCACTGGCCCGCAACACACTCGCCCGCGCCTGAGTCACGACGCGCGCAGACACGGCCGGTCAGCCGGCGACGAACGACAGGCGCACGTGCCGGCGTGGGTTGTCGCGGTTGGTGTCGACCAGCACGATGCTCTGCCATGTGCCGAGCGCAGGGCGGCCGTCGAGGACCGGCACGACGACCGACGGCGCGACGAGGACCGGCAGCAGGTGATCCGCTCCGTGACCGGGCGAGCCGTGGGCGTGCCGGTACCGGTCGTCGCGTGGGAGCAGCCGCTCGAGCGTGTCCTCGAGGTCGGCCTCTGAGCCCGACCCGGTCTCCATCAGCGCGACCCCCGCCGTGGCATGCGGAGCGAACACGTTGAGGAGGCCGTCGCCGCGCCCGCGGCAGAAGCCGCGGACCGCTTCGGTGAGGTCGACGACGAAGCGGTCGCGGGTGTCGATCGAGAGCTCGGTTGAGTCCATGACGTCATCCTGCTCCGATCGGTCACTTCGCTAGCGTGCGGGCGGTGACCGAAGGGCCTGCCTCCGCACCCCCCGCCGTGCTCGCCGAGGGCCTCGAACGTCGTTTCGGTTCGACGCTCGCGGTCGCCGGCGTGGACCTTCACGTGGCGCCCGGGGAGATCTACGGCTTTCTCGGCCCGAACGGCGCAGGGAAGTCGACGCTCGTACGGATGCTGTGCACGCTGCTGCGTCCGACCGCAGGGCGAGCACTGGTCGCGGGCTTCGACGTGGCCACGGAGGCGGACGCCGTCCGCCTGCGCATCGGGGTCGCATTGCAGGACGCATCGCTCGACGCCCGGCAGACCGGAACCGAACTGCTGCGTCTGCAGGCTCGCCTCTACGGGCTCACGACCGCCGAGACGAACCAGCGCCTCGACGAGCTCGGCAGTCTCGTCGATCTCGGCGACGCGCTCGAGCGTCGCATCGGAACGTACTCGGGCGGTATGAAGCGCCGACTCGACCTCGCGGCCGCGTTGATCCACAACCCCGACGTGCTGTTCCTCGACGAGCCCACCACGGGGCTCGACCCGATGAGCCGCAACCGCGTGTGGGAAGAGGTCCGGCACCTCAACCAGCGCCTCGGCACGACGATCTTCCTCACGACCCAGTACCTCGAGGAGGCCGACGCCCTCGCGGGCAGGGTCGGCATCATCGACCACGGCTGCATCATCGCCGACGGGACGCCCGACGAGCTGAAGCGCTCACTCGGATCCGACGTTGTCGTCGCCGAAGTCGACGGTGACCCCGCACCTGCCATTGCGGCCGTCCGTGGCCTCGCGGGCGTCGACGAGGTGGAGGCACGGGGCACGGAGTTGATGATCCGGGTCACCGACGGGCCCGGGTCGTTGAGCCCCATCGCCATCGCACTCCATGGCTGCGGCGTGCCGGTGCGCAACCTCACGTTGCGGGTGCCGACACTCGACGACGTCTTTCTGGAGCTCACGGGCGGCCACATCCTCGAAGCAGAGGCGTCGTGACCACGGGCGCAACCGACCGGAATGGCGCGACCGCGCCGACCGGCGTGCGCCCGTCGGCGATACGCGCCCGCGCGGCCGGGTTCCTCGCAGATACGCGCTCGATCGCGGGACGGGCGATCCGCGCGATCCCGCGTGAGCCCGAGGCGATCGTGCCCGCGCTGGTCGTGCCGGTGTTCTTCTTCGCGGTCAACATCGGCTCGCTGCAGAAGCTCGCGGAACGCGGGCCAGTCACCGACTTCAAGGCCTTCCAGCTGCCCGTGGCGATCATCTTCGCGGTGACGGGCATCTCGCGGGCGTCCGCACTCGTCACCGACATCCAGGACGGCTACTTCGACCGGCTCCTGATGACGCCGATCCGCCGGCTGTCGTTGTTGCTCGGCCTCATGGTCGCCGACTTCGCGCTCGTGATCGCCCTGTCGATCCCGGTGATCGTGCTCGGCTTCGCGGTGGGGGTGCGCTTCGAGAGCGGTCCGCTCGGGGTGCTGCTGTTCCTGCTCCTCGCGGGCGGGTGGGGCCTCGCGTTCACCGGATTCCCCTATGCGATCGCGCTGAAGACAGGCAACCCGGCCGCGGTGAACTCGAGCTTCATCCTGTTCTTCCCGTTCGCCTTCCTCACGACGTCGTTCCTGCCCCGTCAGGCGCTGACGGGATGGTTGGCGAGCATCGCCGGCTACAACCCGGTCACGTATCTGCTCGAAGGGATGCGCTCGCTGATCCTGACGGGCTGGCAGGCCGGTGCGCTCCTGAAGGCGGCGGGCTGCATTCTCGGCGTCGGCGTCGTCAGCATGACGCTCGCGTTCACCGCGTTGCGGGGAAGGCTGCGGGCCGGCGCCTGACGGTGACCGCGCCCGCGGCTCGCCGCCGCGGGGCAGTGCGGGGGACGAGCCGTGGAGCCGCCCGACCCGGAGGGCGAACCTCGGCGTGGGGCAGGGACACGCCGGGTCCGTTCCTCCGGGGAATCGGGCGGGACACATGCCGTGGCGGCGTGGAAACGCCTCGCAGGGCGCTCGCTGGGGTGAGGGCTGCGAACGAGCGCGGAATCGAGGCGGCCGGCTTCCGTGGCCGACACGGCATGAGATCTGTACGCAGGACCATCGTCCGCGACCCCGGGGCCGAATGCAAGAGGAAATGTAGTGATGGAAACGCTCTCTGTAGTCATTTGGTGGACAACATCGGAAACTCGCGCGCAGCGCGCGAGCGATCTGACGAATAGTTATGGAAATGGTCTACACAGGTCATGTCCCGAGGCCGGGAAGGCCCAAAAATGCCCGAAGTGAGCGGTCGGGTCCCGTTCGGGGATCCCCGTCGCCCCTGCCCCGACGTGGCGAACCGGGCGGGCCCGGCCGCTTGTGTGTGCTCGGTCACCGGCTTCCGCCGGGCGAGCTCTTCAGACGCCGACGCGCTGATGCCGCCGGTGGGGGCCCGGGAACCGCCGGCGGTTCGCGAGCCTGCGCTCCCGCCTCGTCAGCCCTGCCCCGCCCCGGGCGCCATCGGCTTCGGCCGCTGTGGTCGCGGGCTGTACGCCCCGCTCGGTGGAGCTCGACGTGGCCGCGGCACCGGGGTCGGCCGGACGCGTGCGCTGCAGCGCGACGAGGATCCAGAACGCGCACATGCCGCCGCCGACCACACCCGCGGCGGCCGGCGTGAGCCGCACGTGCTCGCGCCAGCGGCCGATCGCCAGGGCCGCGGCGGTGGTCAGCGCCGCGCCGACGGCATAGAGCGCGACCCGCCCGAACCATCCGCGCCGTCGCGCCAGCGGCGCGACGAGCAGCCATACCGCGGCACAGCACCCGGCGAGAATTCCCGCGTCGGCAAGGGTGTTCATGCCACGAGCCTAGGAACGACGGGAGCCACGGCGGTGGACCACCGTTCCCACCACTCGGGTTGAAACTGAAATCCGATTCTGAAAAGGTGGCGGGCTCGAAGCTTCTGGGGGAGGGTCCGAATGGTTCCGGTCGGCGCATGACCACCCACCCGGCCGAGCGCGGGGACGACGGTGAACGCGACGCGCCGCCGGCGCTCGAGACGCTGAGCGCACGGCAGAGGGCGCGCCGGGAGCGGATCATCGCCGCCGCGCTCGACGACCTGATCCGTTACGACCTCGACCACGTCCAGATGAAGGACGTCGCCGCGTCGGCCGGTGTTGCCCTCGGCACGATGTACCGCTACTTCTCCTCGAAGGACCACCTGTTCGCCGAAGCGCTCGCGGCGTGGGCCGAGCGATTCCGCAGCGAGGTCACCGGCGCGCACGGCAAGACGAGCACCGCTCGCCTGAAGACCGCGTACCGGCGCGCGGTGCGCGCGTTCGAGCTCCATCCGCCCGTGTACGGGAACCTCCTGTTGCTGCAGGCCGCCAAGGATCCACTCGCGACTGCGGTCTACGAGCGCTTCGCGACACGGCAGACCGAAGCGTTCGCGAAGTTCGTGCCCAACATCGACCCGGGCCTGCGCGACGACGTGATCAACGTGATGAGCGCGGTCCTCGACGCGAACCTTCGCGACTGGGCCCGCGGCCGCACGCCGATCGCCGGCGTGTACGCCGCCGTCGACCGGGCCGCGGAGCTGTTGTTCGGCTGATCTCAGGTCGGGGGCGGGGTTCGCGCCAGCATCGCGTCGCGGCCGATCGCCGGCTCGATGAACCATCCGAAGTCAGGTCCGCGACGCAGGCCGTGCCCCCCGTCGACGTTGACGATCTGGCCAGTGATCCAGCGAGCCTCCGGCCCCAGGAGGAAGCGGGCCAAGTGGGCGACGTCGTCGGCATCGCCGACGTCGCCGAGCGGCGTGTTGGTGATGTAGCTCTCGTACACGGGCGAGTCGCGCGGAATTCCCTCCATGATCTCGGTCGCGATGAAGCCTGGGCGGATCGCGTTGAAGCGCACGTTGACCGCGCCATATTCGTCGGCGGCGTTGCGCACGATCTGCTCGATGCCGGCTTTCGACGCGGTGTACGCGCCGAAGTACGGGTGGGTGAGGTTGCCGGCGATGGACGACATGCCGACGAACGATCCGCCGCCGGCCGCGACCATGGGCGGCACGGTGTGCTTCACCAACAGCATGGTGCCGAGCACGTTGAGGTGCAGCACCCGCAGGAACTCGGCCGTGTCCTGCAGGTGGTACGGCCCGAAGCCACCGCCGCCGCCCGCGTTGGCGATGACGCCGTCGAGCGAACCGGTCGGCTCCAAGGCCGCCTTCACGAGGCGCGCCACGTCGTCTTCCACGGTGACGTCGGCGACGAGGTAGCGCGCCGTGCCGCCGTGCCCGGCCGCGCGCGCGAGGCCGTCACAGGTCTCGACGAGTCGCGACTCGGTACGCCCGCAGATCGTGACCGCGGCACCGTCGGCAACGAGTCGGGTCGCGCACGCGGCGCCGATTCCCGTGCCTCCGCCGGTGACGATGGCGGCGAACCCTTCGAGTCCGCCGCTCGGACGCAACGCTCGCGCGGGCCGAGTCTCGGGCACGTGCCTGACCTCCCGTCGGGGATGAGAAGAAACGCGATTCTATTTGGAGGCTTTCGCAGTCCGCCCGACGGCGGGTGACAACACCGTCCATGGGGGAGAGGATCGGGGTGGAATCCGCGAGCCACGGAGGCGAGCTGCGATGACGACCGCCCCGAGCCGTCGCGAAAGCGGCGGCCTGAACCGCTGGGACCCGTTCGCCGAGCTGAGCCGGCTCAACCAGGAGCTCAGACGCTTCCTCGAGACGTGGGAGCGCGAGTTCCCGGCCGAGTCCGCCGGCGGGATCACGCCGCTCGGCGAGCTCGAGGAATCCGACGACGAATACCTGCTCGAGTTCGAGCTGCCGGGAATCGACGCCGACGACGTCGAGGTCGAGGTGACCGGCCGGCGGGTGTGCGTGTCGGGCGAGCCCGGTGAGCCGAAGGAGACCGCGGCGAAGCGCCGGGCGGGGCGCCACCGGGGGCGCTTCACGTTCGAGGCGGTGTTGCCGGGCGAGGTCGACGCCGACCGCGCGACCGCGACGCTGCGCGAGGGTGTGTTGACGATTCGCCTGCCCAAGGCGGAGGCACGCCGCCGTCGCATCGAGGTGCGCTGACGCCGGTCTCGTTCCCGATCGGCTCGGGGTGGGAAGACAACGGAAGGCGTCGATGGCGACGCGACGTCGACGGTGAACGCGACGCCGAGGAGGCGACATGGCGATCGCAACGATCAACCCCGCGACCGGTCAGACGATCAAGACGTTCGATCCCTTGTCGGACGACGAGATCGACCGCCGGCTCGAGCGCGCCGCCTCGGCGTTCGCCGCGTACCGCCTGACCCGGTTCTCGCAGCGCGCCGAATGGATGGACTCCGCGGCCGGAATCCTCGACGGTGAACGCGACGACATCGCGCGCGTCATGACGACCGAGATGGGCAAGACCATCGGGGCGGCGCGCGCCGAGGTCGCGAAATGCGCGACCGCCTGCCGGTACTACGCGCAACACGCCGAGGAGTTCCTCGCCGACGAGCCGGCCGACGCCGCCGCGGTCGGCGCGACGCGTGCGTTCGCGCGCTACCAACCGCTGGGCCCGGTGCTGGCGGTCATGCCGTGGAACTTCCCGTTGTGGCAGGCGATGCGGTTCGCGGCCCCGGCGCTCATGGCCGGGAACGTCGGCGTGTTGAAGCACGCGTCCAACGTCCCGCAGACCGCGCTGTTCATGGAGGACCTGTTCCAGCGGGCCGGCTTCCCGCAGGGCGCGTTCCAGACGCTGCTGATCGGTTCGGATCAGGTCGAACGGGTGCTGCGCGACCGCAGGATCAAGGCGGCGACTTTGACCGGCAGCACGCCCGCAGGCCGCTCGGTGGCGAAGGTCGGCGGCGACGAGATCAAGAAGACCGTGCTGGAGCTCGGCGGCAGCGATCCCTACGTCGTGATGCCGTCGGCCGATCTCGCCCGCGCGGTCGAGGTCGGCGTGACCGCGCGCAACCAGAACAACGGCCAGAGCTGCATCGCGGCGAAGCGCTTCATCGTGCACGACGCAGTCGCGGATGCGTTCGAGAGGGACTTCGTCGCGCGCGTCTCCGCCCTGCACGTCGGCGACCCGATGGACGAGTCGACCGACATCGGCCCGCTCGCGACCGAGCAGGGCCGCCGCGACGTCGCCGAGCTCGTCGACGAAGCCGTGTCGAACGGCGCGAGGGTCCTCGTGGGAGGGCGCGCGCCCGACCGGCCGGGTTGGTTCTACGAGCCGACGGTGATCTCCGGTGTGACGCCCGACATGCGGATGTACCACGAAGAGGTGTTCGGGCCCGTCGCGCAGCTGTACCGGATCTCCGGGATCGACGAGGCGATCGATCTCGCCAACGCGACCGACTTCGGCCTCGGTTCGAACGCGTGGACCGACGACCCCGACGAACAGGAACGGTTCGTGCGCGACCTCGAGGCCGGGATGGTCTTCGTCAACGGGATGACGACGTCGTATCCACAGCTGCCATTCGGGGGTGTGAAGCAGTCGGGCTACGGGCGGGAGCTGTCCGCTCACGGCATCCGCGAGTTCTGCAACATCAAGTCCGTGTGGGTGGGTGACGCGAAGGGCGGCAGCTCGGCCACACGGACGCACTCGGAGTAGCGCCACCCGTAGCATCTCCCTGCATGCAGGTGCATCTGGTCGACGGGACCTACGAGCTGTTCCGGCATTTCTTCGCGTTGCCGTCGCACCGTGACCGTGAGGGTGTCGAGGTCGCCGCGGTGCGCGGGGTGCTGTATTCGGTGCTCACGCTCCTCGAAGACGGTGCCACCCACGTCGGGGTGGCGAACGACAAGGTCATCGAGTCGTTCCGCAACGACTTGTACGTGGGCTACAAGACCGGCGCGGGCGTCGACCCGCAGCTGCTCGTGCAGTTCCCGCTGCTCGACGAGTCACTCGCGGCCCTCGGTGTGACGGTGTGGCCGATGGTGGAGCAGGAGGCCGACGACGCCCTCGCGGCCGCCGCGAAGATCGCCGCGGCCGACGAGCGGGTGGAGCAGGTGTTGATCTGCACGCCCGACAAGGATCTCGGCCAGTGCGTCGTCGGCCGTCACGTCGTGCAGTTCGACCGGCGCAAGAAGCAGTTGCTCGACGAGCAGGGCGTCGAGGCGAAGTTCGGCGTCGGGCCGCGGTCCGTGCCCGACTGGCTCGCGCTCGTGGGCGACAGTGCCGACGGGTTCCCCGGCATCCCGGGTTGGGGCGCGAAGTCGGCGGCCGCGGTGCTGCACCGCTACGAGCACCTCGAGGCGATCCCCGAGTACGCGCACGAGTGGGACGTCAACGTGCGCGGTGCGAAGACGCTCGCCGCGACGCTGCACGAGCACCGCGACGCGGCCGCGCTGTTCAAGGTGCTCGCTACGTTGCGCACCGATGCGACCGTCGGGCAGGTCGACGACTGGCGGTGGACGGGGCCGCACCCTGATCTGCAAACCTGGGCCGAACGCCTCGATGCCCGCCGGCTCTACGACCGCGCGGTCGAGCTCGCGGAGAAGCGCTCGTGAACGACGCAGGGAACGCAAGGTGGTGGATGACACGGTGCGGACGGAGCGGAAGCTCCGCTCGGCGTAGCCGCCCGAGCGGAAGCGGAGGGAGCAGATGAGGCGGAGCGGAAGCGGAGGGAGCAGATGACACTCGAGGGACGCGTCGCGCTCGTGACCGGGGGCGGGCGCGGCATCGGCCGTGCCATCTCCCTCGCGCTCGCGGCCGCCGGTGCCGACGTGGCGGTGAACTACCGGCGTGACGCGGACGCGGCCCGCGACACGGTGACAGAGATCGAGCGCCTCGGCCGGCGTGCGATCGCGTTCCCTGCGTCGGTCGACCGGGCCGAGGACGACGAGCTCATGGCCGAAGCGGTCCTGCGCGACCTCGGCCCGGTCGACATCCTCGTGCACAACGCCGGCATCGCGAGCCGCGGGCACTCAGTCGTCGACACCGACCCCGCCGAATTGGAACGGGTCTGGCGCACCCACGCCTTCGGCGCGTTCCTGCTCAGCAAGCTCCTGATCCCGTCGATGCGAGCCCGTCCGCGGGGCGACATCGTGATGATCTCGAGCCTCGCGACGGTGAACTGGGGCCCGAACTCGAGCCCCTACAACATGGCGAAGGCGTCGCTCGAGGCGCTGGCGTGGACGCTCGCGAAAGAGGAACGCGCCAACGACATCCACGTCAACGTCGTCGCGCCGGGCCTCGTGGAGACCGAGATGGGCCGGCGGCTGGTGAAGGGCGCCATGGGGGTCGACGACATCCACAGCCTCGACAAGCGGTCACCCTTCGGCCATGTGTGCCGTCCCGAGGAGGTCGCCGACGTGGTGCTGTTCCTCGTGTCGGAGCAGGCCCGGTACCTGACCGGCCAGAAGATCCGGGTGGACGGCGGGGGCTGACGGCCCGACGCCGTCGACGCGTCAGCCCAGGTCAGACGGCATCCCGATAACTGTCACACCCCACCGGCACAATCGACGGCATGGACCCGACGACGATCCTGCTGGCCCTCCTGGCCCTGCTCGCGGGCGCCGCACTCGGCGCCGGCGCGGCCCTCGCGGTGGTGCACCGGCCCCGGCTCGAGGCCGCGGCCCGCGACCACGACGCAGTCGCGTCCGAGCTCGCGCAACGCGAGCGACTTCATGCGCAGCGTGAGGCCGAGCTCGAGCGTGAGCTGGCCGTCGCCTCGGAGCGCCTCGCTGCGCGCGACGAGGCCGAGGCCCGCCTCGGCGACCGCTTCTCGGCCCTGTCAGCCAGCGCGCTCGAGCGCAACGCGCGGTCCTTCCTCGAGCTCGCCGCGCAGCGGCTCAGCGAGGCGCAGTCGAAGGCCACCCACGAGCTCGAGGGCAAGAAGTCGCTGATCGACCAGCAGCTCGTCCAGATGACCGGCGAGCTCGGCAAGGTGCGCGAGCTCGTGAACGATCTCGAACGCGACCGGCAGGCGAAGTTCGGAGCGCTCGCGTCCCAGCTCCAGCAGAGCCAGGACGGTGTCCGCGCGCTGCACGAGGTGACCCAGGGCCTCCGTCAGGCCCTCGCGAGCACGAAGGCACGCGGCCAGTGGGGCGAGCGCATGGCGGAAGACGTACTGCAACTCGCCGGCTTCATCGAGAACGTCAATTATCGCAAGCAGCGCGCCGTCGACGGGGGCGGCATCCCCGACTTCACGTTCATGCTCCCGCAGGAACAGGCGCTCTACATGGACGTGAAGTTCCCGCTCGACAACTACCTGCGCTTCCTTGACTCCGAATCCGACCTCGACCGCAAGCGCTTCCGCGACGACTTCCTGCGCGATGTCCGCGGTCGTGTGCGCGAGCTCGCGGCGCGCGACTACGCCGGCGGGCGCAGCGACGCGCTCGACTGTGTGCTCCTGTTCATCCCGAACGAGGCGCTGTACGGCTTCATCCAGGAACACGACAGCTCGATTCTGGAAGAGGCGTTGCGTCACAAGGTGGTGTGCTGTTCACCGTTGACGTTGTTCGCGGTGCTCGCGGTGATCCGACAGGCCGCCGACAACTTCCGGCTCGAGCGGACGTCGAACGAGATCCTCGAACTGCTTGCCACGTTCGACAAGCAGTGGAAGGAGTTCGTCGCCAAGATGGACAAGCTCGACCGGTCGCTCGCGACGGCCCGCAAGGACTTCGACGAGCTTGCCGGCACACGCCGGCGCCAGCTCGAGCGCCCGCTCGAGAAGATCGCGAGCCTGCGGCGTGAGCGGCCACTTTCGCTCGCCGACAGCGGCGACGACTCGGGCGCCCTGGCATTGGAGGCGTAGCTCACCGAGCGCCGAGCGGATCGGGGCGCCGGCGTGCGCGGGCCGGCTCCTCACATCGACGGTCTCGAGCGGCGCGAACGTCGGTACGCTGGTCGTGTGATCGCGCTCCTCGTCGTGCTGCTCGTCGCTCTGCCGATCGCCGAGATCGCGGTGATCATCAAAGTCGGGTCCTGGTTGGGCGTCGGCAACACGATCGTGCTGCTGCTCGCGATCTCCGTCCTCGGCGTCTGGCTCGTGAAGCGGCAGGGCATCGGTGTGCTGCGCCGCATGCGCGAGCAGACCAACGCGGGCCGGGTCCCGGGCAAGGAGATGGTCGACGGCGCGCTCCTGCTGCTGGCGGGCGCGCTGCTGATCCCGCCGGGGTTCATCACCGACGCGGCCGGCTTGTTGCTGTTGCTGCCGCCGGTGCGGGCGGGCATCCGAGGCGTCACCCGCCGGCGGCTGGGGCGTCGGGTGGTACGCCGGGTCGAGATCCGACGTCTCGACGCGCCGCCCGACCGTTACTGAACGGGCCCGGTCAGCCGGCGCGGAGCAACTCGGGCGCGATCGGGCAGTCGGCCCGGCGTGCCGCCACGGTCGGCGCTTCGAGCCCCGACGGGCCGACGACGGCGTCGACCCGGTCGAGCGCGAGCTCCTCGACCTCGTCGGCCGTCGACGCGTCCAACGGATCGGTGATGTTGCCCAGGCGGGCGCGCAGCGCGTCGTAGAGGCGGTCGGGCAGGGCGCGCCCCAGCCCGGCCACGACCCAGATTTGGGCCCGGCCACCCGCGAGCTCGACCGCGACCGACTCGGTGCCGTGAGGCACGAGCGCGGAGCGGCTCCCGAGCGCGCTCGCCTCGACGAGCACGTGGCTCACGTCGAGTGTGCCGGCCTCGAGGTCGGACACGAGCCGCACCGGGCGGGCCGCCCGCCTGACCTGTGAGGCCACGCGGCGCGCTCCCGGAAGCCGCACCGCGACGACGTCGAGATCGGAACGGGTCGTGAGCGCGCGCGCGATGGTGTCGCCCCATCCGAGCACGGCGACGGGCGCGTCATGAGGGAACGGCAACGCGTCGGCCAGGCGGGACGCGGTGCGATCCTCGTCGAGCAGCTGCACCGCCGCCCACGCCGCGTCGGCGGCATCACTCGCGCACAGGACGCGCGAGCACAGCCACCACAACGGGCCCGAGGTCACGTGGTGGGCGAGCAGCTGCCGGCACGCGACGACCAATCCGGCGGGATCATCGGCGAACGCGGCAAGGCAGTCGGCGGCTTCGGAAGCGAGCGCATCGTCGTCGCCGCCCCACCGGGCGAGATATCGCAAGCGCTCGAACGGCTGCACGAGGCGACCCTACCCCCGTGTTGTGGGCGACAGCTGAGGGCCAACGCGTTCCGCGTCATGCAGCCGTCGCGGTGCAACGAGCGTTCAGGAAGGCTGGCGTAGACCGCTCCGGGGCACTTCCTCGGGTCACTCCTCGTGACCGCACCGTCTTCGTCCGAGGCAGCCTTCGACAGCCGCTCGCCGTCAAATCGGCAATGCGCGTACGTCGGTGTGCCGCGGTCGAGCAAAGCGTTAGAGAAATGACGGAGGGGGAATGCTTCAACCGCGGTGGTCGTCCCCCACCGTTCCAGGTACACCCTGCCCCAGTGCTGTCCCCGGTCAACAGAAAATGGCCGGGGACAGCTCGCGTACGCGTGTCGCGGTCGCCGGCCCGCGCACGCGCGTCGCGGTGCGCTTACTTGCTCAGGCCCGGCTCTTTCGGCAGGCCGAGCACGCGCTCGCCGACGATGTTCTTCATGATCTCGTCGGTGCCACCCGCAATGCGCATGCCGGGTATGCCGAGCACGAACTCCGACCACGCGAACGTGCCCCACTCGCCGGTGTCCGCGATGAGGCGGGGCCCGAGCATTGCGCCGAGCGTCTCGCCCATATTGCGCATGTTCTGGGTCAACGCGAGCTTCGCGATCGACATCTCGGGGCCGGGCAACTGGCCGGCACGCAGCTTCGCCATCGCGCGCAGGTTGGTGTAGCGGGCGACCTGTTGACGCACGAACGCGTCGGCGAGCTCCTGGCGCACGACGGGGTCGCGCGCGATGCCGAGATACCGCGCGAGCTCGATGAAGCGCGTGACGCTCGTGGTGCCCACGCCGGCACCACCGCCGCCAATCGCGGCACGTTCGTTCATCAGCGTCGTGAGCGCGACCGTCCAGCCCTCGTCGACGTCGCCGAGGCGATGCGAGTCGTGCACCCGCACGTCGGTGAAGAACACCTCGTTGAACGACGCTCCGCCCGTCATCTGACGCAGCGGCCGCACCTCGACGCCGGGCGACTTCATGTCGACGAGGAACATCGTCAGGCCCTTGTGCTTGGGCTTGTCGGGCGAGGTCCGGGTGATGATCTCGCCGATGTCGCTGTAGTGCGCGCCCGACGTCCACACCTTCTGGCCGCTGATGATCCACTCGTCGCCGTCGCGCTCGGCCCGGGTCTGGATACCGGCGAGGTCGGAGCCGGCGACCGGCTCCGAGAACAACTGACAGGCGACGATGTCGCCGCGATACAGCGAACGCAGGTAGCGCTCACGGACCTCGGGGATCCCGTGGGCCAGGATCGTCGGGGCGACCATGCCGAGGCCGATGCCGAAATGGTGCGTGTCGGGCAGCGCGAAGCGCGACGCGAGCTCGCGGTACGCGCGGTCGTAGGCGGACGGCAACGCCCGACCGCCGTACTCCTCGGGGCCGGCGATCCAACCGAAGCCGGCGTCGAACTCCTTCGCCTTCCACTGCTTGGCCACCGCGAGATCGGCCTTCTCCTGCTCGGGCGTCTTCTCCTCGAGCACGCCGACCCGGTCCGACCCCTCGCCCCAGACGAACTTCTCCTCGCCGCGCCGCTTCGCGTTGGTCTCGAGGAAGGCCTGGGCTTCGCGGCGGAAGTCGTCCAACGTGATGGCGGCCATGACAGCCCTCCGGTGGTCTCGGCGACGCCGGGATGGTAGCGGCGCTCACCTGGCGTCGTTTCGGTACCACTGCCGTACCGAAGCGACGCCGGAACCGGCAGCCGGGTCAGTCGAACGTGGTGTCGGAGCGGACGGCGTCGAGGCCGACGCCGACAGCGGCAAGGGTGCGGCTGTGGGTGACGAGCGTGTCGAGGCCGCCGCGGATCTTCAACCGCCCGGCCGCGAAGGCCTGTTGGGCGTTGAGCTCGCCCCGGGCGAGTGCCCGTGCGGTCTCGTAGTCGCTCAGCAGGACGAGGTCGGCATCGTCGGCCGGCCCGGGAACGAAGCGCACCCGGCCGGCATCGACGCGGGTCACGTAGCTCACGTCGCCGAACGGGCTGCCCTCGACCCGGCGCTCGACGACGAGCGTCACCCCGGCGAGGTCCTCCGCGAGCCGCGCCGATCCGGACGCGGCCCGGTCAAGTTGCGCGATCCACTCCGCCGACAGGAACCGTGCCATGTGACGCACGTTACGGCCGGCACGCGGCTCGGGCCCGGACGGCACACCCGCGTAGGCTTTCACGGTGACCTTCGAGGCGGCGGCCCGCGCCGAGTGGCGTGCTGATGCACAGGCTCTCGACACGCCGCGAAGTCTCCTCGTCGTCGACGACCGGGTCGAGCGCCGCGTCATGGACCTGCTCGACGCCGAGGTCGAACGGTGGTCGGCCACCGACGCGAGCCTGCGCGAGCCGATCGGCGCGCTCCGGACGTTCGTCGCCGCGGGCGGCAAGCGTCTCCGGCCGGCGTTCTGCCACTGGGCCTACGTCGGCGCGGGCGGCGAGCCCGGCGGCGCCGCTGCGCTCGACGCGTGCGCCGCGCTCGAGTTGCTCCACACGTTCGCGCTCGTGCACGACGACATCATGGACGGCAGCGATCGCCGGCGCGGTCGACCGTCGGTTCATCACGAGTTCGTCGACCGTCACGTGCGCGACGAGGGTCACGGTGAGGCTCGCCGATTCGGTGAGGGCATCGCGATCCTCGTCGGCGACCTCGCGCTGGTCTACGCCGACATGCTCATGACGGACGCTTCCCCTGTCGCGCGAGGCGTCTTCGACGAGCTGCGGGTGGAGTTGTGCATCGGCCAACTTCTCGATCTCGCCGCCACTGCGAACGGCAGTCGCGACCCCGCGGCGGCGAGACGCATCGAGCGCTACAAGTCGGGGAAGTACACCGTCGAACGGCCACTGCATCTCGGGGCCGCGCTCGCCGGACAATTCGACGCGCTCGGCGGCCCCCTCAGCGACTTCGGCCTGCCGCTCGGCGAGGCGTTCCAGTTGCGCGACGACATGCTCGGCGTGTTCGGCGACCCGCTCCGGACGGGCAAGCCCGTCGGCGACGACCTGCGAGAGGGCAAGCTGACCCCGCTCGTCGCCGCGGCCGCGTCGCGCGCCCGCGGTGCCGGCGCCCGCCTGCTCGCCCGCCTCGGCGCCGACGACCTCACCGACGCGGATGTCACCGCCTTGCAGGCGGTGCTGGTCGACACCGGCGCCCGGGCCGAGGTCGAGGCAACCATCGAGCGACTCGTCGCGGAAGCCCTCGACGCGCTCAGCCGACTCCCGGTCACGCCCGACGCACGGCAGGCGCTGGAAGAGCTGGCGATGTTCGCGGCATGGCGCGACCGCTGACCGGCGACGCAGCGCTGTGCCGGAGATCCGCTCCACTAGTGTCCGGCCCGCGATGAGCGCCGCGACCGAGCCGGCGATCGAGG
Source organism: Acidimicrobiia bacterium (assembly GCA_024281095.1). Lineage (GTDB taxonomy): Bacteria > Actinomycetota > Acidimicrobiia > IMCC26256 > JAMXLJ01 > JAMXLJ01. The sequence continues at coordinate 1,803 of JAMXLJ010000072.1, read as the reverse complement.
TCGTCGATCTCGAGAAGCGCTACGGCACCACGAGAGCCGTCGACGGCCTGTCGATCACGGTGGCGCGAGGTGAGGTGTTCGGTCTGCTCGGCCCCAACGGCGCGGGCAAGACCACGACGCTCGAGATCCTCGAGGGATACCGCCGCCCGGACGCCGGAACCGCGCACGTGCTCGGGCTCGTGCCCTGGCGGGACGGCGGACGGCTGCGGCCGCGCATCGGTGTGATGCTGCAGGAGGGCGGGCTCTATCCGGGCGTGAAGCCGCTCGAGGCGCTCCGGCTCTTCGCGTCGTACTACGACGACCCCGACGACCCCGAACGCCTCCTCGACCTCGTGGGTCTGCGCGAAGCGCAGCACACCCTGGTGCGCCGCCTGTCCGGCGGCCAGACCCAGCGCCTGTCGTTGGCGCTCGCGCTCGTCGGCCGGCCCGAGCTCGTGTTCCTCGACGAGCCGACCGCGGGCATGGACCCGCGGGCACGGGCGACGACGTGGCAGCTCGTGCGCGACCTGCGCGAGAGCGGCGTCACCGTCGTGCTCACCACCCACGCGATGGACGAAGCCGAGCACCTCTGCGACCGTCTCGCGATCGTCGACCGCGGACGCGTCGTCGCCTGCGGAAGCCCGATCGAGCTCACCGCACTCGGCGGCGACGAGGAGCTGCGCTTCGCGTCACGCGCCGGGCTCGACCACGTCGGCCTCGCGGCCGCGATGCGTGTGTCGCTCGCCGCGGTGCAGGAGCCCCGCCCCGGCGATTACGTCGTCGCCGCGAGCGCGACCACGGACCGGATCGCGCAGCTCGCGCTCTGGCTGCGCGACGAGAACGCAGTCCTGCGCGAGCTCTCCACCGGGCGGCGCTCACTCGAAGATGTGTTCCTCCGCCTCACGAGCGAGGACCGCGCGTGAGCGATCCTTCGACACGGCGCGACCATGCACCGGTGAGCTCCCGCGCGTTGTTCGCCCAGGCCCGGATCGAGCTGCTGCTGACGCTGCGCCGATCGGAGAGCCTGCTCGTCACCCTCGGGATCCCGATCGGGATCCTCGTGTTCTTCGCCCAGGTCAACACCATCAGCGACCTGAAGGACCCGGTGCAGTTCCTCGTGCCCGGCATCCTCGCGCTCGCGGTGATGTCGACCGCCATGGTCAGCCTCGGCATCGCGACGGGGTACGAGCGCCACTACGGCGTGCTGAAGCGGCTCGGCTCGACCCCGCTGTCGCGCACCGGCCTGCTCGCGGCGAAGACGCTGAACGTGCTCGCGATCGAGTTGATCCAGGCCGTCGTGATCGTCGCGACCGGCGCCGCGCTCGGTTGGAACGTCACCGGTGCCATCATCCCGGCGCTCGGGCTGCTCCTGCTGGGCACGATCGCCTTCGCCGGCATCGGCATGCTGATGGCGGGCACGCTGCGGGCCGAGGCCAACCTGGCGGCCGCCAACGCGCTGTTCCTCGTGCTGCTGTTCCTCGGCGGCATGGCATATCCGCTGTCGAAGCTTCCGGCAGCGATGCAGGACTTCGCCAAGCTGCTCCCGGCGGCCGCGCTGTCGGAGACGGTGCGCGCCGTCCTGGCGTCACGCGCGTTTCCGGTGGGCGAGCTGGTGGTGCTCGTCGGTTGGGCGATCGCCGCGCCGCTGCTGGCGGCGCGCTACTTCCGCTGGGAGGAGTAGGCGCGACCCGTTGCGCGGGATCCTGGCGGGAGAAGTCACGCAGCACTTAGTACAGCGCCGGCTTCGCGAAATTGCGTTCCCGGCAGCGTTGCAACCTCGTCCGTGCCGGCGCGCTTGCCTGGGAGCGTACGCTCGATTCGCTG
>JAMXLJ010000071.1 GCA_024281095.1 Acidimicrobiia bacterium | reverse complement strand
CACCAGGCCCGCCCACAACGCGGCCCGCTCCTCGCCGGTGACGAGCTCGGCCCGGCCCGGGTACGTGTCGCCGCGGTCCTGCACGTCGACCACGGGGTCGGCGATCACGTTGAGCACCCAGGCCGGGTGCCGGTCCGACCCGGCGAAGGATCCGATGACCACCTTGCCCGCACGGTCGGTGAAGTAGGGGAGCGGCACGGTGTGGCGCCGGCCGCTGCGCCGCCCGGTGGTGGTCAGCAGGAGCGTCGGCATGCCGCGCATCTTGGCCAGCAGCCGGCCGCGGGTTGTGCGGTACACCCACAAATGAATCCGCACCCAGCGCTTGAGCGCGTTGCCCCTGAGGGTGAAGTACCGGTCCTTGGGTCGCTGTCCGGAACTGCTCACGACGATGACGCTACGCGTGCCGCCCGCTCTCGTGCCGACACGGGCGACCGCGACGCCCCGCAACTCGAGGTGTTTGACGCGCCGGGCGCGACATGGTTGCCTGAGTCGCTGCACGCCGCGTGCATCCATGCTCACAGGGGGTCGGCATGGCACTTCTCACGCCCGAAGCTCCGGTTGCGGAGCTGACCGAGGTCGAGCGCCCAGCCGGCGGCGGACCTCGCGACCTATCGGTCGACTCGTACCTGCGATGGATCCTCGCGGCGATGTCGGCCACGGCGGGAGTCGTGCACTTCGCCTTCGCACCGGCGCACTTCTCCGAGTACTGGGCCTACGGCGCGTTCTTCATCGCGGTCGGCTGGTACCAGCTGACGTGGGCGGTGGCTGTCGTGACGAGGCCGTCACGACTCGTGCTCGCGGCCGGCGCGCTGAACGTCGGCGTGATCGCCGCGTGGGTGGTGTCGCGCAGCGTGGGTGTGGGGTTCGGCCCGCACAGCAGTGCGACCGAGGCGATCGCGCTGCCCGACGTGCTCGCGACCGTGCTCGAGTCGTTGATCGTGATCGTGGCAGTGACGTTGGCGGTCCGGCCGCGCATCGGCCGGCGACCCGTCCGGCGCCGCGGCTCTGCGCTCGGTGCCGTATCGCTCGCGGGGGCGGCGCTCATCGCGCTGGGCACCATCGCCGTCACACCGCGCTTCGCCGGCGCGCACGGCGTCGCGGGGCACGTGCACACCCACGGGGGCGCGGGTCACGTGCACCCGGTGGCCGCCGGGGGCGCCGACGGCACGTCGCCGTGCGAGAAGGCCGGGCCACCGGCATCGCTGGGCCAGGTGCAGGACACGTCGGGCCACAACCACCGGGGCCCTGTCCGACAACAGCCCATCGACGAGGCGACGCGCTTCGAGTTGCAACAGCAGCAGGCGCTCGCGCGTTCGGTCGCGCTGCAGTTCCCGACCGTTGCCGACGCGCAGAAGGCGGGCTATCGAGCGAACACGCCGTACGTGCCGTGCATCGGCGCGCACTACAGCAACTTCGCGTACGCGGGGAAGTTCGACGTCGGGCACCCGTCGGAGCTGCTCTACGACGGCACGACGCCGGGCTCGCACATCGTCGGGCTGAGCTATCTGCTCCTCAGCCCCGGCGGGCCGCCCGCAGGCTTCGCCGGCACGAACGACCACTGGCACCAGCACAACCTCAACGGCGGGCTGTGCCTGAAGGGCGAGATGGTCGTCGGTGCCGAGCAGACGAGCAAGGCGGAGTGTGAAGCACGCGGCGGCCACAAGGTCGCGTTGCCCGACATCTGGATGCTGCACGACTGGGTCGTGCCCGGCTTCGAGTGCAGCTGGGGCGTGTTCGCACCCGAATGTCCGGAGCTCGGGGGCCGGATCGGCGGGACGGCGTACGACACGCCGGACCCGCGCCAGACGCCCATCCCGCAAGGTTGAGCCGCGCGCAGGACGCTGACGCCTACGCCAGCCCTTCGGCCATCGCCGCGAAGGCGGCGAGCTCTCGGGGAATGTCGGGGCCTGCCGGCTGGTAGGCGATCTCCGTGACGCCGGCGCCGGCGAGGGCGCCGAGCCGGACGCGCAGCTCGGCAGCCGTTCCGGTCATCGTGAATGAACCGAGCAACGGCGCGGCCTCCGCGAGCGCGAGCTGGTCGCGCTCGTTCGGCTCGACCAGATGGCCTTCGTGGATGGCGAGGTGCCGCGCGGTGGCCGGCGTGGCCTCGACCGCTTCGCGCCACTGCCTACCGCCCGGGAACCCGTCGACGGCCTCGGCCCCGCCCCGCTCGTAGAGGCCGTGGAAGACGACTGCGAGCGCGGGCCCGGCTGCCGCGAGTGCGCGCCCGCCGGCCGGGTCCTCACCATCGTCGAGCACCGTGCCGAACACGAGCAACGCGCGCCATGGCGCGACGTTCGCGGCGTCGGGCTGCGGGACGGCCGCGGAGAACACGCCGTCGCCGAGATCCGCCGCGACCGCGAGGCCCTTCGGGCCGTCGGCGCCGATGAGGATGGGCACGTCGACGGGACGCGGCGCGCCGAATCCGTCGGGCTGCAACATGCGCAACGTCGAGCCGTCCCACTCCACGTCGTCGCCACGCAGCAGGCCGCGCACCGCGTGGACATACGCGGCGACGTCGACCCATCGCATCGGTCGCTGACCGAGCACCATGCGGCCCGTGAATCCGGCGCCGATTGCAACCGCGACACGGTCAGGAGCCAGCTCGGCGAGCGTCGCGATTGCCGCCGCGTTCACCATCGGGTGACGCAGGCTCGGCACGAGGACGCCGGGCCCGAGACCGATCGTGTGGGTGCGCGCGGCTGCCAGCGCGAGCACCATCCACACGTCGGGATACAGCGCGGGCGAGTCGTAGCACCACGCCCGCCGGTAGCCGAGCTTCTCGGCCTCGACGATGTGGTCGGCCGTCTGCATGGAAGGTGCGAACGCGCAGGAGATCTCCATGCCGATCAGGGATGCATCGGCAGGTGGGCGGGGCCGCGCACGGTCGACGTGCGCACGAGCTCCACCCGCTCCTCGTCGACCGACCAGTTCGGGAACCGGGCCAGCGTCTCCTCGAGCACCACCCGGCCCTCGAGACGAGCCAGCGCCGCGCCGATGCAGAAATGGACTCCGTAGCCGAACGCCAGATGACGGTCGATGTGGCGTCGCACGTCGAAGCGGTCGGGATCGTCGAAATGGCGTTCGTCGCGATCGGCCGACCCGTTCAACAGCGCGACGCGCGAGAAGGCCGGGATCGTGGTGCCGTGGATGGTGACGTCGCGACGAGTCATGCGGCCCTGGATCGGTGACGGCGCTTCGAAGCGCAGGATCTCCTCGACCGCGTTCGGGACGAGGCCGGGGTCATCCAGCAACAGCGAACGCTGGTCCGGATACCGGGAGAGGAGCAGGCCGGTCCAGCCGATCAGCCGCGAGGTCGTCTCGTTTCCTGCGATGAGGAGCAGCTGGGTGAAGCCCATGATCTCCTCGTGAGTGAGCTTCGACGTCGTGCCGTCGTCGAGCTCGACGCTGACCTCGAGCAGGTCGGAGATCATGTCGTCACGGGGCTGCGTGCGCCGTTCGGCGACGAGCGCCTGCAGGTACTCCTCGATCTTGGCGAACGCGTCACGGGTCCGCGGGTCGACGTGCTCGGGGTCGTAGCGCATCGAGTCGTCGATCCAGATGCGCAGCTCGTTCTGATCCTCTTCCGGCACGCCCATGAGCGCGCCGATGATCATGCCGGGCAGCTTGGCCCCGCATTCTTCGATGTAGTCGAAGGTGCCGCCGCCGACATGCGGGTCGAGCATCTGCGCGCACAGCTCGCGGGTGCGCGGCTCCAGCTGGCCTACGCGCCGGGGCGTGAACGCACGGCTCACGAGCTTGCGCAACCGGTCGTGGCGCGGCGGATCCATCATGATCATCATCGGCCGCGGCATCGGCTCGTCGTGGTCCGACGGCGTCGTGTCGATCATCTCCACGACGATCCCACGGGCCGAGCTGAACGTCTGGCTGTCGAGCAGCGCCTGGTTGACGTCGTCGTAGCGTGACAACGCCCAGAAGTCGTACCGGTCGTTGTAGTAGACGGGCGACTCGTCGCGCATCCGCTTCCACACCGGATACGGATCGGCATCGATGCCGGGGTCGTACGGGTCGTAGTAGAGGTCGACTGCGACGGACACGCGTGCTCCTCCAGGGGGTGGGAACGGCGCTCGGTCCGTTCATTGTTCCTGGTGCACCCGGCCCGGCACCAGCGAGCGCATCGATACCGGCTGGTAACCGGCAATTGGTAACCGGTGACCGGCTATCCGTGTCGCAGGCTCACGCGCACGGCGTCGCGCGAGGGATCGGTGCGGGCGAGCAGGTCCATCGCCTCGTCGATCCCGTCGAGCCCGAACACCTCGCCGGCGACGACGTCGGAACGCACGGTGCCCGCCCGCAACATGGCGACCGCCTCCGCCATGGAGGCCGGCGTGTATCCCGTACCGCCGGAGACCGTGAGCGAACGCAGCACGATGTTGTCGCTCACGAAGCCGGGGATCTCCGCGAAGTGCTTGAGGCCCGCGAGCAGGACTCGCCCACCGAAGCGCACGAGGTCCAGCGCCAACGGCACGGTCTGGGTCGCGGTCGCGATGTCGAACACCACGTCGGCACCGGCGCCGTTCGTCACGTCGCGAACCACCGCGCGCACGTCGTCGACGTCGACCATGACCGTGTGGTCGGCACCGATGGCCTTTGCGGCGTCGAGGCGCAGCCTGTCCTGCGACGTGCCGGTCACCACGACGACCGACGGTTTGTGCGCGAGCACCGCTTCGAGCACGGCCAGTCCCTGGTGTCCCGGGCCTTGCACCACGACGGTTTCGCTGTCGCGCAGACCGGCTCGAGCCACCCAGTTCACCGCGTTCGCGAGCGGCTCGAACATCGTCAATCGCTCGGCCGCTACGTCGTCGGGGAGCGGGTGCAGCCGGGTGCCGGGAAAGATCTGCATGTACTCGCCGTAGCCGCCCCACAGCCCCGGGCGTCCGTCGCCCGTCATGTCGGAGTATCCGTAGACGCGGAACGGTGCCGCGCCGAGGATCTCGTCCACCGCGACCCGCTGGCCTTCGTCCACCCCGAGATGCGCGTCGGACGCGAGCGTTACGACCCGGCCGACCGTCTCGTGACCCGGAACGACGGGAAACGCGCTCGCGCCCGGGACGAGCTCGACGCCCTGGAGCTGCGCGACGTCGCTTCCGCAGAGCCCGACCGCTTCGACCTGCAGGACCGCGCCACCCTCCGGCGGGTCGGGCACGGGGAACTCGCGCAGCTCGTAGCTTCCGTCCCCGAGGAACACCACCGCGCGACACGTGTCCGTCATGACCCGCCATCCTCTCGCATCTCTGGGAGCTCCTCGGGTGCCGGCCCGAGCAGGTTCGTGTGGGTCACTCCCGAGTCCCTTCGTCGAGGTGCGTGCACGTCATCGGCGGCAGAGCGACGCGACGATGGGTTCCACAGAGGCGTCTGCACGCGCCAGGACCGTCTGCTCGTCGGCGTCTCCGAGCGGGTGCTCGACGACGACGATCCGGCACTCGGGCATGCGCAGGCTCGACGCGACGCGGCGGGTGAGGTCGACGAAGCGCGTCGTGGTCACGACGACGGTCGGGATGCCGCGTTCTTCGAGTTGTACTGAGTCGTGGACACTCCACGACGTGCAACTGCCTCAATCGGCCGAGCCGGTGATGACCACGTCGACGTCGGAGGCGAGCCGGTCGAGCACCGCGTCGCTGCATGCCGTGGCCGCGTTGTGGCCCGTTCCCTTGTCGGTGACGAGCGTGAGGACTGCACCGGTGCGTGAGCCGAGCTGCTCCGCGGCCCGGAGCATCAGCTCGCGTGCATTGGGCTTGCCGTTGTCGAGCACGCCGATTCGTAGCCCGGAGAGCACCTCCGGTGATGGCGCGAGCGAACGGGCTGGTGCACCGATGGCGCCGTCGGGTGCGTAGATCTTCACAATCGATCTCCTTGTCGTCGCGGCGGGTCGTGCGTGTTCGTGATCGTCGATGGTCACGGTTCGACGGGGAGCGTCACGCTCTTCGTCATGCCCCAGCTCGGGATCACGCTGCTGTGCTTGCCCGCGCCTCCACAGACGAATACGCGGATGTTGTCGGGGCTCCCGGTAAGGGGCAGCGAGGCGTCATCGCCAACGGCGTGCATCCACGGCTCCCACGCGAGGTGGTCGAACGCGGCCCGCAAGGTGCGCGCGGGCAGGCGCGCCGACTCGAAGAGGTACGACGCGATGTCGCGACGGGTCCACCCGTGCGCGGCCGCGGTCGCCGCGTGCTCCGGGCACAACGCGACGAAGTACTCGCCCTGACTGATCGGCGCGTTGTTCTGGCCGAGTGACGCCATGGCCGACGCGCATTTGTCGAGGATGCGGGCCGGGTGGTCGCTTTCCATGTCGTGGAAGTTGTGCGGCGCCTCACCGCAGTGGATCGTCACTGCCGACGGCGTATTCACACCGATGGAGGCCGGATAGCTCTCCCACGGTGTCGCGGTCTGGTTCTCGGCCACGCAGTACGTGTATTTGGCCGGTCCGCCCTGGGTGGACGCGTCGCCCGGCCCGGGGACGGCGCCGGCAACATGGAGCAGCACGAGCCGCAACGCCCGGCCGGTGGTCGCGTTCGCTCGATTGCCCGGGCCGAACGCGCCGAGCCCCGGGTTGTACGCGCCCGTTGCGACGACTTCGCCGTGGACGATCAACAGTGGAGCGACCGGATGCGTGGTCGCGTTGACGCCGCGCAGATTGAGCTCCGGGCGGCCGAGCGCGCGCACCGCGCTCACGAGCACGGGAAGGTGTTCGGGCCGGCATCCGGCGAGCACCGCGTTCACCGCGACGAGCCGGCGGGTCGCCTGGCCGAATCGGGGCGCCAGGGTCGCGACGATCTCGTCGGGGTCGACCCGGCCCAGGCCCGCAAGCATGGCATCGACACGCTCGGGCGTCGGTGGAACGAGCGGCAGGCCGTCGCCCCATCCGTTGTCCTCGTAGAAGCCGAGCAGCCCTTCGGGTGACTCGTCCGCGAGGTCCAGCAGCCCCGTGTCGAAGCTCATCAGACTGCAGTCTGATACCGTTCGGCTCGGTTCGCAAGGGCTGGTCGTCAGGGCTGTACGGGCCCGGCCGGAGGGAGTCGATGGCGGCACGGGTCGGTCTGGATCGTTCGATGGTCGTCGACACCGCGGTCGAGCTGCTGGAGCGCCGTGGCGCGGGATCGCCCGCGCTCGGCGAAGTCGCGGCCCGCCTCGGCGTGCGCACGCAGTCGTTGTACGCGCACGTCGACGGGCTCGATGGTCTCCGACGCGAGCTCGCGCTCCGGGGCCTGCGCGAGCTCACGTCCCGCCTGACGGCCGCGGCGGTGGGTCGGGCCGGGCCGGACGCGATCGACGCGATCGTGCGGGCGTGGCTCGGGTTCGCGGCCGAGCATCCTGGTTTGTACTCCGCGTCGTTGCGGGCTCCGGGCGACGACGCCGAACTGCAGGCCGCCGTCGCCGGGGCGATGGCGCCGCTGCAGATGGTGTTCCGTTCCTCGGGCCTCGTCGACGAGGACGCGGCCCACTGGTACCGCACGATCTTCGCGGCGGTGCACGGGTTCGCGACACTGCGACACGACCGCATGTTCACGTTGCCGTTCGATCCCGACGAGACGGCAACGCGGATGATCGCCATGCTCGTTCACGGCATCGAGGCCGACGCGGGCAAGCGCTCGACGCGCGCGGTATCCCGCCGTGGCAGCGCGCGCCGTCGCTCGACGCGATAAGAAGCCGGCCGTGGCGGTCACCATCGATCACTCCGGCAAGGCCGCCCTCGTCACCGGGGCGGGGGCCGGGATCGGGCGCGAGATCGCCCGATGGTTCGCTCGTGCGGGCGCGTCGGTTGCGGTGAACGACATTCGCGACGACAACGCGACCGCGGTCGTTCGGGAGATCGAGGCTGCGGGAGGCATCGCAGCTGCTCTCGTCGCCGACTGTCGCGACGAGGCACAGGTGGAAGCGCTCGTCGCCGCTACCGTCGAGCGGTTCGGAAGCCTCGACATCGCGGTGAACAACGTCGGCATGCTGCCGGCGGGCCGCTCGGTGAGTGCGTTCGTCGACATGGACGGTGCCTATTGGCGCGACGTGCTGGATCAGAACCTCATGGCCGCGGTGTCGTGTGCGCGCTCCGAGGCGCGGACGATGGTCGCGCGAGGTGGCGGCGGGGTGATCCTGTTCGTGAGCTCCGGCGAGACGACGCGGCCGTCGCCGTACAACGCGGCGTACGCAGCCGCGAAAGCCGCGATCAACCATCTGGTCACGACGCTCGCCGTCGAGCTCGGCCCTTCGGGCATCAGGGTGAACGCGATGGCTCCCGGCACGACGTTGACGGAAACGGTGCGGACTGCGTTCACCGACGAGCACGTCGCCGCGATCGTCGCGTCGACACCGTTGCGCCGTGCCGTCGAGCACGACGAGCTCGCGCGCCTCGCCGTCTTTCTCTCGAGCGAACTGGCCCGCTGTATCACCGGTCAGCTGATCCTGGCCGACGCGGGTGCGTTCCTGTCGCGCACGCGTCCAGCAAACCTGTCGCCAGACGAGGGGAGTGAGCTTCGTTGAGCTTCTTCGGCCGGCGCTTCGACCTTCGGAACCCGCGCATGGCGGTACGACGAAGGCGGAGCGCTCCCGAGCCGCGCTCGACATGACGGCGTGGGGCCGACCGTCTCGGTTTCGTGTTCGTCGTGCGTTCGGAGCACCACGGTGCGCCCGACGGGTACCTGCCGAGCCCACTCACGAGCACGAGGTGCTTCCCCGCCTTCCTGCGTGACCCGGCCCCGGAAGCCGCCGCGGTAGGGTGCGGTGCGCGCGCGTGCATGGTCTCCTGGCACGCACGACCGTGGTGACAACTCCGGCGGCGTAGCCGAGTGGCTCAGGCAAGGGTCTGCAAAACCCTGGACGTGGGTTCAATTCCCACCGCCGCCTCAAAGCAGACCAACACAGATGCAGCATCGCCGATCGGTGCATCTGCTCTTGGCAGCAGAATTGGCAGCGCGTGTCGCCGCCCGTGTGTCGTCGCCGAGGAATGACGAAAGCGGCTCGATCCCTGGCATCGGTCTCAGCCGGATACTGGACGGAGCAGCATTTCTTGGGCCATCGACGCGACGATCTGACCTTTGGTGTTGCGGATTACGCCTCGGAGAGTTCCGCGGCCGCCCGCGTTGACGAGGCTCTGCACGTCGTGGAGGAGCCATTCGTCGGCGCGGGCGCGGCGGTGGAACCAGGCTGCGTGGTCGAGGCTGATCATGCCGGTGGTGTCGCCGTCAAGGTGAAGGGGACGCCCGCCGACGCCCGTCCAGTCGGTTGCGTAGCCGAGCAACGCCGTATGGACGTGCGAGTCTTCGTCGAGCAGCCGTGGCAGTCGGAACCAATGACGGTGCGTCGCCTCGCGTGTCCCGTCCGCTCGCAGCGGGCTGGGACCGAGCCAATGCACGTCCCACGGGCCGACAAAATCATCATTCGTGTCCGGTTCGCCGAGCTGGTCCGGGTCAGGGACGTCATCGGGGATCCCTGACAGGTCGTAGACGTAGCCGTCCGTGTCCGAGGTGAACGAACAGCTCATCGTGATCACCGGCTTGTCGTCCTGGAAGCCGGTGACCCGGTGCAGCGCGAACGCCCGACCAGCCTTGAGCACTTCGTTCCGGAAAGTGATCTGCGCGCCGCTCTGTATCGGTCGCAGGAAGTGGGCGTGGATCGAGTGCAGCCGCCTCCCGTCGGGTGCGTCGCCACAGGCCGCGCTGATCGTCAGGGCGAGCCCGACGCCGCCGAACACCACCGGTCCGTCCCAGACCGGTGTGTGGCCGACCCATTCGTCGCCGCGCCGCTCCTGGCGGAGCAGAGCGAGGAATTCGTCGATCGCTGTCTGTTGCAGCTCGGCCCGGTCCGTCACGTCTTCGACCGGACGATCCTCGCGGCCGCACCGCCCACAGCCGCCTCCGATGCGCTCCTCGGCGTCACGCCATCAGACTCCTCGACCTGCTCGATACCCCACGACGGCGACCAGCCCGGTCGGGAGGGTCTCGCTCCCGAAGCTGCTTCGCACCTGAGCCTCAATGCCGTGGCTGGCCAGCAACGTCGGAATCTCGCTCGTGTCAACCAGCACGTTGTCGTGGACCTCGTCATCCCGACGCCACAACTCCCCCGCGCGAACAAACATCGTCATCTCCCTACGGAAGGTCCGGCGATCAGGAACCGACGTCCGAGTAATCAGCACCCATTCCTCGCCGAACCACACCCTCGGCGCTTGGTCGCGGCGCGCCTCGCCCCACTCGAAGTCGCAAAGGTCAAACGCGACGACACCACCAGGCCGAAGTGCCCCCGCGATCGCGACCAACGACCGGTCAAGCTGCTCCCGATCATCCAAGTAACTCAACGGATGCCCGACGCTGACGATCGCGTCCGCCTCTGGCACCGGGTCGTCCGGTAAGCGCAAGAGTTCTACGGCCTCGGCGTCGGGCACGTACGCCCGTGCGAGGTCAAGCATCGAGGCAGAAGCGTCAGTGGCGAGCACCCGATGCCCGGCGTCGACGAGATACTTCGTCAGCAATCCCGACCCGCAGCCGATCTCCAACACGAGCCCACCGCGTTCCCCGACCGGTTCAAGAAGCTTCAAGATCCCGGGCGCGACCGCGTCCGCGTGAAACCCGAACCCCTCATGGTGGATGCGGGCGAGGTTCGCCCGGTAGTACGGAACCTGCGGCACAGGGCGATCTTGGCACGTCGGCATCAGAGCACGCGTGTGGCAACCTCGTCGCGAGGATGGCAGTTAAGCGCTACTCGTAGCGTCCGGCTCGCTTCACCGAACGCGGGCACGGGATCGACGTCTTCTACCTCAGCGTTGAGGCAGGCGCCGAAGCGACCCGGGAGCGCCTGGTTGATGGCACCGTCGTCGAGTCACGGTTGCCAACCCTCCTCGGTCGCCCAAACCTCGGCCACGCCAAGGATGTCGAGAATGACTTCGCTCTTCGCGTCCGTGTACCCCCAACCGTCGTCCGCCCAGCACCTCACAGCATCCCCCTTCGCCTGCGCGTAGCGATCGACCTCATTGGGGTGCGAGCGCAGGTAGTCACGAAACAGGAGATGGTCGCGCTCCCAGTCCGAGCCGCTCGTGCACACATGCACGTGAACGTCGCGGACGCGACCGAGGAACGGACGAAAGTAGCGGTGCATGGAGTCCCGGCTTCGCAACTGGACGCCGACCTGCTGCTCCAAAGCAGGCACGTACGTGCTCTCATCGGCGATGTCGCGGACGCTCACCTGGATGTCAACGATGGGTTTGGCTGACAGACCCGGTACCGAGGTCGATCCGACATGCTCGATGCGGCGTGCAGCGACACTCAGTGCGTCGGTGATCCGGTCACGCCAGCGTGCGAACCGCTTGGGCCAAGAGTCGTCGTACTCGACGACCTGAATGGGATCGTGACGTTCGCTTCCTTCGGTGATCTCGAAGCCGGGCCACACGATCCCCATGACGGACCGGGCAAGGGCCAACCGCTCCTCGCGTGGCAGCTCGTGCGGCTTGAGACCACGGGGTTCGGCCACCAAGCGATAGAGGTCGATCACGGTCGCCCGGCGCCCCTTGCTCTCTCGCAGGCGCGTCCACGCGGCGATCGGGTCGGTTTCATCCTGCATCATGATCAGCTTGCCCCGAGTCCGGTGCGTGCGTGGTCGAACCCACGGCAAGACGCCCCGACTTCGAGGATGAGCACCTTGCGGAGCAAGTGGGGGTCATGCCGGAAGAGTTCGTCGGAAGTATTCGGCGAAGAACGCATCCTGGTTGACCGTTATGCCGGCGCGGGCATTGCGGTGCTCGTTCGGTGCGAAGACGGTCGCGGCGGCGAAGTATCGCGTCGCGATCGGCCCCGCCGCAGGTAGTCATTCCTAAGCTCGCAGGTCGCATGGCGTCGAGAGCCTGGTCCGTGGTTCGGTCGGTGTTGCGGTGGCTGCTGCGACCGCGCGTCGAGAACGTCCCTCGATGGTGGCTGCACTGCCCGATTTGCGATCGCGAGTTGGTTGGCCCGTGGCACGCGGGTGTGCATGTGCCCAACTCGCCGGGGCCCGAATGGCTCCATCCAAGCGGGCCGGAGCTGGTTGCGAAATGCCCGGTCCATGGTCACTTGCCGTTCAACGACCAGACCAAGAAGCCGCCATGGCCGCGTGCACCGCTCGCACCGAGAGCGGCGCGTCGCCGTCCGGAGTCGGATCAGGCTTCGCCGTAATGCCGCACTTGCAGCCTCACTGCTGGTTGACGGCTCTGCGAAGCGCGCGATGTTCGGACCCGGGCCAACTTCACCGGCCGGGCAGGGCAATCCTCCTGTGTTGTCAGCGGGTGGCCAGTGATCCGACGAGGATCACGAAGTTCGCCGCAACGAGAACGGCGACGACCGGATGGCGGAGCGCCTCCGCGAAGGAGAGCACGTCGGCGCGCTCAGGCTCGCAGGTTGAAAGCGATCGGTTCCGTCGCAATGCCGCGAGCGCGACCACAGCGAGCAGCACGGCCGCGATTGCCTCGAACGAGGCGGCGAAGAGCGACAACCAGCTTGCCC
>JAMXLJ010000070.1 GCA_024281095.1 Acidimicrobiia bacterium | reverse complement strand
CCGTTCGGCGCGATCACCAAGAGACGCGCGTAGCCACCTTCGAGAAGGTCGTCGTTGAACCGGCGGCCGTCGACGGTCACGTACGCGAGCAGCCGCCCGTAGCGGTCGCGTGTTTCGACATCGCGCTCGAGGACGACCCGTCGACCGTCGAGTCGAGACTTCGTGAACGCGGACGCCTCCGGCCCATAACACTGCACAGGCTTGCGCGGATCGACCGTCTCGGGCGTGTCGACCCCGAGCAGACGGACCGTTTCGTGCCGGCCGCCGTCGTCGACCTCGATGGTGTCGCCGTCGACGACGTGGACGACACGTACGGTGCGGGTGGCGCCGTGGCCGTGGCGGCCCAACCACCACCCCCCGAGCGAGGCGGCGGTCACGACGACCACGACCACGGCTCGGGATCGAGCCATGCCGGCACCTTAGCCCGGAAGGCGTGACTGCTACGCCGAGTCCATCTCCCGTTGAATCTCGTCCAGCACGTCGACAAGCCATGCGACGAGTTGCTCGTACGTCATCGCCGCGCCGCGAGCCATCGCGTCCCGGCGTTCTTGGTCCGTGACGGCGATGCGCGCCGCCGCGAGTGCTGCGGCGGGGTCGCGCTCGGGCGGCAACGACATCTCGAGCAGATGCTGCAGCGCACCGCGGACGATCGCGCCGACCACGACGAAGGCATCACGCGAACGGCCGAGACAGACCAGGACGTCGACCGCATAGCCGAACGCCCCGTCGAGCTGTGGGCGCTGGCCTGTCTCGTGGCAAAAGACGATCGCGTCCCGCAAATCCTGCGTGGCGCGCCGAAAATCGCCACCACGAGCGCGGAGCAGCGCGGCCTGGAACAGTGCCGGACCGCCCATTGCGGAGCGGCTCACGAGCGTGCTGTTCGTGAGCGCAGCCTCGAACTCGACCAGAGCGCGCTCAGGATCGGAGCTGGCCAGCGCGGCACCGAGCGTGTAATGGCCCTGCGCGATGGCGGACGGGTTCCCGCACCGCCGGGCCCGTTCGAGGCCTGCCTCTGCGAAATCCCGAGCCCGTTGCTCGTCGCCGCCGAGAAGGAACGTCGTGACCATCTGCAGCCAGTGACGCGCGAGGTCGTAGTCGGACGCGCCGAAGTCCGAGAGCATTCGCTCGCCTTCGGTGATCGCTTCCAAACCCTCTTCGACGCGGCCCGACGTGGCGTAGAGCATGCCGAGGGGCAGCAGGCTCATCCCGGGCGTCGGGATGCCCGGGACCGGGCCGTATCGGGCGGCCTCGCGAGCTCGGCTGATCGCAAGCTCACTGTCGCCGTGGCGGTGCGCGTGATACGCCGCCGGTGCGAGGACCGCGGCGCGCAGCTCCGGGGGCGCCGACTCGAGGCGAGGCACTGCCCGCGCGGCCCACGCGCTGACGCCCGATGCGGGATACATGACCGCCTCGCCGTTCAACATCGCGATCGTGCGGAGGCCCAGCTCGAAATCGGCTGGATCGTCGCGGTCGAGTGACCAATTGACGGCCGTCCGGATGTTGTCGAGCTCAGCTCCAAGATCGTCACGCGCCTCGAGCTCGTCGGGGCCGATCAGGGCCCGGCCCAGGCGCTCCGCCACGTCGACGTAGTACCGCGCGTGCCGGCGACGCCAGGCATCCGGCTCCGCACCGGCCTCCAGACGCTCACGGGCGAAGTGGCGAAGCGTCTCGAGCATCTCGTAGCGCGTCGAGCCGCGATCGCCGACCACGGCAACTACGAGCGACTTCGCGACGAGGCCGGCAAGCGCGTCGAGGACGTCCCACGGCTGCAGCGTTTCGTCGCCCACGACCGCGGTCACGGCATCGGCATCGAAGCCGCCGGCGAAGACGGCAAGCCGGTCGAACACGACGCGCTGGTTCGGCTCGAGCACGTCGTAGGACCACGCAACCGCGGCCCGCAGCGTCTGGTGCCGCTCAACCGCCGTGCGACGGCCACCGGTGAGCAAGCGGAAGCGCTCGTCGAGATGACCGGCAATGTCGGCCGGGCTCATCGCCGGCACTCTGGCCGCGGCGAGCTCGATCGCGAGCGGGATGCCGTCGAGCCGCCGGCAGATCTCGATGACGGCACCCGTGTTGGCGGCGTCGAGGACGAATTCGCTCGACGCTGCCTGCGCCCGCTCGGCGAAGAGACGCACTGCGTCGCTCGTCGCCGGGTCGCCGGTCGACACGCGCAACGGCCGCAGCGGACGCACGCGTTCACCGTCGACGGCGAGCCCCTCGCGACTCGTCGCGAGGATCCGCACGTCGTCCGCGGCGCGCAGGACGTCCTCGACAAGGGTTGCGGCCGCGTCGACGACGTGTTCACAGTTGTCGAGCACGACAAGAGCACGCTTCCCGCGCAGGGACTCCACCACACTCGCCGCGAGCGTGAGACCCGTGTGCGGCTGCACATTCAGCGCGGCCGCGACCAACTGCATCATCGACTCGTCGTCGGATGCGTTCGCGAGCTCGCACAGCCACGCGCCGTCGGAGAATTCGGGGAGCACTTGCGCGGCCACCTGCAGCGCGAGCCGTGTCTTGCCCACCCCGCCGACACCCGTGACGGTGACGAGACGGTGTGCTCCGAGCAGCCGGGCGATGTCGTCGACGTCTCGGTCCCGCCCCACGTAGCTGGTCAACTGCACCGGGAGATTCGTCCGCGACGTCTCGAGGGAACGCAGCGGCGGGAACTCACGGTCGACTCCCGGCGCCGCGAGCTGGAACACCCGCTCCGGCCGTGACAGATCTCGTAGGCGATGCTCACCCAGGTCGATCAGCTCGCAACCGCCGTCGAGCATGTCGCGCACCAGCGTCGCGGTCGCCTGCGAGACGAGCACCTGACCACCGTGCGCGATCGCCATCAAACGCGCGCACCGATTGAGCGTCGGCCCGAAGTAATCGTCGTCACGGCGGCTCGCGGTGCCGGTATGCAGTGCGATCCGGTCGCGTAACCGTCGAACGCGCGGCCATCCCGTCTCGGCAAGCTCCCGCTGAACGTCGCGTGCCGCGGTCAGGGCCGCATCCGCAGCGTCGAACACCGCGCACGCACCGTCGCCCGTAGTCTTGAAGACCGTACCGCCGCTGCGCTCCACGACATCACGGACGATCTCGTCGTGCGACGCCAGCGCGTGGCGCATGGCGTCGCCATGCTCCTCCCAGAGCCGCGTCGATCCCTCGATGTCGATGAACAGGAACGTGAACGTTCCCGGGCCCGGTGGTGCGCCCCCCTGCACGGTGGGCAACGTATCGGGCCGCGCCGCCCTCGTCATGGCCTCCGCCACCGGCGACTGGGGTATCGGCAATTCTCCGTGGGCGCGCCGGTAGGGTTTGGGCGCCATGTTCCGCCGCTTTCGGCGCCTGATCGTGGCGCTCGTACTGCTCATCATCGTGATCGCGGTCGCGGCGGTCGTGCTCGGCAACCGGTCCGCGCTCGACGGCGCGCGCTCGCGCGTCGACCAACGGTGGGCGGCGTTGCGGCCACCGCTCCAGGCGAGGTACGCCAAGCTCGCCGTCGTCGCCGACGCGCTCGCGAAGGACGTCGGCCCGACCGAGCGCGTACCGGCGCAGATCACCAAGGCCCTCAAACAGTGGAACGCGCTCACGGCACCCGGGCACCAAAACCCCGCGGCGGAAGTCGCGATCGCCGACGATCTGGAGGGCCTCGCCGCCGTCGCGCACACCACCGCGCAGTCGTCCGATCGGATCAAGGCCGATCAGGCCGTCCAGAGCGCGGTCGCCGATTTCGACAAGACGGCTGCCCCGGTCGCGCTCGTCGATGCCTACAACGCCGCGGTACGGACATACGAGCACGACCGCACGAGCGGTCTCCGGAGGGTCACCGCGGCCGTGTTCGGCTACGGGTCGCGCCGCACGTTCGAGCCCGCCCCGACGTCCTGATCGTGACGTGATCATCCCGTGATCACCTGACCAGCGCGCCGGATCGGGCGATCGCCGGTTCGAAGGACCGTCGTCGCTAGGGTGGAGACCCGTGGAGCGCCCGGTGGGCACGCTCATCTACGTGTCGCGCCTCGTTCGGATCCCACTCCTCGACAGTGAGGGCACGGCGATTGGCCGCATCGCCGACGTGGTGCTGGGGCCGCCGAGCGGGGGCGATTCGCCGCGGGTGATCGGATTCGTCGGTGTCGTGCAGCGGCGACGCATCTTCGTGAACGCGAATCGGGTCGGCCGCATCGACACGTCGGGTGTCGAGCTTCGCGGGGGGACCGTGGACCTCCGGCACTTTCAGGCCCGCCCGGCCGAGCTGCTCGTGCACCAACAACTTCTCGACCGCCAGCACGAGTCGGAGATCGTGAACGACGTCGCGCTGCACCCCGTTCCGGGGCGTACCTGGGACTGGGAAGTCGCCGCCGTGTCGCTGCGGCCCTTGCGGTCGTTGCGGCGACGGGCGCGCTCACGTGTCGTGCCGTGGACGGCGGTACGGCGCCTGTTCGACTTCGGACCCATGGGCGAAGAGGTCGGCGCGACGCGCGACCTGCACCCGGCCGACCTCGCGGCCGCGCTGCGGTCGATGCCGCTGCCCCGCCGGCGGCGCATCGCCGAAGCCCTCGAGGACGAACGGCTCGCCGACGTGCTCGAGGAGATGTCGGAAGACGAACAGTTGCGGCTCGTGGAAGGACTCGACGCCGAACGGCTCGCCGACGTGATCGAGGAGATGGCACCCGACGACGCCGCGGACCTGCTCGGGGAGATGCCCGCCCCGATGCGGGTGCAGGTGCTCGACGCAATGGAGCCCGACGAAGCGGGGTCCGTACGCCGCCTCCTCCTCTACGAGAGCAACACCGCGGGCGGTCTGATGACGTCACAGCCGCTCGTCATGCCGCCGGACGCGACGGTCGCCACGGCACTTGCGCGCTGTCGCGACGCCGAGCTGCCACCCGCGCTCGCCGCGCTCGTATTCGTGACCCGGCTTCCGATGTCGACCCCGACCGGCGAATACCTGGGCGCGGTGGGGTTCCAACGGTTGCTGCGTGAGCCGCCGGGTATGACGCTCGACCAATGTCTCGAGCCCGACCTCCGCGCCATCACGCCCGACCTGCCCGAGATCCGCGTCGCGGAACAGCTCGCTGCGTACAACCTCCTTGCGCTGCCCGTGTGTGACGACGCCGGCCGCCTGCTCGGCGCCGTTACCGTCGACGACGTGCTCGACCGCACCCTTCCCGAAGACTGGCGCGAGGAACGGAGCTGACGGTGCGCCGCCATGAGGATCTGTCGACGCCGCGGGGTGGGCTCAGCCTCGGAATCCACTACGACCCGGAGGCGTTCGGGCGCTTCTCCGAGGCGATCGCACGATTTCTCGGAACGGCGCGGTTCCTCGTGGCCCAGACGGTCCTCGTCGCGCTGTGGATCGCGTTCAACGTGGCTGCGTACGCGCTCCGATTCGACCCGTACCCCTTCATCCTGTTGAACCTCGCGTTCTCCACACAGGCCGCATACGCGGCCCCGCTCATCCTGCTCGCTCAGAACCGTCAAGCCGAGCGCGACCGCGCCGAGGTCGAACGCGACCGCGAGACCAACGCACGCACACAGGCCGATGCCGAGTACCTCGCCCGTGAGTTGGCGTCGGTCCGCCTGGTCCTCGCCGACGTCGTCACGACCGAGGATCTCACGGACGCGGTCGAACGCCTGACCGGCGCGATCGAGCGCCTCGCACCGCCCGGCAACGAGCTCGCGCGCGGCACCGGCTGACCCCTCGTCGACCCGTAGCCCCACTCCTCAGTTGGGGTGGGCGCGGGGTGCGTGCCGCCCGTCAGCGCGAGGCGCCGAGCACGCCCTGGTTCGCCATTTCGATCCGGGCAACTTCGTCGAGCGGCGCGACGCGCCGGAAGCCGCGCAGCATGCCCTGCCACGCGTCGAGCATCGCCGCGGCGACACGCGACCCGGTCTCCTCGCGGTGCCGTTCGACGAGGAAGCGCAGCTCCGCCTCCTGCGCGCCATCGAGGCGAACCGCGTCGACGAGCTGACGGTTCAGGCGTGAGCCGAGGAGGCCGTCGGGATCGAACACGTACGCCTGGCCGCCCGTCATCCCGGCGCCGAGATTGCGCCCTGTCGGCCCGAGGATCACGACGGTGCCGCCGGTCATGTACTCGCACGCGTGATCACCGGCTCCCTCCACGACCGCGACCGCACCGCTGTTGCGCACTGCAAACCGCTCACCGACACGGCCCGCGACGAAGAGTTGGCCGCCGGTCGCGCCGTACAGCACGGTGTTTCCGGCGAGCACGGGATCGCCCTGATCGTCGTGCGGCGGCCGGATGGTGATGCGACCGCCGCCCATCCCTTTGCCGACGTAGTCGTTGGCCTCGCCGTCGAGCTGCAGCACGACGCCGTCGGACAGGAACGCGCCGAAGCTCTGACCCGCGGAACCGCGGAAGCGTGCGGTGAAGCGACCCGGCGGCAGCGCGTCGCCCCACTCGAGTCCGACGGCGCCACCGATCGACGCCCCCACGGCGCGATCTGCGTTCGTGATCTCGTAGTCGACGGCGAGCTCGTCGCCTTCCCACAACGCTCGGAACGCATCGGCGAGCACACGTTCGTCGAGTGCCGAACGCGGCCGTTGGATCGGTGCCGAGGCGACGAAGTGCCGGGGTCCGGCGGCCGCCGGCGGCTCGAGCAGCCTGGCGACGTCGAGCGCGCGCGCCCGTTCGTCGTCGACCGCTCGGACGTGCAACAGGTGCACCTGGCCGATCGCCTCGTCGAGTGAGCGCAACCCGAGCGCGGCGAGCCCGCGGCGCACCTCCTCACCGATGAAGAGCATGTACGCGGCGACGCCTTCGGGCGTTCCCGCGAACTTCTTGCGCAGATTCGGTCGCTGGGTGGCGATGCCGGTGGGGCACGTGTCACGGTGACAGGCCCGCACCATGATGCAGCCCTCTGCGACCATGGCCGCGCTGCCGAACGAGAACTCGTCGGCGCCGAGCAACGCCGCGATGAGCACGTCGCGACCGGTCTTGAAGCCGCCGTCGACCCGCAGCCGCACGCGGTCGCGCAGCCCGTTGTCGACCAGCGTTCGCGCCGCGTCGACGAGACCGATCTCCCAGGGCATCCCCGCGTGCTTGATGGACGACAGGGGCGATGCGCCGGTGCCGCCGTTCGCGCCCGAGATCTGCACCACATCGGCCAGGCACTTGGCGACACCGGCGGCGATCGTGCCGACGTTGTCCTCCGCGACGAGCTTCACCGACACGTCGACTGTCGGGTTGACCTGCTTCAGGTCGTAGACGAGCTGCGCGAGATCCTCGATCGAGTAGATGTCGTGGTGCGGTGGCGGGGAGATGAGCCCGACCCCGGGCTGTGTGTGCCGCAGCCGCGCGATCTCCGGCGTGACCTTGTGACCGGGAAGCTGACCGCCCTCGCCCGGCTTGGAGCCCTGGGCCATCTTGATGTTCAGCTCGTCGGCGTACATGCAGTACTCGGGCGTG
Organism: Acidimicrobiia bacterium; assembly: GCA_024281095.1. GTDB lineage: Bacteria > Actinomycetota > Acidimicrobiia > IMCC26256 > JAMXLJ01 > JAMXLJ01. The sequence continues at coordinate 98,311 of JAMXLJ010000070.1, read as the reverse complement.
ACGCCGAAGCGGCCCGACGCGATCTGCTTGATGCGCGAGTTGCGGTCGCGATCGCTGCCGCGCGTGCGGAAGCGGTGCGACGACTCTCCACCTTCGCCGCAATTGCTGCGTCCGCCGATCATGTTCATAGCGACCGCGAGCGTCTCGTGGGCCTCGGCCGAGAGCGACCCGTGTGACATGGCACCGGTGGAGAACCGGCGGACGATCGCCGACACCGGCTCCACCTCGTCGAGCGGAACCGGCGTCCGGTCGGGCACCGGTTCGAGCAGGTCGTGCAGCTCGGTGATCGGGCGCGCCGCGACCATCGCGGAGAAGCTCTCGTAGAGCTCGGAGCTTCCCTGCTTCAATGCCTGCTGCAGTACGTGTGCCGCCCGCTGCTCGCGCTCTTCCGGCGTGAGCGTGGGCCGCCGCTCGCGCGACGGCCGGGACACCTCACCGTCGCTGTCACCATCACCGTCGCCGTCGGATGCGCCGCTCGCCCTCGCCGGCACCACTGCGACCGCGTCGTGCAACGCGCCGCAGACATCAGGGTTGTTCTCGTGGTACTCGCCACCGCGCTTGCGGAAGCGCACGAACCCGGGCTCGTCGAGCACAACCCGGTCGCGGCCGAACGCGGCGTCGTGCCGTTGGAGCACGTGACCCGCGAGCGTGGCGAAGTCCAGGCCGCCGACGATCGAGACCGTGCCGCGCAGGCAGCGCTCCACCACGTCCGGGCCGAGACCGAGCGCGTCGAAGAGCTGCGCACTCCGGTAGCCCTCGACGGTGGAGATGCCCATCTTGGACATGATCTTCAGCACGCCATCCTCGACCGCGGCCTGGTAGCGCGCCTGGGCCTCGCTCGCGTACAGCTCACCCAACTGGTCGTTGTCTGCGAGTGCGGCAACTGTGAGCAGCCCGACACGCGGGCACACTGCGTCGGCGCCGTAGCCGAGCAGACATGCGATCGCGTGCACGTCGCGGGCGTCACCGGCGTCGACGATGACCGCGGCGCGATCGCGCGTCCCGGCTTCGATCAACGCGTGGTGCACCGCTCCCGTCGCCAGCAACGACGGCACAGGCGCGCGCTGCTCGTCGACCGACGCGTCGGAGACCACGAGCACGACGGTGCCCTCATCGACGGCGCGGCGGGCGTCGTGCACGACCCGGTCGATGGCGTTCGCCAAACCATGACGATCCTCGGCGACGGGAAACGTGGCGTCGAGTGGCCGGACCCCGAACGGTGAGCGGTCGTCGTCGAGGAGGGTCGCGACACCCGTGGGATACATGAAGAACGTCGGCAGCTCGAACAGCTGGGCCGCGGTCGCCGTTTCCGACAACAGCTGGGCGCGCGGACCGATACACGTGCGCAACGACATCACCAATCGTTCGCGAAGGTGATCGATCGGCGGGTTGCTCACCTGTGCGAAACGCTGGCGGAGGAAGTGGAACGGCGATCGTGGGCGCGTCGCGACCGCCGCCAGCGGCGTGTCGTCGCCCATCGAGAAGCTGGGCTCCTTCGCGTCGACGGCCATGGGCTTGAGGACCATGGAGAGCTCTTCGCGGGTGACGCCGAATGCAGCCTCCACCCGCACCTGGTCGTCGGGGTCGAGGCTGTCGACGAGCGCCTCTCCCATCGGGAACGGCGCGAGCCCGTCGTGCACCCATGTGCCGTAGGGCGCGCGCCGGGTGAGGCGCGACTTGACGGCGGCGTCGTCCTGGAATCCGTGCTCCGGAGTCACGAACAGCATCTGGCCCGGGCCGAGACGGCCCCGCTTCACGCGTCCGTGACCCACCATCGGCACCGCACCGACCTCGGTCGCCGCCACCACGAGCCCGTCGTCACTGCGCTGCCAACGCAGGGGCCTGAGCCCGTTGCGGTCGAGTGCCGCGCCGACGCGCACACCGTCGGTAAATACGACGCCGGCGGGCCCGTCCCAGGGGTCGACGAACGACGCGTGGTACCGGAGGAAGTCGCGGATCTCCGGCGCGCGTTCGTGGTTCCCCTCCCACGCCTCGGGCACCAGCATCGCAACCGCGTGGTCGACGTCGCGCCCACCGCGCACGATCAGCTCCACGGTCGCGTCGAGCTTCCCGGAGTCGGAGTCGTCCGGAGCGAACAACGGCCGGAAGAGCTCCTCGGGCCCGAGACCGACCGCCTCGGTGCCGAGCCGGCCGCGGGCCGCCATCCGTGCCTCGTTGCCGGCGATCGTGTTGATCTCGCCGTTGTGGCACAGCATGCGGAACGGCTGGGCCCGTTCCCACGTGGGCGCGGTGTTGGTCGAGAAACGGCTGTGGAAGACCGCGAGCGGCGCGTCGAAGGCCTCCGATGCCAGATCGGGGTAGAACGCGGCGAGGCGGTCGGGCAGCACCAGTGCCTTGTAGACGACGGTGGCGAACGAGAAGCTCGGGAAGTACACGCGGACATCCGCCTCGGCGCACGCGCGCTCGGCCCGACGGCGGGCGACGTACGCGCGCTGTTCCGAGCCCGCGCGGTCGGCGGGATCGGCCGTGCGGAGCAGTGCGTGCCGGATACGCGGCATCGACCCGCGCGCGGAGTCACCGAGCTGCGACTCGTCGACCGGGACGTCGCGCCACCGCACCACCTCGATCCCTTCGGCGGCGCAGGCCCCGACGAGCGCCTGTTCCGACCGGGTCGCGGCGGCGACGTCGTGCGACTCGAGGAACACGCTGGCGATGCCGAGCGCGTCCGGCGGCACATTCGCACCCAGGTCGGCGGCAACGCGCGAGAAGAAGTTCCGCGGGATCGGGATCAAGAGGCCGGCGCCGTCGCCGGAGAGCCCGTCGGCCGCGATCGCCGACCGATGCCTGACACCTGCGAGGCCCTGCAAGGCGAGGTCCACGATGTCGCGTCCGACACGTCCATCGGCGGTTGCGACGAAGCCGATACCGCACGCGTCACGCTCTGCGACACGACCGGGGGTGCGCGTGTGCGTTGGCACGTTCACCTCGCAGCTTGCGGCCGAGGACATGCCCCCCTGCGGGCGCCGCCCTTCGGCCGTCTCGAAGACTGGTCATGGTCGACGCCGCTGTCGCATCGCCGATGGTAGCCGCGTCCCGCGTGCGAGCCGAACACAAAACCGCATCCAACCTGCGACGCGGCACATTGCTGTAGACAGTGCGACATGAGCTCGTCGGGCGTGAGGCCGCCGCACGGGACGGCAGACATCCCGGTCGTGACGGTGCTCGGCGGCGGGCAACTCGGTCGCATGCTCGCGCTGGCCGGCATCCCGTTGGGCGTGCGGTTCCGGTTCTTGGACCCGTCGCCCGAGGCGACGGCGCGCGATGTCGGCGATCTCGTCGTCGCTCCGCTCGGTGACGCCGCGGCGATCGACGAGGTATCCGCCGGATCAGACGTCGTGACCTACGAATGGGAAGGCGTTCCGGGTTCGGCCGCGGCCCACCTCACATCACGTGTCGCGGTGTACCCGCCCGTCGGGGCGCTGACCGCCTCGCAGGACCGACTCCACGAGAAGCAGCTGTTCCAGCGGCTCGGGATCCCGGTGCCGGCGTTCCGCGCCGTCGACGGCGTCGACGATCTCCGGCGTGCTGCCGACGAGATCGGTCTTCCGGCCGTCCTCAAGACGCGTGTCGGTGGGTACGACGGCAAGGGGCAGGTCGTGCTGCGCGAGCTCGCCGACGTCGCCGGCGCCTGGGATGCGCTCGGCGGCGTGCCGTCCATCTTCGAGTCGTTCCTCGCGTTCGAACGTGAGCTGTCGGTGATCGGTGTACGCGGTGCCGGTGGCGAGACCCGGTGCTGGCCACTGGTCGAGAACCGCCACGAGCGAGGCATCCTGCGGCGTTCGTTCGCACCCGCACCGGGAGTCGACCCCGAGCTGGAGGCGCGCGCCAACGGCTTCATGGGCAAGCTCCTCGACGAGCTCGACTACCGCGGCGTGCTCGCGCTCGAGATGTTCCAGTGCGGCGACGAGTTGCTTGCGAACGAGATCGCGCCGCGCGTGCACAACTCCGGCCACTGGACGATCGAAGGTGCCGAGACGAGCCAGTTCGAGAACCACATCCGCGCCGTGCTCGGCTGGCCGCTCGGCTCGACGGACGCGCGCGGCGTCAGCGTGATGGTGAACTGCATCGGCAGCCTGCCCGAACCCGAACGCGTGTTGCGCGTCGACGGTGCGCATCTTCACCGCTATGGCAAGGCGCTGCGGCCCGGTCGCAAGGTGGGTCACGTCACGGTGGTCGCGCCCGACCGTGGCACGCTCGAGGCGCGGCTCGCGCAACTCGACGAGGCGCTGCCCGGCGACGACGGTTAGCGAACCGCGCCGGTCTCGCGCAGCTTCTCGAGCTCGGCGGCGGTGAAGCCCCAGTCGGAGAGGGCCTCGTCGGTGTGCTCACCGGGCCACGCGGGCGGGCGCTGGATCTCTCCGGGCGTGCGGGAGAACCGGGGCGCCGGCGCGGGCTGCTCGACGCCGTACTCCTTCACGATCGTGTTGCGGGCGCGGATGTGCGGATGCTCGACCGCCTCGCTCATCGTCAGCACCGGCGCGAAGCACGCGTCGGTGTGCTCGAGGATCTCGCACCACTCGTCGCGCGTCTTCGACTTGAACAGCTCCGTGAAGCGTTCGCGCAAGACGGGCCAGTTGTCGTGGTCCATCGGGTTCGAGGGCAGCCCTTCCTTGTCGAGGCCCGTTCGCGAGAGCAGCTCCGCGTAGAACTGCGGCTCCAACGATCCGACCGCGATGAACTTGCCGTCCGCGGTCTCGTAGGTGTCGTAGTACGGCGCGCCGGTGTCGAGCGGGTTCACACCGAGGCGTTCGTCCCACACGCCCATCGCGCGCAGCCCCCACACCATTGCCATCAGCAACGCCGACCCGTCGACCATTGCGGCGTCGACGACCTGACCCTTGCCCGAGCCGCGAGCCTCGAGGATCGCGGCGACCATCCCCAGCGCGAGGAGCATCCCACCGCCGCCGAAATCACCGATGAGGTTGATTGGAGGCGTGGGCTTCCCACCTTCACGACCGAAGTGCGCAAGCGCGCCGGCCAGCGCGATGTAGTTGATGTCGTGGCCTGCGGCCATCGCGTACGGGCCTTCCTGACCCCAGCCGGTCATCCGTCCGTAAACGAGCCTCGGGTTCCGGGCGAGGCACGCGTCGGGCCCGATACCGAGCCGCTCCGTGACGCCCGGGCGGAAACCCTCGATGACGCCGTCGGCCTGCTCGACGAGACGCATCACTGTCTCGAGCCCGTCGGGGTTCTTCAGGTCCACGCCCACCGACCGCCGGCCCCGGTTGAGGACCTCCTTGTTGTCACGCGAGAAATCCCCCGTGACGGCCTGCGCGCGGTCGACCCGGATGACGTCGGCTCCGAGGTCGGAGAGGATCAACGCGGCGAACGGGCCCGGCCCGATGCCTGCCAGCTCGACGATCTTGATTCCACGCAGTGGCCCCACGGTGACCCTCCGATTCAGCTTCGAGAGATGGAGGATACGGGAACCCGTTTGATCTGGTCGCGCTCGCTGCGGCCCGGGATACCCGGGCCGCGGACGCTCGCCGCTCCTGCGCCAACAGCGTGGTGTGCTGTGGGATGGCGCCTCCTTCCGCCTCAACGTTGCGCCCCGTTCCGTATCCGGGTAATCCGGTGGTGTGAACGTTGTGCCGCAGCGCGCGATTGTCAGCCTCGACGAATATCTCGACGGCGCCGGCGGTCAGGGGATCTCGAACGCGCGCCGGAGTGGGCCGGACGCGGTGCTCGACGAGATCAGCCGCGCCCGGCTGCGAGGGCGGGGCGGCGCCGGCTTTCCGACCGGCACGAAATGGCGGACCATCCGCGACGCGGCCGGCACCGACAAGTACGTCGTCGCCAACGGCGCCGAGGGCGAGCCGGGCACGTTCAAGGACCGGACGATCATGCGCTTCTGCCCGTACGAGGTGGTGGAAGGCGCAGCCATCGCCGCTCACGCGGTGAGCGCGGTCGGAATCTTCATCGTCACGAAGCGGTCGTTCACGAATGAAGTCGCGCGGCTGCGCGCCGCGGTCGACGAACTGACGTCGGCCGGTCTCGTCGGCGACGTGCCGATCGAGATCGTCGAGGGTCCCGACGAATACCTCTTCGGCGAGGAGACCGGCGCACTCGAGGTCATCGAGGGCAACGATCCGCTCCCCCGCGTCCTGCGTCCGTATCAACACGGGCTCTTCGCCACCGCGCCGCAGCTCGGCTGGGAGTCGCACGAGCAGTTACCCGGGCACGCGGGTGAACACACCGCCAATCCGACCGTCGTCAGCAACGTCGAGACGCTCGCGCACGCGACGTGGATCATGGCCCTCGGGGCCGACGAGTTCTCACGTGTCGGGGTGCCGTCGTCGCCGGGCACCATGCCCTTCACCTTGTGCGGCGACGTCGACTGCCCGGGCGTGTACGAGCTGCCGATGGGCACGCCTCTGCGCACCCTCGTCGACGACTTCGGCGCGGGAGTGCCCGGCGGCCGCAGCCCGAAGATGGTGCTCTCGGGCGTGGCCAATCCCGTGATCACCGCGGCCGAACTCGACGTGCGCATGGACTTCGACGCGATGGCCGCCATCGGCACCGGTCTGGGTTCGGGCGGATTCGTCGTGTACGACGACACGACGTGCGCGGTGGCGGTCGCTCGCGCGTTCTCGCGCTTCTTGTGGGTCGAATCGTGCGGACAGTGCCCGCCCTGCAAGCTCGGCTCGGGCACGATCACGGAGGTTCTCGAGCTCATCGAGCGCGGCGAGGGCGCCGCATCCGACATCGGGCGGTTGCAGCGCACACTCGCGACCGTGACGGATGCGAACCGTTGCTATCTCGGTGCCGAGGAACAACGCGTCGTGGGAAGCGTCCTCGACCGGTTCCCCGAGGACTTCGGCGCCCACCTCACCGGCTCGTGTGACCTGCGACACGACGTGCTCGTGCCGAAGATCGTGGACTTCGACGAGACGGGCCGGTTCGTCTTCGACCACCGGCAGCTGCAGAAGCGACCCGACTGGACCTACGACGACTGACCCGCCGGCGAGACGGGGCGGGCTGTCACCGTGCGCGGATTCGCGTCGCGCAGGTACGGGAAAACACTGTTGGAGCGGCTGCGTCGTCGCCAGACCGCGCTCACGCACGCCGGCCGTTTCGTTTGGCTGCGCCCGCGCCAGGCAAGATAAACAAGAGAAATATGCGAGAATCCCCCGCTCGCCCCGTGTTCGAAAGGACCCGCCGTGACCTACCAACTTCCGGACCTGCCCTACGACGCCGCCGCCCTCGAGCCGCACATCTCGGGCCAGATCATCGAGCTGCACCACGACAAGCACCACGCGACCTATGTGAGCGGCGCCAACACGACCCTCGAGAAGCTCGAGGCCGCCCGGGCGAACGGCGACTTCGGTGCGATCGTCGGACTCGAGAAGACGCTCGCGTTCAACCTCTCGGGCCACGTGCTGCACTCGCTGTACTGGAACAACATGTCGCCGGACGGCGGCGACAAGCCGGAAGGCGAGCTGGCCGCCGCGGTCGACGAGTTCTTCGGCTCCTTCGACGGGTTCCGCAAGCAGCTCACGCAGGCGACCACGACCGTGCAGGGCTCCGGCTGGGGCGCCCTGATGTGGGACCCGCTCGGCAAGCGTCTCTACACCGCCCAGATCTACGACCACCAGGACAACATCGGCCAGGGCTCGACGCCGCTGCTCGTGATCGACATCTGGGAGCACGCGTTCTACCTCCAGTACAAAAACGTGAAGGCCGACTACGTCGAGGCGTTCTGGAACATCGTCAACTGGAACGACGTGGCCCAGCGTTTCGCCAAGGCCCGCAACAACTCGCTCGTCTGATCCCCCTCCAGTCGGTGCAGGAGGCGGGCGCAACCACCGCTGCTCCAGGGGGCAACGGTCGCTGCTCCACGCGCCCTTCGGGCGGACGTTGCGCAGGGGCCATTGCCCCCGCCTTCGCATATGACCCAGAGGTTGATCGAGTCGCTTCGCGGTAGGTTCGGTTGGTGGCGAGAACTCGGACGGTTCGGCGGGCGGTGCGTTTGCGGCCGCCCCATACGGAGCGACACAAGACTTCGCGAATCGGGTGGTTGCGGGCGGCGGTGCTGGGGGCGGACGACGGCATCGTCTCCGTGGCGAGTCTCATGATCGGTGTCGCCGCGTCGAACGCATCGCGCAGCGCGGTGCTCGTCGCCGGTGTGGCCGGCCTGGTCGCCGGCGCCGGGTCCATGGCCGCGGGTGAATACGTGTCGGTGAGCTCACAACGCGACGCGGAGCTCGCCGACATCGCGCGTGAGCGTCGCGAGCAGATCGTCGCGCCGGATCACGAGCTCGAGGAGCTCACGCAGATCTACGTCCAACGCGGGCTCGACCCGCACCTCGCGCACCAGGTCGCGGTGCAGATGCACGAAGCCGATCCGTTGGGCAGTCACCTGCGCGACGAGCTCGGCATCACCGAGGAGAGCCGTGCCCGCCCGCTCCAGGCTGCCTCCGTGTCCGCGCTCAGCTTCGCCACCGCGGGGCTCGTGCCGATCGTCGCGATGACCGTCTCGCCCCACAGCCTGCGGGTGCCCGTCATCGCGGCGGCTGCGCTCATCGCCTTGGCTCTGCTCGGCGCGATCGGCGGGCGACTCGGCGGTGCACCACGAGGTCGCGCGGCGGTCCGCGTCGTGATCGGCGGTGGCCTCGCGATGGCGGTCACGGCACTCATCGGAAGCATCATCGGCGCCGCCGGCTTGTGAACGCGCCCGACGCTGCCGCGCTCGAGCGCGTGCTGACACGACGCTTCGGATCGTCCGTTCGGGTGGGAGACCTTCGGCGTCTTTCCGGCGGCGCGTCGCGGGAGACATGGTCGTTCGACGCGCACGACGCCGCGACCGTGCACCCATTGGTGCTGCGACGCGATCCCGGAGGCCAGAGCGGGCACGGTCATACGACACGGGGCGTGGAGTACTCGCTGCTGCAACGGGCGCACGAGCACGGTGTGCTCGTGCCGGACGTCGTGTTGCTCCTCGATCCCGAAGACGGTCTCGGGGACGGATTCGTGATGCGGCGGGTCGAAGGCGAGACCATCGCGCGCAAGATCCTGCGCGACGACGAATACGCACTCGCACGCCCACGACTTGCCGCGCAGTGCGGCGAGCAGGCGGCACGGATCCACGCGATACCGACAGGAGAGCTCCCCGAGCTGCCGGCGCTCGGCGCACGCGAGCAGATCCTGCAGTACCGCGACACCATCGACGCGCTGAGTGAGCCCCATCCCGCGTTCGAGCTCGGATTGCGCTGGCTCGCGGAGCACGAGCCCGACCGGCGGCTCACGCAAGAACCGGTGCTCGTGCACGGCGACTTTCGCAACGGCAACCTCGTCGTCGGGCCCGAAGGTCTGCGGGCCGTCCTCGACTGGGAACTGGCTCACTTCGGCGATCCCGCCGAGGACCTCGGCTGGCTGTGCGTGAAATCGTGGCGCTTCGGCGCCAAGGAGCCCGTCGGCGGCTTCGGCAGTTACGGCGACCTGCTCGATGCGTACGAATGCGCATCGGGACGGCCGATCGACCTCGTGCACCTTCGGTATTGGGAAGTGTTCGGCACGTTGAAGTGGGGAGTGATCTGTCAGGTGCAGGCGTCGCTGCACTGGAGCGGTGCGATCCGATCGGTCGAGCTCGCTGCGCTCGGGCGACGGGTCGCCGAGACGGAATGGGACCTCCTCAACACCCTGGAGGCGTTGTGACGCCCATGCGGACGGATCGGAGCTGCGCGCGGCGCCGCCCTTTCGAGCGGGAGCGCAGGGAGCCGTGACGCAGGACCGGCCAACGGCTTCGGAGCTGCTCGAGGCGGTGCGAGAGTTCCTCGAGCGCGACGTCGTGCCCGACACCGAGGGCCGCCTGTCGTTCCATGCCCGCGTCGCGGCGAACGTCGTCGGCATCGTGCAGCGTGAGATCGAGCAGGCGCCGGCACTCGACGCGGCAGAGCATGAACGACTGCGCGCCCTGCTCGGCCACGACGGAACGCTGGCAGATCTCGGAGCCGAGCTCGCGCGCCGGATCCGCGACGAGTCGCTCGACGACCGGCGAACCGAGGTGCTGGCCCACGTGCGAGAGACCGTCCGCGCGAAGCTGCTCGTCGCCAACCCGCGGTACCTGGAGGCCTGAGCGCGTGCGCATCACGACGTGGAATGTCAACTCCTTGAAGGTGCGGCTGCCGCGCGTCGAGGAATGGCTGCAGTACGCGCAGCCCGACGTCGTGTGCCTGCAGGAGACGAAGCTGTCCGACTCCGCGTTCCCCCAGCTGGCCTTCTCGGCCCTCGGGTACGAGTCGGTCCACTACGGGCAGGGCCGCTGGAACGGCGTCGCGATCCTGTCACGGGTCGGGATCGAAGACGTCTCCCACGGGTTCGGCGACATCGACGATCCCTACGCCGGCGACGCGCGTCTGCTCGCGGCCACGACGGGCGGCGTGCGTGTCGTGAGCGCGTACGTGCCGAACGGGCGGGCCGTGGGCACCGAGTTCTACGACCGCAAGCTGGCGTGGCTCGGCTGCCTGCACGACTGGCTCACGACGCACGCCGACCCGAGCGACGACCTGGCCCTGCTCGGGGATTTCAACGTTGCCCCGGAAGGCCGCGACGTGTGGGATCCGAAGGCCTTCGAGGGATCGACGCACGTCACCGAGCCGGAGCGGGCCGCGCTCACCCGGCTGCGCGAGTGGGGCCTCGTCGACGTGTTCCGCCGGCTCTACTCGCAGGAGCGACTGTTCACCTATTGGGATTACCGCGCGGGCGACTTCCACGAAGGCCGCGGCATGAGGATCGACCTCGCGTACATGACGAAGCCCCTTGCGGAGCGGGTCCGGTTCGCCTTGATCGACCGCAACGCCCGCAAGGGCAAGCAGCCGTCCGACCACGCGCCGATGCTGATCGACCTCGAAGCCTGAGCAAGCCGGGTGCGCCGGTGATCCTTCGTCCGGCGATGCCGGGACGGCCGGGGTGACCTGGTGTCATATCCTGTCCCTCCGAGTGCAGAGGGAATCCGGTGCGGGTACCGGCGCACCACCCGGAACTGCTGAACGAAACGATGGGGCACCACCGAAGCGAGGTGCGGTGAAACGACGGGCTCGCGGCGGGGCCGGGGCTCGGTTCGCGGAATTGCTGGGGGCGATGGCCGACGCCGCGATCGTGGTCGACGGCGACGGGCGGGTCGATCAGCTCAACGCCGCGGCCGAGCAGCTGCTCGGGGTCACGGCGGACGAGGTGTCGGGTCGCTCACTGTTCGCGCTCGTGAGTGGCGGCACGCTCGACGACCTGCGCGCGCGCATGGTCCGCGCGGGCGGTCTGCCGTACACCGCGCACGGCAAGCTCGAGACCACCGTGTCCGCGCAATCGCCGACGTCGTTGGAGCTCACCGTGTCGCGCACCAACATCGGCGATCACCTCCTCGTCGTCGCGCGCGGAATGGGCGACGCCGACACCGAGCGAGTGCTGACCGAGGAACGACTCCTCAACGACGCGCTGCGCCGTCAGGCGATGCAACAGACCGCGGTCGCGAACCTCGGGCGAGCCGCGCTGTTGGGGCGTCAGGTCGACGACCTCCTGAACGACGCGGTGACGGCCGTCGCGGAGATCTTCGAGGTCGACATCGTCGTGGTGCTCGAGCTCGACGAAGCCGCCGGCGCGTTCGTCGTGCGCTCCTCGCAGGGGAGCCCGGCGTCGTGGATCGGCAACGAGTCCATCCCCGTCCGAGACGACAGCCCGGCCGGGCTCACATTGCGGACGGCCGCACCGGTCGCGTTCGACAACCTGTTCGACGACGAACGGTTCGTTCCGCCGCCCCGCCTGCGCGAGCTCGGCGTCGTGAGCGGCCTGCTCGTCCCCATCCGCGGGCGGCAACGGCCGTACGGCGTGCTTGCCGCACACTCCACCCGCACACGGCCCTTCAGCGACGACGACGTCGTGTTCCTCCGAGGCGTCGCCAACGTCGTCGCGGCCGCGATCCTGAACCGGAAGGCCGAGGACGAGCTGCGGGAGGCGCTCGAGAAGGAGCGTGTCGTACGGCTCGAGTCGGAGTCCGCGCGCCGCGCACTGGCCGAGACGGTCGCCCGGCTCGACACGTTGCTGAATCACGCGCCGATCGGCCTCGCCTTCTTCGACCTCGACTTCCGGTTCCTGCGGGTCAACGGGCCACTCGCCGATGTCGACGGCATCCCCGTCGAGCAGCACCTCGGCCGCACGTTGGAGGAGGTGAGCCCGAACCTCTGGCCGACGCTCGAACCGACGTTTCGGGAGGTCGTGCGCACCGGCGAGGCCGTCGTCGGTATCGAAGTCGGCGGGCAGACGAAGGCCCGTCCCGGCGCCGAACGGCACTTCCTCGTCAGTGCGTATCCGGTGGCCGAACCGGGCGGGGGCCTCATCGGCCTCGGCGCGATGGTGATCGAGATCACCGATCGCAAGCGCGCCGAACGGCGCGCGCAGCTCGTCGCGCAGGCGAGCGACGTGTTCTCGTCCGCCACCGACGTCGACGAGCTGCTCGACAAGGTCTGCGACATCGTGGTCCCGACGTTCGCCGACTCGTGCCACGTCTACCTCCTGCCGACGACCGAGCACCGGCGCCGCTTCGCCATCTCCCACGCCGACCCCGAGCTACGCGAGCAGCTCGTCGAGGCGGAGCACCGCTGGCCGTTCGACCCGTCGAACACGGGCGGGTTCGGGAGCACGCTGCTCGAGCGCAGCACCCTCGTACGCGAGATCACCGACGACATCCGCCGCCGCGCGTCAGTCGGCGAGGAACACCTCGACATGATCTCGAGGCACCATGCGGTGTCCGCCATGGCGGTCCCGCTGGGATCCGCCGGCACGCCGATCGGGGTGCTGCTCCTGCTCTACACCGAGGTCTCCGGCCGGCACTACGACGAGGCCGACCTCGACCTCGCAGAGGAGCTCGGGACGCGCTTGGAGCAGGCCATCCGCAGCGCGTTCCTCGCTGCGGAAGCCGAACGCGCCCGTGACCACCTCATGCTGCTCGCCCGCGTCGGCGAGCTCGTCACGATCCAGCTCGACTCGACGGCACGGCTCGAACGCGTCGCCCATCTCGTCCTCCCGACCTTCGCCGACGTGTGCGCCGTGTACGTGCGCGAAGACGACGGCTACCTGCGGCTCAGTGCCTACGCACACGTCGAGCCGGGACGCGAGCTGACACCCGACCAGCTGGCGAACACCGCGTTGCTCGGGCCGGACAGCGCTGCTCCACCGGTCGAGGCGATTCGCACGGGAAACCCCGTCCTGCTCACCACGGTCCCGGCCGAGCTCGTCCGTGCGCTCCTGCGCGATCCGGAGGAACAGCGCGCCGCGCGCGACACGGCCATCCGCTCCATGCTCACCGTCCCGATGTTCGACCCGGACGACGGCATGCTGGGCGCGCTGGTGTTCGGATACGCGGCCTCCGGCCGCCGCTACCGCGACGACGACGTCCCGGTCGCGCAGGAGATCGCGCGCCGCGTCGCGCCCGCGGTCGAGAACGCGATTCGGTTCGAGCGCGAACAGGCGACGGCGGAGATCCTGCAGCGCAGCCTCCTACCCGAGGAGCTGCCCGAGCTCGACCACGTCGAGCTCACGGCCCGATACCTCCCGGGCACGTCGGGCGTGAAGATCGGCGGAGACTGGTACGACGTCGTGCGCATCGACGACGGTCGCGTCGTGTTCGCGATCGGCGACGTCGTCGGTCACGGTGTGCGGGCCGCGGCCGCGATGGGGAAACTTCGCCACACCCTGCAGTTCCTCGCGCTCGAAGGCCTCACGCCCGCCCAGATGCTGGACCGCCTCAACGGCTACGTCTGCGCAGCCGAGGGCGAGATGGCCACCCTCCTCGTGGTCGCGTTCACCCCGGCGACCGGATCGGTGCGGTTCTCCAGCGCGGGGCATCCACCGCCGCTCGTTCGCGACGCCGATGGCACGCTCACGTTCCTGCCGGGCGGACGGGGGATGCCCCTCGGCGCGTCGGGCAGCGCGCAGTATGCCGACGACCACGCCGTGCTCGCGGCAGACTCGGTGCTCGTCATGTACACCGACGGCCTGGTCGAGCGCCGTCGGGAACCGCTCGACGTCGGGTTCCTCCGCCTGGGTGAAGCCGTCTCGCACGCCCCCGACGACCTCGAGCGCTTTGCCGACCATCTCCTCGACGAGCTGCTGGAGCAGCGTGGGCCGAGCGACGACGTCGCGATCCTCGTGGTTCGACCGGTCAGCCGGCACGGCGCGCTCGAACTGTTCCTGCCGGCGCGCCCCGACGAGCTCGCGCCGCTGCGCCGGACACTCAACGACTGGCTCGCTCGCATCGGGGCGAGCCAGACCGAAGCGTTCGAGGTGACGGTCTCGGTGAACGAGATCGCCGCGAACGCGATCGAGCACGCCTATTCCACGTCGGAGTCCCTGTTCCAGGTCGAGGGCAGCTTCGACGGTGCGACGGTGGTGTTCACCGTCCGCGACTCGGGTCGCTGGCGCGACCCTCGTCCCAACGGCGACCGCGGCCGAGGCCTGGAGATGGCCCGTGCACTCATGGACGAGGTCGACGTCGCTCCCGGCCCCGAAGGCACCGAAGTGAAGCTGCGCCGGCGTCTGCGTGGAGCGGCGCGGGGGTGACGCCGTTGGCCGAAGTACGGCTCGAAGAGGTCAACGGGGCTCTGGTCGCCCATCTCGCAGGGGAGGTCGACCTCTCCAACGTCGAGGTGGTGCGGGCGACGATCATCGACCGCGTGTCGGCCGAGACCGACGCGCTGGTGCTGGATCTGTCCGAGACGACCTACCTCGACAGCACCGGTGTGCGACTGCTGTTCGAGTTGACCCAACGGCTGCACGCGCGGCGACGGCAGTTGCGCCTCGTCGTCACCGACGCGGCGCTGGTGCGTCGCGTGATCCTGCTGACGAAGCTGGACGAACAGGTGCCGTTGCACGACAGCGTCGAGGATGCCCTGGCTGCGCTGCAATCGCCGGACGGCTCCGACAGCTGAAGCGCGAAGCGGCGCGGTGTCAGCTGCGCGCCTTGAGCGCCTCGATGATCTTCGGCACGACCTTGTGTACGTCGCCGACGATGCCGAGGTCGGCGATGCTGAAGATCGGCGCTTCCCCGTCCTTGTTGACGGCGATGATGTTGTCGGATCCCTTCATGCCGACCATGTGCTGCGTGGCACCGGAGATCCCGAGGGCGATGTAGACGCGCGGCTTCACGGTCTTGCCGGTCTGACCGACCTGCTTCGCGTACGGAACCCAGCCCGCGTCGACGATCGCACGCGATGCTCCCGATGCGCCCTTGAGCAGCTTCGCCAGCTCCTCGACGAGCGGCTCGTAGTTCTCTGGCGCGCCGATGCCCCGACCACCGGAGACCACGACGGTCGCATCCTCGAGCTTCGGCCCTTCGCGCTCTTCGACGTGACGGTCGCGGACCGTTGCCTCGGCAGCTCGCCCGGCGTCGAACCCCTCGACCTTCACGACCTCGGCGGCACCCGCGCCACCGGGCTCGGCGGCGAACGACTTGGGCCGGATGGCGGCCAGGTACGGCTTCTCGCTGCGGAACGTCGTGTCGACGAGGAGGTTGCCGCCGAAGATCGCGGTGCCGACGGTGACGTTGTCACCCTCCACCCCGACTGACATGCCGTTGGTGAGGACCGGGCGGTCGAGCTTCACCGAGAGCCGCGCGATCGCGTCGCGGCCGTCGTAGCTCTGCGCGAACAGAATCAGGTCCGGCTGGTGCTCTTCGACGAGCTTCGCGATCGCGGCCGCCGCGACGACGCCCGTGAGCGTCTGACCGGGATCGGCCGCATACACCTTCGCGGCGCCGTACTCACCGAGCTTCGCCGCGACCGCGTCGGCGTCGGCGCCCACGAAGACCGCTTCCACGGTGTCGCCGATCTCGCGCGCTTTCGTGAGCAGCTCCAGCGTCGCCGAGAGCGGCGTGCCACCTTCGGCCTCTGCGTACACCCAAACCTTCGAGAGAGCCATGGTTCCGTTCGTCCTTTCGCCGCCGGCGCGGCGCGTCGTGGGGCTGCTACCTCTCGGCGCGAGAGCTAGATGATCTTCAGGTTTTCGAGGTATTGGACGATGCGCTGGAACGACTCGCCGTCGTCCTCGATCTTTTCGCCGGCCTGTCGCGCGGGCGCGGGCTCCACCTTCGTGATCTCCTGGCGCGCACCCTTCCATCCGACGTCGTCGGGCGAGAGGCCGAGGTCGCCGACAGTCACCTGGTCGACCGGCTTGTTCTTGGCCGCCATGATTCCCTTGAACGACGGGTAGCGCGGCTCGACCACACCCGCGGTCACGCTCACCACTGCGGGCAGCGAGGCGTCGACCACGTCGTACCCGGCCTCGGTCTGGCGCTCGATCGTCACCTTGCCATCGCCGATCTCGACCTTGCGGGCGTAGGTGAGCGACGGCCACCCCAGGCGCTCGGCGATCTGGGGCGGCACCGTGCCGGTGTACCCGTCGGTCGACTCGGTGGCCGCGATGACGAGGTCGACGTCGCCGGCGCGCTCGACCGCCTTGGCGAGCACCTTGGCCGTGCCGAGAGCATCAGTGCCGGCGAGCGCGTCGTCGGAGACGAGGATCGCCTTGTGCGCGCCCATCGCCAGCGCGGTGCGGAGCCCCGACACCTCGTTGTTGGGCGCCATGGAGACGAGCGTCACCTCGCCGCCGCCCGCCTTGTCGACGAGCTGGAGCGCCATCTCGACGCCGAAGCTGTCGGACTCGTCGAGGATGAGCTTGCCCTCGCGCTTCAGGGTGTTGTCGCTGTCGAGGGAACCCGGCGTGGCGGGATCGGGGATCTGCTTCACGCAGACGACGACGTTCACTCGTGCTCCTCTGGTGACCGGGCAGAGCCGCGCCGCGTCAAGATGGCAGCGGCATTGACCGCCCGATTCTGGCGCGAACGTGAGAGCTCTGCGAAACCGTGCTGTGTTTGTCTGGTCGCACTCGCTGCGGCCCGGGATACCCGGGCCGCGGGCGCTCGCCGCTCCCGCGCCAACAGCGGCTCTTTACTGACCGCTCACCGTGGGCATCCCGACACGGGGTCCGAGGGCCCGGTATCCCGACCCTCAGCGAGCGGGAGCAGATGAGGCCGCGGCCAGGCGCGCCCGCCTGAGGGCCTCTTCCACGAGCAGGACGAGGACGGTCTTCACGGAGCCGCGGTGGCGCGCGTCGCAGAGCACCACGGGAATCTCGTCGGGCACGACGAGCGCCTCGCGAACATCGCGCGCGTTGTGCCGCGCGTAACCGTCGAAACAGTTGACCGCGACGACGAACGGCACACCGCGCGTCTCGAAATAGTCGACGGCGGGGAACGAGTCGTCCAACCGGCGCGTGTCGGCGAGCACCACGGCGCCCAGCGCTCCACGCGTCAACTCGTCCCACATGAACCAGAAGCGGTCCTGGCCGGGTGTGCCGAAGAGATAGAGCACGAGACCCGCGTCGAGGGTGATGCGCCCGAAGTCCATCGCAACTGTCGTCGTGGTCTTCGTCGTGGCGACGGGCCCGGCGTCGTCAACGCCGACACCGACCGACGTCATCGCGGCCTCGGTCGTCAACGGGTCGATCTCCGAGATCGCGCTCACGAACGTCGTCTTGCCGACCGCGAACCCGCCCGCGACGAGCAGCTTCACCGACATGGGTGCCGACGGCCGCACGGGCGCGGCGTGTTCGCTGTCAGAGTGCGCGAATGCCATCCAGCAACCTCTCCAGCAGGGTGACGTTGTCCTGCTCCTCGGCGTCGACGACTCGACCGAGACGGACGACCCCGAGCTCTTCGAGATCGGCGACCAACACCCGCGCGACACCGACGGGAATGCGCGCGCGTGCCGCCAACTCCAGGATCGACATCGGGTCGCGGCACAGAGTCACGATCATCGTGGCTTCGACGGGCATCGTGGCCGGGAGCGGCCCGTGAGGGGTTTCGGCGACGACGACGGTCTCGATCGGAACGTCGCGGCCGGCGGCGTGCGTCCGTCCGCGCGTCACGACGTACGGACGCACCAGTCGTTCCGGCCCGTCCATCTTCTCGGGATCGTCGCGCGACTCCGTGGACGTGCTCACTGCGGGAGCGCCGCCTTCAGCTCGGCTACGAGTTGCGGTGTGAGCGCGGCACCGGCCTTCTCGACCAACACGGCCATCTCGTACGCCACGAGGCCGATGTCGCACGGACGTGTCGCATTGACCGCAAGCGCGGACCCGTCGCTGATGCACATCACGACGAGAAGGCTGTGCTCGAGCTCGATGACGATCTGACGTACGGCGCCGGAGCCCATCGGCCGCCCGGCACCTCTCGCAATGCTCATGAGGCCGGCGGCCACGGCGGCGAGCCGATCGCCCACCGCGCGCTCGATCGACTCCGACATCGCGATCAGCAGGCCGTCCGACGAGACGACGACGGCTTCGGTGACCGCGGCGACGCGGTCCACGAAGTTCGAGACCAGCCAGTTGAGGTTGCGGGCGTCGGTGCTGAGCGTCTGCATCAGTCGTCCTCCGGTCTTCCGGGCACGCGCGCCTCGGTCGGTGCGGTCTCGTTGTGGGCGTCCAAGGCGCCCCGACGACGGCCGGCCTCGAAGCGGGCGAGGAGTTCCATCACCTGTTCCGGTGCGCGGTTCGCCGGAGCGTCGTGCGTCTCGCCGCGCGAGCTCGCGACGTCCGGGGGCGGCCCGGGCGGCGTTGCCGTGGCCGCGTCGCGCGGCTGGCGTTGCGGCAGGCCGGCGGCGGTCAGCGGTCGCCCGGCCGCGGCGCGGTCGAGGTCGTCGTCTCGCGGCTCCTGGTCCTGCTCAGGCGGCGCGGGTCGGTCGACTGCGGCGACCTGCTCGGCCACCGGGTGACCCGAAGCCGGGGCCGGCTCTTCGGGACGCAGCCACGACACGCCCTGGTCCGCGTCGGTCGACAGACGCTCGGGATCGAGCCACTCGTCCGACACGCCGCCGTCACGGTTCCGCCGCATCCGCCCCCGCGACCGCGACGCACGCTCGATGCGCGCGGGCCGCGGTGAGCGGCGACGGGCCCGCCGGGTCGACGCGGCGGACGTATCCGACGCGTGGGGCAGGAAGTCGTCGACGAGGCTCGTTTGCGCGCTGTCGACGCTGTCGCCGCTCTGACCATCCGTGTCGGCAGGCTGGTCGGCTCCGCCCGGCTCGTCGAAGACGTGGAAATCCACCGGGATCGGCACGCTCGGTGCGGGCGGCGGAGCCAAGGGCGGCAGAGGCGGCGTGGGCGGAGGCGTGAACGTGTCGTCGAGCGCCGTGTCTCGCGCCTCGACAGGCGCGGGCGGCGCAGGCGGGCGCTCCTCACGTCCGAGGCCGGCCGGTGGTGCCCCCTGAACGCCTGCGGTCGCGCCGGGGACGCGACGCGGCAAGGTCTCGGTCGCGTCGTCGTCTCGGCCGGCTGCCGGCAGCTCGATCACCGCGGACACCGGGCCCGACACAGCCGTCGCCGGCGTCGAGGCGTCCGCTGTCGGGGCGGGGATGCTCTCGGACCCCGGGAACGGATCCGACGCGCCGGGCGTCGCGAGCAACGACGCCGGCAGAGTCACCGAGGCAGTCGTTCCGGAACCATCGGAATGCAACGCGACCGCAGCACCTGTGCGCCCGGCGAGGTGCGACACCACGATGAGACCGAGCGAGCGCGAGAGGGCGAGCCCGGGCGCCGGTGGCTCCGACAACACGCGGTTGGCGAGCTCGACACGGGCGTCGTCGATCCCGATGCCCCGGTCGGTGATCGACAGCACGTACGACGAGTCGCGCCATTCACCGGCAACGACGACACGCGAGTCCGGCGGCGAGAAGCTCGTGGCGTTCTCGAGGAGCTCCGCGAGCAGGTGTGTCACGTCGACTACGGCCGCGCCGGTCAGCTGCAACCTGTCGTCGAGACCGACCACGTCGACGCGCGCGTAGTCGGCGATCTCCGAGGCCGCGGACCGCACGACGTCGCGCAGCGGGACCGGCACGCCCCATTGCCGCGCCGCCTCGGCGCTGGCCAGCACGAGGAGGCTCTCGGCGTTGCGGCGCATGCGCGTCGCGAGGTGGTCGACGCCGAACAGCTCACCGAGACGGTCGGGATCGGCTTCGTCGCGCTCCAGCGCGTCGATCATGCGGATCTGGCGCTCGAGCAGGTTCTGGTTGCGGCGGGCCAGGTTCACGTACAGCTCGCTGACGCCCCGCCGCAGGAGCACGCTCTGCTCACGTGCGACGTCGACCAGGGCCTGCTCCATCTCGTTGAACGCACGTGCGAGCGCGCCGATCTCGTCGCGGGACTCCACCGGCACCGGGGTCACGTCGGCGATGTCGCTCGGCACACCGCCCGACTGCAGTGCGTCGAGAAGATGCGGGAGCTTCCGCTCCGTCACGTCGTCGGCCGCAGCGGTCAGCCGGCGAATCGAGCGGGTCGCCGAGCGTGCGATGACGAACGCGAGACCGAGTGCGAGCAGCAGCGCACCCAGTGCGCCCGCGCCGTAGACCAGCATCTCGCTCTGTGCGGTGTTCTTGCGGCCGGTACCGAAGTGGTCCGACTGCGTGAGTACGCCGCGTGCGGCCGCGAACAGCACCTCGGTCTGTTTCGTGCTCGCGTCGTACCACCGCTGCGCGGCAACGGCGTTGCCACCGAGGTGCCCGGCGAACGCCGCGCCGCGCAGGGCGCGCACCGGATCCGAGACTGACCCCCCAGAACGGATCCGGGCCGCGAACGCACTCCGCAACGATGCGGAGGCCTGGCCCTCGAAGGACGCTCGGTACGCGTCCTGGGCCGCGACAGCGCCGACGGCGTCCTGCAGGAGCGCCGAAGGCAGCAGCCCCTGGGCGAATCCCGCCGTGAGGAGTGCGCGTTCCTGCCCGGCCGCCGCGGCCAGCCGCAGCACGGTTGCGAAGTCGCGCAGGTTCGCCACCTCGCTCGCGTCCCGCAGCGAGAAGCCCATCGCGTCGACGGTCGTGAGCGCTTCGCGGACCGAGTCCTCGTAGTAACCGTTCAGTGACTCGAGCGACGCGTCGCGTCGGTCCACCGCTTGGCGCGTCTTTCCGGCGCGCTGCATCCGGATGAGCAATGCATTGACACTTCCCGCGGCCGAGTCCGCGCCGGCGACGCGCAACTCCGGAGCCCGCGTTCGGAGGTCCGCGACGGCGCGGTTCGTCTGCGTGCGCGCGGCCTTGAGCTGAGCCACCACGCGCAGGTCACCGGTGGCGACGTACCAGTTCGAGAGCGCATGCTCGTTGTCGAGGGCCTGCACCAGTTGCGTGATCGCGGCCGACGGACCCTGGAGGTGCTGGGCCCGGGTCTCGGCGCGCACGACCGACAGCCGGCTCGTGACACCCGGCACCGTCACGGCGACGAGCGCGCACAGCGGCACGGCCACGAGCAGGATCAGCTTCGAGCGGAAGGTCAGGTTGCGGATCACGATGTCTCCCTGTCGAGCGCGGAATGCTCCGTGGCCACTTCGAGCGCGCCGGCGTCGAGCAGACGCAGTACGGAGCGGCACGCGCAGAACGCACCGATCCCGACGGCGCGCACGACGCGCGCAACCGTCGCGCCGTCGCGCACGGCGGAGAGCACCCGCCAGTCGTCGCCGTCGATGGTGATCGGGTCGGGCGGGAGGTTCGCGGCGAGCGTCAACGTCGAGCTCGCGGCCGGCATGCGCGCCGCGATGTGCTTCCACTCGCGTAGCCGGTCGTGCTTCGCGTCGAGCACCCGCTCGACGTCGAGGCCCACGCCGTTCGCCAGAGGCACGGCCGCGCCGCCCGCGAGCTCGAGCGTGGTCGTGCCCGTGCTCGCCAGCTCGAGCTCGAGCAGCACGTCGACGACGTGCTCGAGCACGGTGGCGGCTATTGCCTCGGGCGACGGGTCCGGCCCGGCCCGGCGCGCGAGCACGTCGTCGAACTGGACGCCGCCGCGGAGGCTCGCTCCGACCACACGCCCGCCGTCGACGACGATCTCACCGGTGCTCGCGGCCTCGACCCGGACGGCGCCCGTGTACGCGCTCCTGCCCGCGAACCGCAGCATGTCGTCGACCGTCAGGGTGCCGTCGGTGATGCGAAGGATGCGCCCGTCGACGTGCGGGATCGACGGCGCCGGCGCGTCGACAAGGGGCGTGCTCGTCACGACGATCGTCCTCTCCTCATCGCGAGTGGTCATCGGCGCACGGCGACCCCGTTCTTGAGTGCGGTTCGTGAACTCGAGGGGCACTGGCGCCGCACAGCGTGAGATCGGCCGGCCGGCCGGTATGGTCGGCCTCATGCAGCGCCGCCGCCCTCACGACCTCGTCGTCGTCGGCGCCGGCCCGGCCGGCATCTCCACCGCGCTCCATGCGCATGACGCCGGCCTCGACGTCGTGGTCGTCGACAAGGCGACCTTCCCGCGTGACAAGACCTGTGGCGACGGGCTCACCACTGCCGCGCTGAGAGGCCTGGAACGGCTCGGGCTCGAACTGTCGGCGCTGCCCTCGGTCGGGGTCGTCTCCGAGGCGGTGCTGGTGTCGCCGAGCGGGCGACGGGTCACGCTGCCCATGCCCGACCGCGGTGTGTACGCAGCCGTCGTGCCACGCACGGAGCTCGACGCCGCCCTCGTTGCGCTTGCCCGCCGTCGCGGCGTCGACGTGAGAGAGGGCGTCGCGTTGTCCGCCGTGCACGGCGTCGACGGCGGTGACCGCGACCCGGTCACGGTCTCGGTCACCGGAGACGACGCACTGGAGACCCACTGGGTCGTAGCGGCCGACGGGCACTACTCACCGACGCGGCGGGCTGTCGCTGGCGGTCGCGAGCCGGACCTCGGCACATGGCACGCGGTACGGCAGTACTTCGCCGGCGTCGACGACCCGCGGCTGTGGGTGGTCTTCGAGCCGGACCTGCTTCCGGGATACGCGTGGGCCTTCCCGCTGCCGGGCGGACGGGCCAACGTCGGTTTCGGTGTGCTGCGCGGGCCCGGCGTGAGCGGGAAGCAGCTCCGTGCGCTGTGGCCCGATCTTCTCCAGCGCGCCGGCTTGCGCGCCGCGCTCGGCGACGCGGCCCGTCCCGAGGCGCCGCACCGCGCGTGGCCGATCCCGAGCGCGCTCGACGCGTCGCGCCTCGCGCACGGGCCCGTGCTCTTCACCGGCGACGCGGCGTCGGTCGTCGACCCGCTCACGGGCGAAGGGATCGCGCAGGCTCTGGAAACGGGAGAGCTCGCCGTATCGGCGATCGCACGCGGTGGTGATCGCGCCGATGTACGCCGCCGTTACGAGCGGTCGGTCATGCGGGCGCTCGGAACGGACTTGCGGTTCGCGGCGGTGCTCCAGCGCGTCCTCGGCTCACCGTTCGCTGCGCGCGGCGCGGTGCGCGCGGTGTCGCTCACGCGGTGGACCCGCCGCAACTTCGGCCGCTGGATGTTCGAGGACTATCCCCGCGCGATCGCCGGCACGCCGGGTCGGTGGTCGCCCGGCATGTTCACGGCCGCCGGCGCATACCGCGAGCACTGATCGACTCTGGCGTCACTTCACGCGCACAGTCGCGGCGAAGTGACGCCGGAACGCCGAATCAGACCGCGGCCGGGACCGCGGGGCCGCCCGGCTCGACGAGGATCTTGACGTGATCCTCGGGATCGGCGAGCGCGTCGAACGCGGCGGGAACACCCTCGACACCGACCACCCCCGTGATGAGCGGGTCGACCGTCAACGTTCCGTCCGCGATCGCCTCGAGCGTGCCCTGGAACTCCAGCGGGTCGTAGCCGAACGCGAAGACGAGCTCGAGCTCCTTCACGATGCCCATCATCGGTTGGATGCGATCGGCTTCCATGCACACGCCGACGACGAGGACGCGAGTCTGCGGCGGCGCGTCGCGCATCACGGCTTCGAGCATGCCGGGCACACCGACGGCCTCGAACATGACGAGCGGATGCCGGCCGCCGTCGACACGCCGCCACACGTCGATCGCGGGTTCGCTCGCGGGGTCGACGACCTCGTGCGCCCCGAGCAGTGCGGCGAGGGCGCGACGTCGCGGGGAGAAATCAGCCGCGATGATCGGCTCGACCCCGAGTGACGTGAGTGACGCGATCACCGCGAGGCCGATGGGCCCGCACCCGAGCACGAGTGCGCTCTCGCCCGATTTCACACGCGACTTGTTCACCGCGTGACGCCCGACCGCCATCGGCTCGGTCAACGCGGCCCGGCGCGCGTCGAGGCCGTCGGGCACCTTCAGGCACATGCCCGCGGTGACCCGCATCCGCTCTGCGTAGCCGCCGCCGTAGCTGTTGGAGTATCCGATCGGCTCGATACCCGACGGACCGAGCGCGGCCGGCATCGAAACCACGAGTTCGCCCGGCTTGACGGGAACGCCGGCCGTGTCGGGGCCGAGCTCGAGCACCTCCACCGCGTACTCGTGACCCATCACGTAGCCGCGGTCGGGGTCGAACCGGCTCGGCTGGCCCGTGGCCTCCATCATCGCCTTCATGTTCGAGCCGTGCCGCAGGGCATGGAGGTCGGACCCGCAAATGCCACACGCGCGCACGGCGACCAGCGCGTCACCGCTGTCGAGCACCGGCTCAGGCAGTTCTTCGACGGCCAGACGTTGCCCTCGGGCGACCGCTGCCAGCATGAGACGAGCTTCGCCCCGCTTGACCACCCGGTCAAGCCGACGGAACACTCGCCGCTATGAGCACCGTGCGGACGGAGCAGCGCCCTGGCCGGACGGCCGAGAGGGCGCTGCGGAGGGAGCTATGAGCACCGTGCGGACGGAGTGCAGGAGTGGGCGGATGCCCGGCACGACGGAACGGAGGGAGCCATGAGCATCGATTTCACGCTTCCGGCCGACGTCGAGGCGATCCGGCAGCGGGTCCGCGACTTCATGGAGAGCGAGGTGCGCCCGGCCGAGGAGAAGCTCTACGCGGACGCGCCCGACGGTGTTCCGGACCGCAAGGACGTCGTGCGGATGATCGTGGAGCTGCGCCAGAAGGCCCACGAGTGGGACGTGTGGCTGCCGCACATGCCGAAGGAGTGGGGCGGCCTCGGCCTGTCGATCACCGCGATGGCGTTCGTGTCGGCGGAGGCGGCGCGCACGAACTTCGGTCCGTTCATCCTCAACGCGCAGGCGCCCGACGAAGGCAACCAGCACACGCTGCTGCACCACGCCACCGACACGCAGAAGGAGAAGTACCTCCGTCCCCTGCTCGAAGGTCGCGTTCGCAGCTGCTTCGCCATGACCGAGCCCGAGGTGGCCGGATCCGATCCGACCGGAATCCGTACGTTCGCGGTGCAGGACGGCGACGAGTGGGCGATCAACGGGCACAAGTGGTTCACGAGCGGCGCGCGCGGCGCCTCGTTCGCGATCTTGATCGCGAAGACCGACCCGGACGCCGACCCGCCCCAGGCATCGAACACGGCGTTCATCGTCGACCTGCCCTCACCCGGATGGGAGGTCGTGCGCGACATCGAGACGATGGCGGGTCACGGCAACCACTGCGAGGTCCGCATTACCGATCTGCGCGTGGCGAACGAGAACATCCTCGGTGGACGGGGCAACGGCCACCTGCTCGGTCAGGCCCGACTCGGGCCGGCCCGCCTCGCGCACTGCATGCGTTGGATCGGTCAGATCGAGCGCGCGCTCGAGCTGCTCGTCGACCGAGCCGAGAAGCGTGAGCTCCACGGCGCACCACTCGCGGACAAGCAGGCGATCCAGTGGATGATGGCCGACTCCGCGATGGAGCTGTACTCGGCGAAGCTGATGGTGCTGCACGCCGCGTACAAGATCGAGCACGGCCTGCCGTTCCGCCAAGAAGTCAGTTTTGCGAAGCATCACGTCGCCAACACGTTGTGGCGAGTGGTCGACCGCGCGATCCAGGTGCACGGCGCGCTGGGGTACTCCACCGACACGCCGCTCGAGTCGATGCTGCGTCACGCACGCTCGGCGCGCCTGGTCGACGGCGCCGACGAGGTCCACCAGGCCCTCATCGCCCGCAACGTCCGGGCGGCCTACGCGAACGACGGCAACGTGCTCGCCGCCACCGGCGACTTCGACTTCTGACCACGGAACCCACCGGCCCGGCCCGTACACTCGTGTTCATGGTGCAGGTCCACGAGCTGCTGACGACGCCGCACTGGTCCACCGACATCCCGCTCGACACGCCGCACGAGCGCCTCGCCGTTTTCGACGAACACGGCTTCGTGAGGCTGCGCGACTTCGAGGACTCCATTCCGGAGCCCGAGTGGTTGTCGCTCGAGTACATGGACTGGAAGAGTGGCGGCGACACCAACTTCGCACCCATCGCGACGGCCGACGGGGAGCTGGACTGCCGCGGCTTCTGGAAGCCGGGCGACGAACGGCCGGACAAGGGCGGCATGTTCACGTCGAACGCGGTGAAGTCTCCGACGATCGCACGCTACGTCGAGTCGGTCGGCGCCGACTTCGGACGGGTGCGGATCATCAAGCTCGAGCCGCAGGACTACGAGACGTCGCTGCGCCAGATCCACCGCGACGACAACAACCGGTTCAACCCACCGGGCGAGGGATGGGTCGTGCGCGCGTGGCTCGAGCTCACGGACAACCCCGACAGCTTCATGGTGTTGATGGAGCAGGGTGCCGACGGACTTCCCGACCCGTCCACCGAGCAGCGCGTGCCGTTGCACCGCGGCTCCCGCTTCGTCGTCGACACCCAACGCCTCTGGCACGTCGTGTGCCACACCGGCAGAGAGCCCAGGTACGCGCTCATCACCAGCTTCGAGAGCGGCCCCGCGCTCGACGCGTGGATTCAGGCCAACCTGCCGTAGCCGCCTCGACGAGTTCGTGCGTGGATCCGCGTCGCTGAGCGACACAATTCCACGCATGAACGCCCGCATCGCGCCCTCTGCCCCGTCGACGCGTACCGAGTCCATGCTTGAATGAGCAGTCATGCGCATGCGATTCGGCCTCTTCCTCGCCCCGTTCCACCCGACGGGCCAGAACCCGACTCTCGCGTTGGAGCGCGATCTCGACCTGATCCAGCATCTCGACGCGCTCGGCTTCGACGAGGTGTGGATCGGCGAGCACCACTCCGCCGGCTACGAGATCATCGCCTCGCCCGAGGTGTTCATCGCGACCGCGGCCGAGCGCACGCGTCACATCAAGCTCGGCACCGGCGTCAACTCGCTGCCGTACCACCATCCGCTGTTGCTCGCCGACCGCATGGTGTTGCTCGACCATCTCACACGCGGCCGCGCCATGCTCGGCTGCGGGCCGGGGCAGCTCACATCCGACGCGCACATGCTCGGTATCCCGGCCGAGAAGCAACGGCCGCGGATGCACGAGGGGCTCGAAGCCATCATGGGGTTGCTGCGTGGTGACACCGTGACCATGGAAACGGAATGGTTCACGTTGCGCGACGCGCGCCTGCAGCTCCGGCCCTACAGCGACCCGTGCTTCGACATCGCGGTCGCGGCCTCGATCTCCCCCACCGGCGCAGTCGCGGCCGGTCGTCACGGTGTAGGTCTGCTGTCGATCGCGGCCACGACCGCGCAGGGCTTCGACGCGCTCGGCACGCACTGGAACGCGTGGTCCGAGACCGCGACGGAGCACGGCCACGAAGCGGACCGTCGCAAGTGGCGGCTCGTCGGCCCGATGCATCTTGCGGAGACGCGCGAGCAGGCGCGGCGCGAAGTCGAGTACGGCATCGTCGAGTTCTCGAAGTACTTCACCCACGTGTTGCCTGCCGGCCCCGTGCGGGGCGACACCGCCGCCGAGATCATCGAGAATGTCGACGCCGACGGGTTCGCGGTCATCGGCACACCGGACGACGCCATTGCGAAGATCGAGTCGCTCGTCGAGCAGAGCGGCGGCTTCGGCACGTTCCTGTTCTTCGGGCACGAGTGGGCGAACCCTCAGGCGACCAAGCACAGCTTCGAGTTGTTCGCCCAGTACGTGATGCCGCGCTTCCAGGACCAGCTCGAGGCTCCCGCGGCGTCGTGCGAGTGGGTGACGGGTAGCGGCAGCTACTTCGTGAACCAGGCCGCCACGTCGATCATGCAGGCGATCCAGGATCACGCGGAAGAGAAGGCGAAGAAGCAGTCGCCCGTGACCTGACGGATGCGCCGCGGGTTCAGACGTTGACGGCCGAGGCGTGGTGCACGACCATCCGCCAACGCCCCTCGGTGCGGGCGAACACGTTGATCGCCGCAACACGCGCCTCGGACAACTCCTGTTGTTCGACGGCGCCACCCGCGCCGACAGCCTGGAGAATGTTCTCCTCGACGACGACCCAGGCGGTGTCGCCGCTGACGTCGATCCGCTCGTCCGTGAGGAAGAACTGGATGTACGGCGTGTTGCGGAAGATCGCGTCCCAGGAACCGGCGACCTTTGCCCAGCCGTGCAGCGTGGGCCATCCGGGGTGGGTCACGGTGGCCCGTTCCGTGCGCTCCCACAGGTCGGCCATGGCGTCGAGATCACGGGCCTCGAACGCCGCGTAATACGCCGCGTTGAGTGCCACCACCGCATCGTGGTCGGTTCCCACCCGCTCATCGTCGCGCGCCATGATGCGCGACCGTGCCGACCGTGAGCCCGCGCCGACCGTGAAGTCCGAGATCGTCCGCAGCGGCGAGGTCCCGATTGCGGTCCACGCATGGGGTGGCGACGGCGTGCCGGTTCTCCTCGCCCACCCGACCGGCTTCCACGGCCTGTCCTGGGCGCCCGTGGCCGAACGGCTGGTCGAGCGCGGCTACCGCGTGTGGTCGTTCGACTTCCGCGGCCACGGCGACAGCGGCCGCTCTCCCAACGGCTATCACTGGAACGGGTTCGCACACGACGTCGACGCCGTCACGCGCCATCTCGACCTCGACGGTCACCCCCGTCTGCTCGCCGCCGGCCACTCCAAGGGCGGCGCGGCGCTGCTTCTCGACGAGGCCAACCATCCGGGACGCTACGCGCGGCTCTGGTGCTACGAGCCGATCATGTTCCCCGTACTCGAACCACTCCCGCCCGACTTCGACAACCCGTTGACCCGTGGTGCGCGCCGGCGGCGCAGCCGGTTCCCGACTCGGGAGGAAGCCGAACGGAATTTCGCGTCGAAGCCTCCGCTCGACGTGCTGGACGCCGCCGCGTTGCACGCGTACGTGCAGCATGGCTTTCGCGACGCGCACGAAGGCGGCGTCGAGTTGAAGTGCAGCCCGGAAGACGAAGCGGAGATCTACGCGATGGGGCCGGGCAACGGAGTGTTCGCGCGGTTGCGCGAGGTGGGCGCGCCGACCACCGTCGCGTGCGGTGAGCTCACCGATGCGATCCCTCCCGCACTTGCGCGCCGGATCGTCGAGGCACTGCATCATGGCCGTCTCGAGGTGTTCGCCGGTCTGGGGCACTTCGGTCCGATGCAGGATCCTGCGCGTGTCGCCGACTCGATCGCCGAGTTCGAGACGGTGACGCGAACCCCCTAGCGCCTGAGCGCGGGCCGCTAACCGGCCTCCTCGCGGAAACCGGCGAGGACCTTGCGCCAACGATCGCGGTCGGAGCGGTAGGGCGCGTAGAAGCTGAGCCGGTCCACGACGTCGCCGTACCGGTGCAGCATCAGGCCGGGTACGTCCTCGGGCTCGCCGACAATGGCGAAGGTCTCGAGGATGTCGTCGGTGATGAGCTCGCCCATCTTCACCCACTCGCCCTGCTTCGACAGGGCGTTGAGCTCCGTCTGCAGGTCGCCCCAACCGTGGAGCTCGAGGACGCCGCGATACGCGGGCGTCGATCCGTAGAAGGCGATCTGCTGCTTCGTGCCCTGCTTCGCACGTTCGAACTCCGCCTCGTCGGTGCCCGTCACGATGAAGAACGGGCCCGAGATCTCGAAGTCGGCACGCCGACGGCCAGAGCGCGCGAAGCCGCGCTCGAGCGCGGGGACCGTGACCTCGCGCACGTAACGCTCGGTGGTGAATGCGTGGACGAGGATGCCGTCGGCCACTTCCCCGGCGACCTCGGTCATGCGCTCGCCCACGGCGGCGAGGAAGACCTTGGGCGCGCCGTACGGATTCGGCCCGGGATTGAAGAAGGGCGTCATCAGCGTGTGCCTGTAGAACTCACCGCGGAAGTCGAGCTTGTCGCCGTTGTTCCACGACGCCCAGATCGCCCGCATGGCGAGGACGAGCTCACGCATGCGTGGGGCGGGATGCGACCACGGCATCGAGAATCGCTTCTCGATGTGCGCTTTGATCTGACTGCCCAGACCGAGGGTCGCGCGCCCGCGCGAATACGCCTGCAGGTCGTAGCCGACGTTGGCCAGCGTCATCGGGTTGCGCGCGAACGCGACCGCGATTCCCGTGCCGAGCTCGAGCGACTCCGTATGCTCGGCCGCGAGCAGCAGCGGGAAGAACGGATCGTGACTCGTTTCTGCCGACCAGACTGCGTCCCACCCCAACTGCTCGGCATCCTGCGCGGCCTGCACGATGGCATTGATGTCGGTGGTGCCCGGTAACCCCGTATCTACTTTCACGGACGGCACGCTACCGCCGCCTCCGGCGATCCCGCGGGCCCGACCTGGGAAGACGCGACCTGTTTCCGATGATCTCCACGAGTGGCGTACGGTTATCGCCGGAACGTCCGGGCGGCGGTCGATCTCGATTGTCGGGAAGCAAGGCGGGTGCACTGTGAAGTTCAACTGGCGCAGCCGCTCGCGGAACCAGCTCCTGGAAGCGCTGCAGCACGAGCTCGCGCACGCGCGTAGCGAGCTCGAGGCGTCGCTCGCGGATGCCGTCGCAGTCATGGAAGGCCGGCTGCACAAGGACCTGGAGCAGCGCGAGAAGACGACCCAGGAGCTCTCCGTACGGCTCGACTCGGCCTGTTCCGCGTTCGAGAACCGGGAGCTCGACCTGCTGCACGCGCTCACCCGCGTCGCCGACGCCTGTGACGCGATCGCGATGCGTGTCGAGGTCGACAGCCAGGAGCGCAAGGCGCTGATCGGCGCGCTCGAGGTCATCGCCGACTCGCTTGACGCCAACGCCCAGGCCGCAATCGGCCCGAGAGACCGGGATCGGGTCACCGGCGGCACGATCGCCCCGGCGCCGCCGCTCGACCTCACCGACGACGAGGTCGACGCGCCCCAAACCCGCCACCCGTGGGGCTCCCGGCGCCCCTGACCGCATCCACGTAGCTGTCACACCCCCGCTGTAACCTCCGAAACATGGGCGTGGCGCTGCCGGGTTCGCTGTCGCCGAGCTCGTGCTCGGCCTTCAAGGACTGCCCCCTCGCGTTCAAGCTCGCGTATCTCGACCGGCTGCCCGAGCCGCCGTCGCCGGCAGCCAGCAAGGGCACGCTCGTGCATCGTGCGCTGGAGCTCCTGATGTGCCGCCCGCCGCTCGGGCGCACGCTCGACGCCGCGCTCGCCGACCTGGAGCAGGCGGCGGTCGAGCTCACCGATGATCCCGAGTTCGCCGGCCTCGAGCTCACACCCGACGAGCGGCACGAGTTCCACGCCGACGCAGCCCGTCTCGTCGAGCGGTACTTCGAGCTCGAAGACCCGACCCGGGTCCGACCCATCGGGCTCGAGCTGAAGCTCACGGCCAAGGTCGGCAAGGTGACGCTTCGCGGCATCATCGACCGCCTCGAGATCGCCGACGACGGCGAATGGGTCGTCACCGACTACAAGACCGGCTCGGTGCCGTCGGAGCAGCGTGAGCAGGCGCGGCTCGCCGGCGTGCACATCTACGCGCTGCTGTGCGAGCAGATGCTCGGGCGGCGGCCGGCGCGGGTGCAACTGCTCTACTTGTCCCGGCCGGAGGCGATCATCGCCCGCCCGTCGGAGCAGTCGCTGGCCGGCGTGGCCCGCCGCACGGACGCGTTGTGGTCGGCGATCGAACGGGCGTGCGCGGTCGACGACTTCCGCCCGCGTACCGGGCCGTTGTGCGAGTACTGCGCGTTCCGCCCGTACTGCCCGGCGTACGGCGGCGATCCCGCCGAGGCGCGCGAGCTGCTCGGCCCGGGCACCGTCATCTCGCCGACGTTGCCACTGGCCGGAGTCGTGGGCTGACGAGCTTCGGCGTCGGGCCGTCCGAGCCGGGTCGGTAGGCTCCAAGCCTCCATGTCTGCACCGTCCGCATCGGGCGACGGCCGCGCCGTCTCCGTGGCACCCCGGCGCACCGACGCCGCGGCGCTGCCGAGACAGTGGCCGGCCAGCAACGCAGTGCTCACGCGGGTCCGCCGGTTGGACGAAGCCGTCGACGAATGGGCGGCGTCACATCACAGCCCCGTCGCCGACCGGCTGTTCTATTCGCTGTCGAGCGCTGCCGATCACAGCATCCTGTGGTTCGCGCTCGGCGCGGTGCAGTCGGTGCGCCGGGGCGACCCGAGCCGCGGGCTGCGGCTCGCGGTCGCGATCGCGGGCGAGTCGATCATCACCAACGGCGTCGTGAAGAGCCTGTTCCGCCGGGTCCGGCCCGAGCTCGGACAGCCGGAAGGGCGCCTGCCGTTCGGCATGCGGCGGCCGGTCACGAGTGCGTTCCCGTCCGGCCATGCGACGTCGGCGTTCATGGCCGCGGTCGTCCTCTCGGAAGGCAGCAGCCTCGGGCCGCTGTACTTCGGGCTGGCCGGCCTCGTCGCCATGAGCCGCATCTACGTGCGGATGCACCATGCGTCCGATGTCGTGGCCGGCGCCGCCTTCGGCCTGGCGCTCGGCATCGTGGCGAGGCGCCTGATCCCCCACTCGTAGGATGCGAAGCCGGTTGCCGCTCGCGGGAACCGGGAAGAGCGGGAATGAGCCCCGCGACCATCCGGTTGGATCCAGCGTCCGAGGAGGTGCCCTGTGCCGCGTTCCGTCGCCGTGACCTTCGACTATCGCTGCCCGTTCGCCCGCAATGCCCACGAGGCGGTCGTGAGCGCCATCCGGCAGGGAGCCGACCTCGACGTCCGTTTCGTGCCGTTCTCGCTCGACCAGGCCCACGTCGAGGAGGGCGCTCCACCGGTCTGGGAACGCGAACCGAGCGAATGGGGGACGGGCGTCCTCGCGCTCCTCTACGGCATCGCGGTACGCGACACGTTCCCCGACCACTTCCTCGACTTCCACGTCGAGACCTTCGCCGCCCGTCATGACCACGGGGAGAAGCTCGGGCACGAGGACGTGCTGCGCGCGGTCGCGGCCAAGGTCGGCCTCGATGCCGACGCGGTTGGCGCGGAGGCCCATTCGGGCCGGCCGCTCAAGACGCTCGCCGCCGAACACGTCGAAGCGGTCGACCGCTGGGCCGTGTTCGGCGTGCCGACGTTCATCGAGGGCGAGGAAGCCGTGTTCGTGCGATTCATGGAACGGAATCGCGTCGACGACCTCGAGCGCATGCTCGAGCTGCTCTCGTGGAACCGGTTCAACGAATTCAAGCGGACACGGATCCCACGCTGACGACGCGCTTGCACGGGCGCGCCGGGCGCACCAGCCTGGAACGATGTTGAGGCACACACGCACGAGGTCGGGAGTCGCATCGTGCGCCGCATGAGCGATGCCGAGTTCCTGATGTGGACGCTCGACGCCGATCCCGGGCTGCGTTCCGACTTCGTCAACGTGACGGTGCTCGAATCGGCGCCCGACGAGGACCGACTCCGCGCGAAGATCGGCGCTGCCCTCCGTGACGTGCCGCATTTCGCGGACCGCGTGATCCCGGCTCCCCTGCGGCTCGCGCCGCCGGAATGGCATCCGCAACACGATCTGGACCTCGACTACCACCTGCGCAAGATGGCCGTTCCCGCGCCGGGCGGGATGCGCGAGCTGCTCGATCTCACCGCCGTCCTCGCGGCGACGCCGTTCGACCGCAGCCGCCCACTGTGGGAATTCACACTCGTCGAGGGTCTGCGCGACGGCCGGGTCGCGTTGCTCGAGAAGGTGCACCATGCCGTGACCGACGGTGTCGGCGCGTTGCGGTTGTCGTTGTCGATGGTCGACTTCGAGCCCGACCCGGCCGACCGCGGAATCGAGCCGGCGTCGTACGAGCCGCCCGCGCCCGACGACCCGGTCGATCGCACCACGGCGCTCGACGTCGTGACGGGCGCGCTCGGCTTCGTGTTACGCCGCCAGGGGCGCATGGCGCGCCGCGCGATCTCCGCCACCACCAACGCGTTGCTCCACCCGCAGGCCGCGCCGGCTCGCGCGGCCGACGCGGCAGCGCTGCTGGCCTCCGTGCGGCGGCAGCTGCTGATCACCGACTCCGCCCGATCGCCGTTGTTCGCGCCGCGCTCGCTCGGCCGTCGTTACGAGACGTTCACCGTCCCGTTCGAGCCGGCGAAGAACGCGGCCAAGGCGCTCGGCGGAACGTTGAACGACTTCTACGTCACGGGCATTGCCGGCGCGCTCGGTCTGTACCACCAGCACCTCGGCGCGCCCGTCGACGAACTTCGCATGGCAATGCCGGTCAACGTCCGCGAGGGCACGAACACGAGCCCGGGCAACGCGTTCGTGCCGACGCGTGTGCTCGTGCCCGTGATCCCGAAGGACCCGGTCGAGCGCTTCGCGGCGGTGCGATCGCGTCTTGCCGGCCTGCGCCACGAGCCCGCGCTGGGAGCCGCTGGAGGGCTGTCCGGGATCATGACTGCATTGCCTCCGCCGGTACTGCTCTCGCTCGCACGCGTGCAGTCGGCCACCATCGACTTCGCGACGTCGAACCTGCGCGGCAGCCCGGTGGATCTGTACACGGGTGGCGCGCGCATCGAGGCGAATTACCCGATGGGTCCGCGAGAAGGCGTACCGCTCAACATCACGATGCTCTCGTACCGCGGGGAACTGCAGATGGGCGTCCATCTCGACCCGGCCGCAATCACGGATTCCGGCGCGTTGCTCGACGCGATGCGGGAGTCGTTCGACGCGTTGCTCGCGGCCGGCGCGTAGTCGCGCTCCCCGCCTACGGGCGGTGCGTCCGCACCGACGGCTCGTCGACCGCGTCGAACCACTCGGCGAAACCCGGATCCCGCCAGCGCCGGTGCTCACACCTCGAGGCGCTGTCGACGACGTAGAGGTGCAGCGTGGGCGCCTGATCCGCGAGGTCCAAGAGGTCCGGCACGCGCGGGTGCGGCGGCGCCTGGTCGAGCAGATCCACCAACGCCACGACCGCGACGATGCGGCTGCGGCAGTCGGGACATGCCGAGACCGTCGCGGCATCGAGGCCGTCGGTGAGCGTGAGCAGCGACGCAGCCTCGTCGACGTCGAGCGACACGCGTTCGCCTTCGTCGTCGAGGAAGTCGAGGCCGCCCCTGGGGGGCTGCGGACACCTCGCCATACCGGCAAGCTACCGCCGTCGGGCCCCGATCGGGACCACGGCGAGCACGGGCGCCACCTGCGCTTCGGGGCGCCGCCCCGGAGGCAGGCCGGAGGCCGGCGGGTAGGGTCCCCGCCGTGCGAGCTCTGGTGATCGGCGACGCTGGGAGGTTGACGGTCACGGAGCGTCCACGACCCGAGCCGGGACCCGCCGACGTGGTCGTGCGGGTGGACGGAGCGGGCCTCAACCGGGCCGATCTGCTCCAGCGGGCCGGCCTCTACCCACCGCCCGCCGACGCCCCGCCCGACATCCCCGGCATGGAGTTCGCCGGCGTGGTGGAGGAAGCGGGCGCCGACGTCGACAGCCCGGCGGTGGGCGACACCGTCTTCGGCATCGTCGGAGGCGGCGCCCAGGCCGAATACGTTCGGGTGCGGGCCGCGCACTGCGTCCCGGTGCCGTCCGGACTCGACACGGTCGTGGCCGGCGGCGTGCCCGAGGCGTTCATCACCGCGCACGACGCGTTGTGCACACGGGCGCGCATGCAGCCGCTCGAAGTCGTGCTCGTGCACGCGGCCGGCTCGGGTGTGGGCACCGCGGTGGTGCAGCTCGCGTCGGCGTTGGACGCGACGACGGTGGGCACGTCACGCCAGCAGTGGAAGCTCGACGCCGCGGCGGGAATCGGCCTCCACCACGGCATCCTCGCGCCTTCGCCGCTCGATGTGATCGCGCTCGCGACCGAGATCCAGGAGCGCGCCGGCGACTGCGACGTCACCATCGACCTCGCCGGCGGCCCGTACCTCGAAGTGGACCTGCGCGCCGCCGCCTTGATGGGACGTGTCGTGCTCGTCGGCACGCTCGCCGGCGGCACCGCGCAGTTTCCGATCTTGGTCGCGATGTCGAAGCGGCTCACCGTGATGGGCACGGTGCTGCGCGCCCGCGACGACGAGGAGAAGGCGGCCGCGACGCGGGCGTTCGCGTCCGACGTCAGCCCGCTGCTCGAATCGGGGGCGGTCAAACCCGTCGTCGCGGAAGTCGTCCCGCTTGCAGAAGCAGAACGGGCGTACGAGCTCGTCGCGTCCGACACGACGTTCGGCAAGGTCATCCTCGACTGCCGCTGAGCCTGTTCGCCTCGTGAGCATCGGTACCAGTGTGCGATCACGGGCGCAGAGGGCGCGGATCGGCTCGCTGCACGGCAGCAATGACCGCGTCGCTGATCGGAAGCGGTGCACAGCCGTGGCCGTGCTCGCAGACCATGTCGAAGCGGGTGTCGGCCGCACTGTGACAACCGGCGCAACTGCCGCCGAACTGATTGACCACCTCGGCACCACCACGCCGCACCACCTCCGTGCCTCCGGCACTCACCTTCAGGCTGAAGAACTCCCAATCGTGCGTAGCCGGGCTGAAGCCGGGTCGCCGCTTGACCATTGCCTCCTGCGGCACCAGCTGAATGATCGTTCCAACTGGATAGGTGCCGCCGGTCGGCGAGTTCGCGACCTGCAGCGCCGCGGCGAGGTGACCGAGCCGGTTGTCCACGAAGAACCCACGCACCTTCGTCATCGACTGCAGGTTGTGGAAGTCGTTCGGCGTCACGCCCAAGTCTTCGGCGGCGCGCGTCGTGCCCGTCGCCGCCGGCCGACCACTCGAAGTGGCATTGCACGCCGCGATGACAGCCATCGCGGCAACCGCGGCGACCGCAACGAAGCTCCACAACACCACCTGGGCGCGCGAGCGCGAACGCCTCCCGTCAGAGTGCATGCCGCCTGTACGTTCGAAGCGCGCCCGGGGATTGAGCGGCGGTCTCAGCCCACCGCGACGACGACGGCCGGAAGCGACGCGTTCGACGTGACCGTGAGCGGACGCTGCGAGTCGACGCCGATCACCCACGTGACGTAGCCCTCGAACGCGTCGACGAGCTCGAGGTCCTTCACGTGCAGGGTGCCCGCGGGGTGAATCGACTTGGGCCCGTGGTACGTGAGCGGCGCAGAAGGCCGGCTGAAGTCGGCGATCCACGCGGGATGGAATCGCACGACCACGAACGCACTCCCGCTGACCGCATGCAGTGCGCCCGAGCCCGCGTCGTGGAAGGGCCCCGGTTTGTAGGACACGTCGTAACCGGCGACGCCGCCGTTGAACGAGAAGGTGACCTTGTCGGCACACCGCGTGTCCGTGTGCACCACGACGTCCGTCAGCAAGGCGGTCGCGGCCGACGTCGTCGTCAACGGGCCCATACCCGCGCCGGTGGGACAGGGCGTCGTGGTTGCCGCCGTCGACGCGGACGTCGTGGTCGAGCTCGAAGACGTCGATGACGGCGCGGCCGTCGTGGCCGAGCTCTTCCCGGACGAGCCACTGCCGCACGCACCGAGACCCACTGCGAGCACGACAGCACCGACCATTGCGATTCGCCGCATCGCGGACCACCTTTCCGTTCCGGCGCAGCATGCGGCCGCAGCGGCCGCGCGAACAGGGCCGAAGTACCATCGCATGCCCGGTCCGCACGCGGAGGGATGTTGCCCGTGACCGATCTCCAAGACCGCGACGTCGTGATCGTCGAGGCCGCCCGCTCGCCGCTCGGGCGGCGCAACGGTGGCCTGGCGACGATGCACCCGGCGGAGCTGCTCGGCGCGGTGCAGCGGGCCACGATCCAGCGGGCCGGGATCGACCCCGCAGACGTGGGCCAGGTCCTCGCGGGGTGCGTCACGCAGACGGGCCAGCAGACCTTCGACATCGGCCGTACGGCGTGGCTCGCCGCCGGCCTGCCCGAGCACGTGGCCGCCACGACGGTCGACTCGCAGTGCGGCTCGTCGCAGCAGGCGACGAACCTCGCCGCAGCTCTGATAGGCGCCGGGGTGATCGACAGCGCACTGGGCTGCGGCGTCGAGTCGATGAGTCGCGTCCCGCTCGGCACCGCGGTGAAGCAGGGCCCGGGTCGGCCGATCCCGCGGGCGTACTTCGCGCGCTACGAGGTGACGACGCAGTTCGAGGCGGCCGAGCGGATCGCGGAGAAGTGGGGGATCACCCGTGACGACGCGGACCGGTTCGGACTGCTGTCGCAGGAGCGAGCCGCCCGAGCGTGGAGCGAGGGACGCTACGACCCCGAGGTCGTGCCGATCGACGCGCCCGACCTCGGCGACGACGGCAAGCCGTCGGGCGCGACCCATCGCGTCGAGAGCGATGAAGGCCTGCGCGACACGTCACTCGAGGCGCTCGCGGCGTTGAAGCCCGTCGCGCGCGAAGACGGCATCCACACCGCCGGCACGTCGTCGCAGATCTCCGACGGTGCCGCCGCCGTGTTGCTCATGAGCGCGGGGAAGGCGCGCGCGCTGGACCTGCGGCCGCGTGCGCGCGTGCTGCACCAGTGTCTCGTCGGCGTCGACCCGGTGCTCATGCTCACCGGTCCAATCGACGCAACGCGCGTACTGCTCGAGCGCGCGGGCCTGTCGATGGCCGACATCGACGTGGTCGAGATCAACGAAGCGTTCGCGTCCGTCGTGCTCGCCTGGGAGCGCGAGCTCAAGCCCGACATGGACCGGGTCAACCCCAACGGTGGCGCGATCGCGATCGGTCATCCGGTCGGGGCAACGGGCGCCCGCTTGATCACCACCGCGCTGCACGAGCTCGAACGCACCGACGGGACGTTCGCGCTCGTGACGATGTGCTGCGGCGGCGGCCTCGGCACCGGCACGATCCTGGAGCGTCTCGACTCGTGAACGACGGGACGGCGCTCACGTTGGCCGAGCGGCTCGGATACCGGCCCGACGACCGACTCCTGATCGTCAACTGCGACGATCTCGGTTCGACGCGCGCGGCGAACGTCGCCGTGTACGACGCCCTGCGTCACGGCGTCGCGACGAGCGCATCCTTGATGGTGCCGTGCCCGTGGGCGCGCGACGCGGCCGCGGGATACCGCGGCGAGGACGTCGGCGTCCACCTCACCCTCAACTCGGAATGGGAGACCTACCGTTGGGGGCCGATCACCCACTCGCCGAGCCTCCTCGACGGCGACGGCGGCTTCCCCCGAACGGTCGAAGACGTGTGGGACCACGCCGACATCGAAGAGGTCCGCAAGGAGCTGCGCGCACAGGTCGAGCGCGCGATCTACTGGGGCTTCGACGTCAGCCATCTCGACAGCCACATGGGCACGTTGCAGCTGCGCCCGGAATTCTTCGACGTCTACGTGGAGCTCGCGGTCGACTTCGGACTTCCGCTGCGCATGGCGGGTCGGAGCGGCGAACGCACGATCGGGTTCCCGTACCGGCGGCTCGCGGCCGAGGAAGGCGTCGTGTATCCGGATCACTTCGTGCTCTGCCCGGTCGGCGCGCGGCGCCGGATCGAGCGGGTGCTGTTCGATCTGCGGCCGGGCGTCACCGAGGTATATCTGCATCCCGCCGTCGACTCCGACGAGCTGCGTTCCTCACACCCGGACTGGGCCGGGCGCGTGGAGGACCACGCGTACCTCACGAGCGACCCGTCGCTCGTCGATCTCGTGGAACGGGCGGGCGCGATCCTCGTCGGTTACCGCGAGCTGCGAGACCTGCAACGCGCGGAGAGCAAGGCGTGAGCACGGTCACCGCGGCGGAGCTCGCCGACCTCGTACGCGCCTCGCTGCCCGACGAAGACCTCACCGCGGCCGACCTGTTGACCTGCTGTGGCGGCGAGGGATCGGTGACCATCGGCGACGGCGACGCGGCCGCGGTCGTCACCGTCCGGCACTTCGGCGACTACGGCATCGCGTGGATCATCCTCCTGGCGGTCGTGCCGGAGCGCCAACGCCAGGGCCTCGGGCGCGCGCTCGTCGAGCAGGCGGCGGAGTACGCGCGCGAACAGGGCGCGCGCGAACTGCACCTCGGCACCGCGATCCCCCGCTACGTATGGCCGGGGGTCGACTTCCGCTTCACCGGGGCACTGTCGCTGTTCGAGGAGTGCGGGTTCGAGCCGTACGGCGCCGAGTTCAACATGGCGATCTCGACCGCGTTCCGCGCTCCCGCGCCGGCAGGCGTCGTGATCACGCGCGAAGACGGCGACGGTGCGGTCGAGCTCGTGCGACGGCACCATCCCATGTGGGAAGACGAGGTGCAGCGCGCCACCGACGACGGCGTGTGTGTCGTCGCCCGCGACGCCGGCGGCAAGACGCTGGGCCTCGGCTGTCACTCGGTGAACCGCCACGGTCACATCGGCCCGATGGCGACCGACCCGGGGCATCTCGGGCTCGGTATCGGCCATGCCGTTCTCGGTGCGCTCTGCGCCGATATCGCCGAGATGCACGGCCTCACCGAAACGGAGATCTCGTGGGTCGGCCCCGTGGGCTTCTATGCGAAAGCCGGCGCGCACGTCAGCCGCGTGTTCCGCACCGCGAAGCTCGTGCTGACGGGCGACTGAGGCGCGGCCGCCCGTTACGGGTACTCGGTGATGTCCCGCACCTGCTCCTGCAGTTGCTTGTACTCGGGCGACATCGTGAGCGGCATCAGCTGCATGAGCTTCGCCATGTTGCCGGTGACCTTCATGCGTCCCTGCATGAAGATCACGTTCGGGTCGAGCTCGCCCTTCTGCACCGCGACGGAGTCCGCGTAGCTGAGCGTCATCGTGAAGTCAGGATCGGGAAGCTCGCCGAGGCTCGAGTCGAGCAGCTTGCCGCTCTCCAACACCCAGTAGTACTTGATGTCGCCGTCGGGGCCGCCGGTCACGACGTACTGCATCTTTGCCGTCGCCCCGGCCCGCTCGGGTTGCGACTCGGCAAGCTTTCTTCCCTGATCGAGCCAATCCTGCGAGAGGTACTTCGCCATGGTGTTCCCCCTGTCGGTGGCGTTGGGCG
Organism: Acidimicrobiia bacterium; assembly: GCA_024281095.1. GTDB lineage: Bacteria > Actinomycetota > Acidimicrobiia > IMCC26256 > JAMXLJ01 > JAMXLJ01. The sequence goes on along the minus strand of JAMXLJ010000070.1, from coordinate 57,422 downwards.
CGCCGGCCCGGCGGAACGCTACCGCCGCACGCTCGTGCGCACACCGGCGAACAGGTCGTCCTCCACGTCGCCCTCGGGAACGCCGGTGTCGACGAGCGAACGCGCGAGCACGTATTCCTCCCACGGGAACACTTCGCGCACGACGTCGTCGGGCAGGCGCATCCAGAAGCCTTCGGGATCGACCTGGGTCCGGTGCGCGAGGAGCGCCTCGCGGCGCTTGTGCAAGAAATCCGACACGTCGACGAGGGTCGTGAAACGGTCGGGCCGCTCCTCGAAGCCGCGTTCGAACCAGCTCGCATACGGGCTCTCCTCACCTCGGCGCAGATACGCCTCGTGGAGTGCCTTGACCCGCGCGACCGAGAAGCCCGTGTAGTACATCTTCGACGGCTGCCATGGCTCGCCGGCCTCGGGATACTGGTCGGGGTCGCCCGCAGCCTCGAACGCGATGACGCTGATCTCGTGCACCTTGATGTGGTCGGGATGCGGATAGAACTTGCGGTCGTCGCCGTAGGTGACGATCACCTGCGGCCGCTCGGCCCGGATCAGCGACACGAGTCGCCCGACCGCTTCGTCCATCGGCGCGTTGGCGAAGTTGTCGGCCCGCGCGTTCGTCTCCGTGTCAGGCATTCCCGAGTCGTGGTAGCCGAGCAGGTGATACGTCGAGTAGCCGATCGCGCCGACGCTCGCGTTGAGCTCCTGCATGCGGATCCGCGTGAGGTTCTCGCGGACTTCCGGCGTGTCGACCGCCGGGTTCAGGATGTCGCCGGCCTCGCCGCCGGTACAGCACACGAGCACCGTGCGCACGCCTTCGGCGGCGTACTTGGCGACGGTCGCCGCTCCCTTCGACGCCTCGTCGTCGGGATGGGCGTGCACGGTCAGGAGGCACAGGGGGGTTGCTTCCATGCGACGAAGCTACCCGTTCGGCCGGTGTTGCCCGATCCCGCCCCGGAATCGTTCAGGAGGGATCGGCCGGCGGCGTGCGGCCGTCCCGACCGGGACGCAGGCGCCACACCTCCACCCGCCCGATGTCGCGGACCTTTCCGGCGCGCAGCCGCCGCCACCGGAAGCTGCCGTCGGCGCTCAGCGCGTCGTGTACATCTCCTGACGTGAGGACGGCCTCGTTGCGGGCCATGCCGACGAGCCTGGCGGCGAGGTTGACCGTCGGGCCGAAGTAGTCGCCTTCACGCGCGACGACGGGCCCGCTGGCGATCCCGGCACGGGCCCCCGGCAGCGCCGGGTCGGACACGACCGCGTCGACGAGCGCCAGCGCGATCGTGGCACCGACCTCGACGGCGTCGGCGACGAACATCACCTCGTCGCCGATCGTCTTCACGACCCGTCCACCCCGCGCGGCCACCGTGTCGTAAGCGAGTGCCTCGAATCGCGCGATGAGCGCGGCGAGCTGCGGCGGCTCGAGCGTCTGGCTGAGCGCCGTGTATCCGACGAGGTCGACGAACCCGACGGTCAACGGTGCGCCCGACTCGTCGCCCGTGCCGCGCTGCGCGAGCTTCCGCCACAGCGCGGCACGGGTCTGGAGCCGCAGCGCGTAATCGATCAATCGCTCGAGAGTCGACCAGTCCACGTCCTCGGATAGCTCGAGTGCCAACTCCTCGTCGCTCATCCCCGACGCGCGCCCGAGCTCGATCGCAGCCGCGAGCTGATCCGAGAAGAGCTCGGCGAGTCGTTGCAGCCCTGCGGCGACCGCACGGGTCTGCTCGACGAGCATGTCGCCGGACCCGTCGAGCTGCTGAGTGAGAGGCGACGAGCCGACCCGCTCCATCAGCGTCTGCAACGCCTTCGCGTCGCGATCACTGAACACGGGCAGGCCCTCCGGCGGATCCGGGAAGCCGAGCGCCCGCCAAATGCGATCGGCGACCTCGCGCTCGACTCCCGCCTTCTCCGCCACCTCGGCCTGGTCGTAGCGGGGCCGGCCGGGGACCACGATGCGGTCCGCGGCGAGCAGGGCGAGCCAACCCTCCTGCTCCGCCCGGCGGATCTCCTCCGGGGAGGCGCCCCGCCGGTACAGGAACCCACGCAGCTTCAGGTCCATCCGCCGACGATACGACCGCAGGCTCGCAGCCGGGCGCGAGTCCGTGGGTCGTCGCGGGCCGGGGCACAATGTGGGCCCGAACGACTGCCCGCGCCCTTGCGCGCAAGGACGTACTGACGATGGGCACCTCACTCACGGTGCGCGACATCTCCAAGCGGTTCGGGCGCCACGTCGTGCTCTCACACGTCGACCTCGACCTCGACGCGGGTGAGGCGGTGGCGCTCATCGGCGAGAACGGCGCGGGGAAGAGCACGCTGCTTCGCGTCTGCGCGGGCCTGATGGCGCCCGACAGCGGCACCATCACCGTCGACGGCGCCATTGGATACTGCCCGCAGGTGCCGGGCCTGCTCGACCTGCTCAACGCGGATGAGCACCTCGTGCTGTTCGGGCGGGCGCACGGGATGACTCGCGCCGATGCGCTCGCAGTGGGGCACCAACTGCTCGAGGAGCTCGGGTTTCCCGTGCACCGCAGAGAGGTCACCCGTCACCTCTCGGGCGGATCACGCCAGAAGCTCAACCTCGCGCTGGCGCTGCTCGGCGGCCAGGACGTCCTGCTGCTCGACGAGCCGTACCAGGGTTTCGATCACGGCACGTACGTCAACTTCTGGCATCACGTCGACGAGTGGCGCGCGAAGGGCAAGGCCGTCCTCGTCGTGACGCACATGCTCGCGGAGCTGAACCGTGTCGACCGCGTCGTCGAACTGCATCCCGCAGTCACGACCTCCGCCGCGTGACGACCCTCGGGCGCGTCGTCGCGACCGCCGAAATGCTCGGACGCGATCTGTTGCGCCGGCGTCTGGCGCTCGTGTTGCTCGTCGCATTACCCGTCGCGTTCTACGTGTCGACACGCTTCGGCGAGGGCGGCAACGGCTACACGTCGGGCGGCATCGGCTTGAGCTGGTCCATTGCGGGCGCGGCGCTGTACTCGGCACTTGCGGCGCGGCCGGTGGACCGTAGGCTCGTGCTCGACGGGTACCGTCCGGCCGAGCTCCTCGCCGGCCGGGTGCTGCTGCTGACGAGCTTCGGCCTGGTGTTGGCGACCGCGTTCACCGGCATGATGTGGGCCTTCGTTCCGCCGAAGAACGCGGTCGCACTGATCGTGGCCATGCTGCTCGTCGCGCTCGTCGCGGTGCCGTTCGGCCTTGCCATCGCGGGCATCGTTCCCCATGAGCTCGAGGGCACGCTCGTGCTCATCGGGATGGTGGGCATCGAGATGAGCCTGCCGAGCAGGGGGACGCTCGAAGGCGTGCTTCCGTTCGGCGCGTCGCATCGCCTCCTCAACCAGGCGGCGGGAAGCGATCTTGCGTTCGTACCGTGCGTCGCCCGGGGGCTTGCGTGGGCCACGCTGGCCCTCGTGATCGCGATCGTCGCGTGGTGGGGGCGCGTGCACGTGATCCGCCACGGTCGCACGCGAGCGCGACCGCACCCTGCCGGCAGGCTCGGTCTGCTTGCCGCGGGCGCGATGGCGGTGGCGATCATCGCGTTTCCATGGAGCCTCGGCTACAAGCCAGCGCACGGACGCAACGGCCAAACGACTGTCACGACCGGGTCGCCGGATACCGGCTGAGCGCTACCCGGGCTGCTCGCTCAGCGTGACCTTCACCTGCTTGGTCGCGTCGCCGCGCACGATCGTCAGCGTGATCGTGTCGCCGGGCTGATGATTCGCGAGCGTCCCGACGAAGTCCTCGACGGAGTTCACGGACTTGCCGTCGACCGCGGTGATCACGTCCCCTTCGGCGATGCCCGCCTTCTGCGCCGGGCTCCCCGACACGACACTGACCACGATCGCGCCCGACTGCGCCTTCACACCGAGCTGGCTCGCAATGTCGGGTGTCAGCTGCGCGAGCTGGACGCCGACGAACGGATGCACGGCCTTCCCGTTCTTGATCAACTGCGGGATGACCTGCTGCACGGTGGTCACCGGTGTCGCGAACCCGATCTCGACCGCTCCGGTCGACGGCGGCAGGTACGCCTCGTTGATGCCGATGACCTGCCCGCTGCCGTTGAACAATCCGCCACCGGAGTCGCCCGGAGAGATCGCGGCGTCGGTCTGGACCAGGTTCGCGAGGGGCGTCCCCTGCTGTGCCGATCCCGGAACCGACCGTTGCAGCCCTGATACGACCCCCACGCTCACGGTGTTCTCGAAGCCGAGCGGGCTGCCGATCGCGATCGCGGTCCCGCCGACGGGCGGCAGCGCGGACGCGAACGTCGCCGCGGGGAGGCCGGCCCGGTCGGCCTTCACGACCGCGAGGTCGGTGACCTTGTCGCCGGCCAGCACGGTGGCACCCACGCGTCTTCCGTCCGCGAACGCGACCGTCACGTTCTTGTTGCCGTTGACCACGTGATCGTCGGTGACGATCGTTCCGTCGGCGGCCCACACCACACCGCTCCCGAGCCCGCTCGACGTGAGGATCGTCACGACCGACGGTGAGACACGGGCGACCACCCCGGGAATCCCGGAGTCGGCCGCGGGGGGCGCAACGGCCTGCGCACCGCCGACGGCGCTGCCGAGCCGCGGCGGTCGGACCGCCGGCGTCGAGGTGGACGACGACTTGTTGCCGGCGGAACTGGAGCATCCGGCGGCGAGCGCAATGCACGCGAGCAGGGCGACGAAGGCGGCGCGGGCGCCGGTGCGGTGCTGAGGAGCGGTCATGCGCCACTTCTCCCCCGCCCGGACCCGATCGAAGCCCGCCCGGCGTACCGTGGGCCCGCTCAGCCGCTTCTTGGCACGTCCTTCCAGGGCAGCTCGCGAGAGTTGTCCGGCTCCTTGGGGAGGCCGAGCACACGCTCGCCGAGGATGTTGCGCATGATCTCCGACGTCCCGCCTTCAATCGTGTTGGCCTGGGCCCGCAGGAATCCGACGGGCACCGAACGGGCGTCGTCGGGCGCGACGGCGACGCGGCCCATGCGCTCGCGACGGCCGAGGGCCGGCCCGTCCCACGCCATGCCCGCCGCGCCCTCCATGTCGATCGCCAGCTTCTGGAGGCGCTTGTTGTACTCGGCCTGGAAGAGCTTGGTAACCGAGCCCTCGGGGCCGGCCTCGGCGCCGCTCTTGCGCCGGGCCGCGGCCCGCTGGTTGGTGAGCCTGATGAGCGTGCCCTCGATGTAGGCCTGCGCGAGCCGCTGCCGGAAGCCGGGGTCGGTGACCGGCTTGTGCCGATCGATGATCCGTTCCACACCGCTGCCGCCCACGCCTTCGTGGCTGACGGAGCCCGCGCCCGACAGCGCGACACGCTCGTTCATGAGCGTCGTAATCGCGACACGCCACCCGTCGCCCTCACGACCAAGTCGCATCGAGTCGGGGATGCGCACGTCGTTGAGGTACACCTCGTTGAACTCGGCGTCGCCGGTCATCTGCACGAGCGGCCGCACGTCGACACCGGGCGCCTGCATGTCGACGATGAAATAGCTGAGGCCCTGATGCTTCGGCAGGTCGGGGTTCGTGCGCGCGACGAGCATCCCGTAGCGCGAGACGTGCGCGAGGGTGGTCCACACCTTCTGTCCGGTCACGACCCACTCGTCGCCGTCACGCACGGCGCGCGTCGCGAGACCGGCGACGTCGGATCCGGCGCCGGGCTCACTGAAGAGCTGGCACCAGATCTCCTGGTTCGTCGCGATGCCGCGCAGGAGGCGGTGCTTCAATTCCTCGCTTCCCCAGGCCATCACCGTCGGGCCGCCCATGCCGATGCCGATGATGTTGAAGGGACGCGGGACCTTGTAGTGGCTCAGCACGTCGTTGACGTGCTTGGCCTGACCGGGCGAGAGCGACAGCCCGGCGCCGTACTCGGCCGGCCACGTCGGCGTCGCGTAACCGGCCTCGCCCAGCCGGACGCACCAGTCGTCGTAGTCGAGCTGTTGACGCAGCTGCGCGAACGTCGCGTCGTCGCCGGTGTCGACCGCTTCCATCCAGCCCGCGGGAAGGTTCTCGCGCAGCCATGCGCGCGTCTGCTCGCGCAACTGCTCGGGCGTGAGGGCGGCGACGTCGACGGCCATGAGGCATCCTCCAGAGCGCTCGGAACAGCCGGTCGATCGTATCGGCTCTCTTGACCGCTCGGTCAGGTACGACCGGGCGCACGGGCCCCGGGGCGTGCCGGACGCCTCGGGGCGGTCACTAGCCTGGGCCCGCTTGTCCCTCGACGGCCTTCACGACACCTCCTCGCGCGACCGCGCCACGACGAACCCCGGGTCCCGAGCCGCGGCGCGTCGTTCGCCGCAGGTCGTGCTCGCCGGCGGAGTCGTCCTCGCGGGCGCGCTGCTCGTGCTCGCCGGGGTCGTGCTCGGCGAGGCGCTGGCGAGTGGCGGCAAGGTTGTCCGCAACGTCGAAGTGGCCGGTGTGGCCGTGGGCAACGCGTCGACAGGTGAGGCGACGACGCGCGTCGCGCGGCTCGCAGCGCGCTTGTCCGGCCGGCCGGTCACCGTCGACGTCGGAGGTCAGCGGCTCGCAGTCGACCCGAGCGTCGTCGGCCTCGCGGTCGACGTCCCGGCGACGGTGCGCGCAGCGCGGCAGGTCGGGCGGCGGGGCAACGTGTTCGCGCAGTGGCTCGACGTCGTCGAACGCCGCTTCCGACCCGAGCGCGTCCCGCTCGTGGTGCACCTCGACCGTCTCCGGCTCGAAGGGGTGCTCGACGGCTGGAGCGTGCAAGCGGCGCGCGGCCTCGATCCGGGCTCGCTCCAGTTCCACGGCACCGATGTGCTCGTGCGCCCGCCGCAACCCGGACGTCACCTCCTTCGTGACGACGCCCGCCGCCGTATCGAAGCGGCGCTTCGCTCGGGGCGCACCGGCGTGATCCACCTCCCGGTCGGCGCCGTGGCACCCCCGACGGATCGCGCCGCGTACGAACGGGCCGCGCAACGCGCGCGCGCCGTGCTGGCGGCACCCGTGACGATGACTGTCGAGGGTCGTCCGTTCACGCTCGCGCCCGCGCAACTCGCGATGACCTTGACGACGCGCGTCGAGCACCGCGACGTCGTACTCGACGTCGACGGTGCTGCGTTGCGGCACGCGCTCGGCGACGGCCTCGCCGCGCTCGAGCAGCCCCCCGTCGACGCGACCTTCGCGGTGCAGGGCACGCGTGTCAGCGTGGTGCCGTCGAAATCGGGTCGCACCCTCGACACCACTGCCGCGGCACCGGCGATCCTTCGGGGTGAGCGCGCCGTGACCGCGAGCCTGAGCGAGACCGCGCCGGCCCACGACACGGCCTGGGCGCAACGGCTGAACATCACCGGGCAGGTGTCGACGTTCACGACACGCCACCCTGCCGGCGAACCACGCGTGAAGAACATCCATCGAGCCGCCGACATCCTCGACAACACGGTGATCGAGCCCCATGCCACGTTCTCGCTCAACGGCGCGCTCGGGCCACGAACTCCGGAGCGCGGGTTCGTGAAAGCGCCCGTCGTCCTCAGCGACAGCTTCGGGGAGGACTACGGCGGTGGGGTCAGTCAGCTCGCGACCACGTTCTGGAACGCCGTGTTCTTCGGTGGTTACAAGGACGTCGTGCACGCGGCCCACCTCGTGTACATCAGCCGTTATCCACTCGGCCGCGACGCGACGCTGAACTACGGCTCGATCGACCTCGAGTTCCAGAACGACACCGCGTCGGGCATCCTCGTGCGAACCTCGTACTCGGCGACGTCGGTCAGCGTGACGTTCTACGGGAACTCCGAAGGTCGCGCCGTGCGGGCCGAGGGCCCACTGGTGCTCAAGACCGTGGCGCCGACCACGGAGTACGTCGACGATCCGACCCTCCCGGCCGGGTCGACCCGTGTGCTGCAGCCGGGCGAGACCGGCTACGACGTGATCGTGAACCGCGTCATCTCGAAGCCCGGTGCACCGGACGTGCGCGAGCAGTACTTCACGCACTACGAGATGTTCCCCGAGAAGGTCGCCCGCGGTCCCGGGGGCGCCCCGCCCACCACGGCCTCGCCGACCAGCACACCGCCGCCCACCTCCTGACCACCGAGTTGGGACGATTTTCACGCGATACGGCACGAAATCGTCCCAAGGCAGCAGATGCGGCCGGCGTCAAGGAGGTCCCGACTGCGACCGATACGACGGCGTGGGCCGCATTCTCGCCGTCGCCGCTTCGCTGGTCGCGCTCGCGACCGCGGGGCTCGCGTGCACGCAGGCCGTGGCGACGGTGGACGACGCCGGCGCGGCCCAATCCGTCGTCTGGCACGCCGCGACCGCGCACGAACAGGCGATCGCCGCGGACTTGGTGACGCGGGTCAACGAAGAGCGCGCCGCGCGCGGCTTGCGAGTGCTCACGCCGGACGGGCAACTCACGCAACGGGCGTTCGCCTGGAGCGAGGAGATGTCGCGCACCGGCCTGCGCCACAGCGACCTGCACCCGCTGCTCGCGCACTTCGTCGCCGTCGCGGAGAACATCGGCAACGGACCGCCGGGCACGACGGCCGGAGCGCTGCACGTGGCGTGGATGCGCTCCGACTCACACCGTCACGACGTGCTCGCGCCGAATCTGGAACGCATCGGCATCGGTGTCGTGTGCGCGCCCGACGGGACGATCTGGGCGACCCAGGAGTTCGGGTCCACGCACTCGGGCAGCTTCGGGCCGCTGCCGGCGCGGGAGCCGGTCGCGCGCCGCGACACGGGCTCCGTCAGCTGCTGAGAGGGGCCGGTGACGTCGGCGTCAGTCGGGCCCCGGCGGCTGGCGTTCGAGAAGCTTCGCCGCGTACACCGCCGCTTGTGTCCGCCGCTCCATGCCGAGCTTCGCGAGCAGGTTGGACACGTAGTTCTTGACCGTCTTCTCGGCGAGGTGGACCGTCTGCGCGATCTGACGGTTGGTGAGCCCCTCGGCGATGAGGTCGAGGATCCGTCGCTCCTGTTCGGTCAGCGTCCCGAGTCGTTCGTCCTCCTCGGGGCCCGCCCGGAGCCGATCGAGCACTCGGGTCGTCACCGAGGGGTCGAGCAGCGACTGCCCGAGCGCGACACGCCGGATGCCTTCGACGATGTCGGGACCCTTGATCTGCTTGAGCAGATACCCGGATGCGCCGGCCATGATCGCTTGGAACAACGCCTCGTCGTCCGCGAACGACGTGAGAATCAGGCACTGGATGTCGGCGTGGCGGGAACGCACTTCACGACACACCTCGACGCCGTTGCCATCGGGGAGGCGCACGTCGAGCACCGCGACGTCCGGACGGCTGGCCGGGATCCGCGCCAGCGCCTCCTCGGCCGTTGCGGCCTCGCCGACGACCCGGAGGTCGTCCTCGACGTCGATCATCTCGCGCAGCCCGCGTCGCACGACCTCGTGGTCGTCGAGCAGAAACACACGTGTGGGCTCACCGGACACGCGTCACCTCGATCTGCGTCGGCGCGAGACCGCTCCGCGTCGGTGTCGAGCCTACCGGCCGCATCGGGGGCGTCACGGGTACGCCGGCGACATCGGGTCACGTCAGCATGGACGTTCGCGCTCTGGAGCCAGGACGGCGGCCCGCGGCCACCCCGCAAGGGGGACGCGCGTCGAGGCATCTGGGTCGCTGGGAGCGCATGGTGGACGGCCCTCCGTGAGCCGCTCGGGGCGGGAACGCCGGACGAGAGCGCGAGCCTGTCTGGAAGTGCAAACGGCGAGGAGCGAACATCGTTGCGTGGAACTGCTGATGGTCAACTGTGGGAGCTCGTCTCTGAAATTCGACGTGATGGTGCTCGACAGCAGCGGAGAGATCGTCGACCGACCGGCACGCGGAGAGATCGAACGCATCGGCGCATCACCGGTGCTCCGCGCCCAGGCAGGCGAGTCCACCGTCGACGAGGACGTGGTGGCCGACGATCACGGTGAAGCGATCCGAGTCGTGCTGAGGTGGCTCACCGGCGCCGGTCATCCGAGGACGCGCGGTTTCGACGCAGTCGCGCACCGCATCGTGCACGGGGGAACACGCGTCGTCGAGGCCGCGATCATCGACGACGACGTACTGCGCGAGATCACCGAGGCGACCACGCTCGCGCCGCTGCACAACCGCCCGGCCCTCGCCGCGTTGCGCGCGTCACGAGACGCACTGGGCGGCGAGCTGCCGATGGTGGCGGTGTTCGACACCGCCTTCCACGCGACCATGCCCAACCGGGCCGCGCGCTACGCGATCGATCTCGACGTAGCCGAGCGGCACCATGTTCGCCGGTACGGCTTTCATGGCCTCGCACATCGCTCGATCACCGAACGCGTGACCGCACTGAGTCGCGATGGAGCGGCGCCGGACCGGCTCGTCACGCTCCAACTCGGCAACGGCTGTTCGGCCACCGCCGTCCACCGGGGGCGATCGGTCGACACGTCGATGGGGCTGACACCACTCGAAGGCCTGGTCATGGGGACACGCTCGGGCGACGTCGACCCCAGCCTTCCCGCGTACCTCGCCGGCGCCCAGCACGTCTCGATCGGCCACGTGGAAGATCAGCTGAACACCCGCTCCGGCCTGCTGGGCGTGTCGGGCCGGTCCCGGGACATGCGGGATCTGCTCGCAGCCGAGGCGACCGGCGACTCCCGCGCCGCGTTGGCCGTCGACCTCTTCTGCTACCGCGCGCGCAAGTACGTGGGCGCGTACATGACGGTGCTCGGCGGCCTCGACGCGGTCGCGTTCGGCGGCGGCATCGGCGAGCACGCGGCGGAGGTGCGGCGACGCATCCTCGAGGGGATGAGCTGGGCCGGGATCGAGCTCGATCACGAGCGCAACGACGCCACGACGGGCGGACGCGAGGGACGGGTCGACGCGTCCGGCTCACGGGTCGCGGCGTGGGTCGTTCACGTCGACGAAGCAAGCGTCGCCGCGCGCGACGCGGTGTCCGTGCTCAGTCGCGGCGAGAGCAGGTAAGCCCCGTTCGCGCGGTCAAGCGGAGCGGCTGCGCAGCGGAACGGCCTCAGCGGGCGCCGACCTCGTCGCGCGCAACAAGATCTCGAGCGCCACGATCGCCCCCGCAGCGACGAGGAGCGTCTCGACGACCACGTCGGTGGCGGGAAGCTCGAGTGCGTAGAAGTCGCGCAGACCCGGCACGGCCATCACGACGACGAAGGCCGCGGCCATCACGAGAACGAGAAGCCCGCGCCACCAGTTGAGCGGCCGCGCCAGCACCAGCAGCACCCACATCGCGTACGTGATGAGCACGACAGTCGCGACCGTTCTCGCCTCGGTGAGCGTCACCCCGTTGGAGCGGGCGATCCAGTAGGCGACGAGCACGGCGCCGGCACCGAGCGCGCCCGTCGGCCCGGTGAAGCGCAGCACGCGTCTGATGAATCCGGGCACGTACCGGCGCGAGTTCGGCGCGAGCGACAGGAAGAACGCCGGGATTCCGATGGTCAACGAGCTCACGATCGTGAGGTGTCGGGGCAGGAACGGGAACGGCCAGCGGACAATGCCGATCGCGATCGCGAGGAGCATCACGTAGAAGGTCTTCGTGATGAAGAGGTTCGCGACACGCTCGATGTTCGCGATGACCCGCCGTCCCTCCGCGACGACACCGGGCATCGTCGCGAACTCACTGTCGAGGAGCACCAACTGCGCGACCGCACGCGTCGCGGCGGCACCGGACCCCATGGCGATGCCGATGTCCGCGTCCTTGAGAGCGAGTGCGTCGTTCACGCCGTCGCCGGTCATCGCGACGACGTGTCCGCGCGACTGCAAGGCGGCGACGATGGCGCGCTTCTGGTGCGGCGTCACGCGGCCGAACACCGAATGGGCTTCCATCACCTCGGCGAGCTCGTCGCCGCCCTCGGGCAGCTCGCGCGCGTCGACCGGGTCATCTGCGCCCGGGAGGCCGACCCGCTGCGCGACGGCACCGACGGTGCGGGGGTTGTCGCCGGAGATGACCTTGAGCGTCACGCCCTGCTCGGTGAAGTACCGCAGCGTGTCCGCGGCGTCCGGCCGGACCTTCTCCTCGAGCATGACGAGGCACACCGGGGTGAGCGGCTCGGGGAGACTCTCGCCCACGAGCGGCGAGTCGGAATACGCGAGCACCAACACTCTCCTGCCGCGTGCCGCGAGCTCGTCGGCTCGGGCCCGCACGGGATCCGACGGGGCGACGCCGGCGAGCACCATCTCGGGCGCTCCGATGACCCACGATCCGTGACCGTCGAAGCTCGCGGCGCTCCACTTGCGCGACGACGAGAACGCGATCGTGCCGCTCCGGGTCCACGGCGGGTCGGGCGGCGGGAACGCCTCCGCGATCGCGGCCAGCGTCGCGTTGCGGTTCGGGTCCGAGGCGAGCGCGCCGAGCGCGGGAGCGGGGTCCATGTCGGCGAGCGGCTCGATGCCGTCGAGCGCGACGTCTCCTTCGGTGAGTGTGCCGGTCTTGTCGAGGCAGACAACGTCAACGCGGGCGAGACCCTCGACGGCGGGCAACTCCTGCACCAGCACCCGCCGCCGTGCCAACGTGACCGCGGCGACGGCGAAGGCGATGCTCGTGAGCAGCACGAGGCCCTCGGGCACCATGCCGACCACGCCGGCGATCGTGCCGCTCATCGCCTCCCGCCAGCCGCTGGTGGCCTTGAACTGGCTCAGCGCCAGCACCGCGGCAGTCGGCACGATCGCCCACGTCACCCATTTGAGGATCCTGTTGATCGCGTCGACGAGCTCGGAACGCACAACGGTGAACCGGCGCGCCTCGTCAGCGAGCCGGCGCGCGTAGGCGTCGGCGCCGACCCGGGTCGCCTGCATTCGCCCGGCCCCGGCCACGACGAAGCTTCCTGACAGCGCCTCGTCTCCAGGCTGCTTCGGCACGGGATCCGACTCTCCGGTGAGCAACGACTCGTCGAGCTCCAAGCCTTGCGACACGCGGACCGTTCCGTCGGCCGGCACCTGGTCCCCTGTACGCAACTCGAGCAGATCGTCGAGCACGACTTGATCCACCGGGATCTCGACCGGCGCGCCGTCGCGGACCACGCGCGCACGCGGGGCGTTCAACACCGCGAGATGGTCGAGAGTGCGCTTCGCCCTCACTTCCTGCACGATGCCGATGAGTGCGTTGGTGACCAGGACGATCCCGAACAACGAATCCTGCACGTGGCCGACGATCAGGATCACGACGAAGAGTGAGCCGAGGAGCGCGTTGAACCGTGTGAACACGTTGGCGCGCACGATCTCGGCGAACGTGCGGCTCGTTCGTTCGCCGGTGTCGTTCACGAGGCCGCGCTCGACGCGCGACGCCACCTCGGCCGCGCTCAATCCCGTCGGCGGCGTGACGAAGGCGCCGTCGCCCTCGCGCGACTCGACCGGTGCTGGGAGCGCGGTCACGCCGTGAAGCTACTCGGCGCTGGTGCCACCGGTCGCGCGGCGCCGCGGGACGGACGGCTCCGGCGAAGTACGCTCGCTCGCGATGCCGGCTGCCTACCCCGCGCAGTGGGAGTCCGACGTCGTGCTCGCCGACGGCGGCACGGTGCACATCAGGCCGATCCGTCCCGAAGACGACGATGCGCTCCTCGCGCTCTATCAACGGATGTCGGCCGACTCCATCTACCTTCGGTTCTTCTCGCCGGTCTCCGCCCCGTCGGCTCGGCAGCTCGAACGTCTGACGAGCGTCGACTACGACGAGACTCTTGCTCTCGTCGCCGAGCTCGGCGACGACATCGTCGCGGTCGCTCGCTACGACCGGCTGAACGACCCCACGAGGGCGGAGGTCGCGTTCACGGTCCAGGATGACCAGCAGGGTCGCGGCCTCGGCACGCTGATGCTGGAGCATCTCGCCGGCATCGCACGCCAGCAGGGCATCACCCGGTTCGTCGCGTCGACCCTGCCGCAGAACCGCAAGATGCTCGAAGTGTTCCGGAACGCCGGCTTCGAGGTCGACCGGCAGTTCGCCGAAGGCGTCGTCGAGCTCGCGTTCCCGATCGCGCCGACCGCGGCATCACGCGCCGCGCAGGACCAGCGCGAGCACCAGGCGGAAGCCCGCTCGATGGCGAGGTTGCTCGCACCGCGTTCGATCGCGGTGATCGGCGCCAGTCGGCAGCCGAACACGATCGGCCACGAGCTGTTCCGGAACCTCATCGCCGGTGGCTTCAACGGCCCCGTCTATCCGGTTCATCCGACGGCCGCCTCCATTGCGAGCGTCCGTGCCTGGCCCAGCGTGCTCGCCATTCCGGACGATATCGACGTCGCAATCATCACGGTTCCCGCGCCGCACGTGCTCGACGTCGTGAGGGAATGTGCCCAGAAGCGGGTCAACGGGCTCGTCATCATCACCGCCGGCTTCGCCGAGACGGGGGCCGAGGGCCGCGCCGCAGAACGCCAGGTCGCCGAGATCGCACGCCGTCACGGCATGCGCCTGGTCGGGCCCAACTGCATGGGCGTGGTCAACACGGATCGCGCCGTCCGCATGAACGGCACGTTCGCGCCCTTCACGCCGAGGCCGGGCCGGGTGGCGTTCTCGTCGCAGTCCGGCGCGCTCGGCATCGAGTTGCTCGCGCAGGCGAGTGCGATCGGGCTCGGTGTCTCGTCGTTCGTCTCGGTCGGCAACAAGGCCGACGTGTCCAGCAACGACCTGATGCAGCACTGGGAAGACGACCCCGGCACCGACGTGATCCTCCTGTATCTCGAGTCGTTCGGGAACCCGCGTAAGTTCGCCCGGCTGGCACGGAGGATCTCGCGTACGAAGCCGATCGTCGCGGTGAAGAGCGGCCGTTCCCGAGCCGGCACGCGCGCGGCATCGTCGCACACCGCGGCGCTCGCGACGCCCGACGTCGCGGTCGACGCGCTGTTCCGCCAGGCAGGCGTCATCCGGGTCGACACGATGGAGCAGCTCTTCGACACGGCCCAGGTGCTCGTGAACCAGCCGCTCCCACCGGGGCGACGGGTTGCGATCGTGAGCAACGGTGGCGGTCCGGGGATCCTCGCCGCCGACGCGTGCGAGGGCGCGGGCCTCGAGGTGCCCGAGCTCGCAGCTGCGACCCAGGTCGCGCTGCGGAAGTTCGTGTCGCCCGACGCAAGCGTGGGCAACCCCGTCGATCTCGTCGCGTCGGCGAGCGCGGAGGTGTACGAGCGCGCGGTCCGCACGGTGCTCGCCGATCCCGGAATCGACGCGCTCGTGGTGATCTTCGTCCCCCCGCTCGTCACGCGAGCCGACGAGGTTGCGGCCGCCATCAACGCCGGCGCCGCAGATGCAGGCGACAAACCGGTCGTCGCGTGCTTCCTCGGCCGGCAGGGCCTCGCGACCGAAGCCGGCGACGCCGTCGACCACGGCCGGCGGATCCCGTCGTACGCGTTCCCCGAGTCGGCCGCGGCGGCACTGGCCCGGGCCGCTGCCCACGCCGAATGGCTGCGGCGCCCGGCCGGCAGCGTGCCCGCAATCGGGGGAATCGACGTCGAACGGGCTCGAACACTGGTGACCGACGCGTTACGCGGCCACCCCGACGGGCTGTGGCTCGATCCCGACGTCGCCATGGAGCTGTGCTCATGCTTCGGCATCCCGAACGCGCGCCTCGAGCGCGCCGGCACCGCCGACGACGCCGCCGCGGTCGCCGCGAAGCTCGGGTTTCCGGTCGCGTTGAAGGCGGCTTCGGGCGCGATCGTGCACAAGAGCGACGTCGGTGCGGTGACGCTCGGGCTGACGTCTCCCGACGCGGTGCGTGAAGCGTTCCGCGCGATGGCGGCACGGCTCGGCGACGCGATGGGGGGCGCGGTCGTACAGACAATGGTCGAGCCCGGTGTGGAGACGATCGTGGGGATCACGCACGATCCGTCGTTCGGACCGCTGGTGCTCTTCGGCATGGGCGGCACCGCGGCCGAGCTGTTGCGCGACACCGCGTTGCGGATCGTCCCGATCACCGACGTCGACGCCCACGAGGTGGTGCGCTCGCTGAAGACTTCGCCGATGCTGATGGGTTATCGCGGTGCACCTGCGGTCGACGTCGCCGCGTTGGAAGACGTCGTGCTTCGCGTCGGGCGGCTCGCCGACGCGATCCCCGAGATCGCCGAGATGGACTGCAACCCGGTCATCGCGTCGCCGCGGGGCGCCGCCGTCGTCGACGCACGAATCCGTTTGGTGCCGCCGACCGAGAGCCCGCTCCAGGGCCTCCGCCGCATGCGGGCCATCTGACCGCGACCCCGCACTTCCGACCCTTCCCGCAGTTGGGTCGATTTCCCGCCGAATGAGCGGAAGATCGTCCCGACGCAGCGGGCGGTGCCCCGTCCGCCCCGGCTACTCCTCGGCCCGCGAGACCGGCTTTGCGCCTTCAGCCGCGCCGTTGAAGGCCTGGCCCGTGTACGAAGCGAGGCCCGACAGCACGCCGGTCAGCTCGAGCGGAAGCACGAACTTGGTCGACGGTGACGCGCCGAGCGCCTTCAACGCCTCGAGGTACTGGATGCCCATCGTCTTCGCGTCCACGGTGCTCGCCGCCTCGAATACCGCGCGCAACGCGGACGCGAAGCCCTCGGCCCGCAACAACGCGGCCTGCTTCTCGCCTTCGGCCTGCAGGATGTTCGCCTGACGCTGACCCTCGGCCTGCAACACAGCCGCCTGCTGCTCACCCTCGGCCCGCAGGATCTGGGCCGCCTTGTCGCCCTCGGCCTCGGTGACGACCGCGCGTCGCGTGCGCTCGGCCGACATCTGGCGGGTCATGGCCTCCTGGACCGCGGGAGGCGGGATGATCTCGCGGATCTCGACGTTCGTCACCTTGACGCCCCACCGTTCGGTGATCTCGTCGAGCTTCGTCCGCAGGATCGTGTTGATCTCGTCGCGCTTGGCGAGCACGTCGTCGAGGCTGATGTCACCGACGACCGATCGCAACGTCGTCGCCGCGATGTTCTGTGCCGCGCCGGTGAAGTTCGCCACCTGTACCACGCTCGCCTGCGCGTCGACCACCTTGAAGAACGTGATGAAGTCGATGGAGATGGGCGCGTTGTCCTTCGTGATCGCCGTCTGGTGTGGGATCTCGAGATAGAACTCGCGCAGGTCCACCCACACGGGCCGATCGACGAACGGGATGATCAGCACGATCCCCGGCCCGCGCAGCCCGATCATCCGCCCGAGGCGGAAGACCACGATCCGCTGGTACTCGCGTACCACCTTGACCGACGACCACAAGACGATGAGCACGAGCAACACGAAGACGCCTACGACGATCAGGACCGCAGTCAACGGCTCACCTCCGCACCGGGCTCGGCCGGTCGGGCCTCGCCGTCCACGGCATCCGGGACCACCTCGAGCGTGAGGCCCGTCATGCCCACCACACGTACCGACGTGCCCGCCGCGGCCGGCGCCGGCGCGTCACCGGTCAGCCGGGCGGTCCACTCCTCGCTGTTCACCCGCACCACACCGGCGGGATTCAGATCGCGCACCACGACGCCGTGCGAGCCGGCCACCGGCCGGTTCGACTGCAGCGGTGCATGGTGCGAGCGCATCACGGCACGCACGGCGAGGAAGAACAAGCCCGCGAAGACAGCCGCGAGCGCAAAGACCAATGGCCGCGAGACTCGCGCGTTCGGAACCGCGCCGTTGTAGAGGTACAGGCCTCCGAACACGAAGGCGACGATGCCTGCGATGACGGGCGCGCCGTGCAGGTGCAGCTTGAGATCGACGACGAACAGCACGAACGCGGCAACGAGCAGCACGAGGCCGGCCACGTTCACCGGCAGCACGGAGAACACGACGAGCGAAGACAGCAGGAGCACCAGACCGACGACGCCGTACACGTGGATGCCGTGATGAATCGCGGCGAGCACGATCATGGCGATGCCGGCGACGAACAACAGGAACGCGATGTTCGGATCGTCGATCAGGTGCAGGATCGATTCGCCGAGGGTGAGGTGCACGACGTGGATCGACGCTCCCGTGAGGTGCAGGTTCACGGGGCCGGCGGCCGTCTCGACGGGGTGCTCGTCGAGTGTACGCAACAGCGTCACACGATCCGGAGCGAGGAGGTCGGCGACGTGGATGCGCACGGCCTCACTCGCGGAGATGCTCACCGAGTCGCGCACGGCCCGCTCACCCCAGTCGGCGTTTCGGCCGCGGCTCTCGGCCAGCGAGCGAATGTACGCGGCCGCGTCGTTGGTGACCTTCGTCGAAAGCACGTCGCCGGTGATGCCGACGGGATGGGCGGCACCGACGTTCGTACCGGGCGCCATGGACGCGACCGGGCAGCCGATCAGGATGAACGTGCCCGCGGACGCGGCCCTCGAGCCGGGCGGCCCGACCCAGCAGATCACGGGCACGCGCGATCGCTGGATCGCCTTGATGATGGATCGCATCGACGAGTCGAGACCGCCGGGCGTGTCGAGACGCACGAGCACCGCGGCCGCATGCGCATCACGAGCCTGATTGATGCCACGGTTCACCATGCGGGCGACGAGCGGGTCCACGACACCGGTGACGGGGACCTCGTAGACCACCGGCTTCGTGGTGGCCGAAAACGCCGGTGCGACCGCGACCGCAAGGAACGTGAGCGCCACGAAGGCGACGCCCACGGTCCGGCGCACGTCAGCGTCTTCCAGAGCACTGGTCGTGCGAGCCGGTGTGACCGTCGACGTCGCTCACGGGTACCACACGACGAGGGTACGTCCGAAAGCACACACCTGCACACCACCGGCGCGGAATCGACGGCGGGCCGTACCCCGATCGTGGCCTGGAAGGGAGAGTGGTCAAGTACGTCACTGCCGGGGTCGTACGCTTTGGCAATGCCGGCGACCCGTCCGCCGTTCGCCACTCGCCAGCCCGTGCTCCTCGAGGTCGGTGCGGCGGGCCAACTCATCGGGTGGCGGGCCGCGATCGAAACCGTCGACGGCGATTGCCTCGTGCTGGCGGGGAGCGACGCCGGTCCGCTGCCGAAGGAGTTCCGCCGCGGCGCGCACGTCGCGGTCACCGCGATCACCCGCTCGGGTGTCTACACGTCGGACGCGGTCGTCGTGGAACGCTCGCCACGCAAGGTGACCGTCGACGTACCGCACGATGCGGAACCGGTCCAGCGACGCCGGTACGTGCGCGTGGACGCCGGTGGTCTCATGAGCTGCCTCCTGCTCGACGAGCGCACGAACACGTTCACGCCGTTCGAGGCCCGGGTGCACGACATCGGCGGCGGTGGCGTCGCGCTCGCCGCGGACGTGATCGCGCCGCGGGGCGCGATCGTCGTGTGCTCGCTCGCGGTGCCGGGCGAGCGTCCGCTCGTGACACTGGGCCGCCTGCTCGAGCCGATCCACCGCCGGCGGGGCGATCCTCACCCGGCCTTCGACGACGACCGGCACGGGGATTACGTGCTGCGCGTGCAGTTCAGTGCCATGAGTCAGGGCGACCGTGAACGTCTGATCCGCTTCGTGTTCGCGTGCATGCGGGCCGGGCACGCCAACGCCGAAGCCCGTGAGCAGGCGCGGGCCGGCGCCCACGACGGCGACCACAACGACTGACCGTCGTCGGGATCGACGGATCAACCGATCGGGATCTGGATCAGTGGAAGTCGCGAGACCGCAACGACGCGGCCGTTGCGAGCGGTAACGGGGTGATGCGCCCGGCAACGAGGTTGATCACACCCTGATGGCGTTCGAGGACGCCCCGTACGAGCAGTGCGGGCTGGGTGCGGGCGACCGACCGGAACCGCTTCCATGCACCGGGCGTGCAGATCACGTTCAGCAGACCGGTCTCGTCCTCGAGGTTCAGGAACACGGTGCCCTTCGCGGTGGAGGGCTGTTGACGGTGGGTGACGACACCGCCGACCTCGACGATCGTGCCGTGCGCGAGCTCGCGCAGCGCGGCGACCGTGACCACGCCGGACGCGTGGAGCTGCGTCCTCACGAACTCGGTGGGATGGCGGTGCGGCGACAGCCCGAGCGCCCAGAGGTCGGCCGCGGTCTCCTCCACGTCGGTCATCCCCGGCAGCACCGGCGCGTCGGCGCCGACGACGAGGCCGGGTAGTCGCTCGACGACGACGTCGCCGCGGCGCTCGGGTGCCGCGTCGCGTATCGCACCCGCGGCCCACAAGGCGTCGCGCCGATCGCGCCCGAAGCAACGTTCGAACGCGCCCGCGGTCGCGAGCGCCTCGATCGCGTCGACCGGTGGCGCGGTACGGCGCACGAAGTCCTCCAACGACGTGAACACCGCTCGCGCCCGTTCTTCGTCGATGCGGTCGAGGAGCGCGTCGCTCAAGCCCCGCACGTAGCGCAGGCCGGTGCGCAGCGCGCGCGTCGACGGATCCGCGTGCCACCCCGGTTGCGGGAAGCCGACCGGGCCGGCTTCCACGGTGCGGGGCTCGAGTGTGCAGTCCTTTCGCGACTCGTTCACGTCGGGGCCGAGCACCTCCACCCCGTGACGGATCGCGTCCCGCACGATCGTGTGCGGCGAGTAGAAGCCCATCGGCTGCGCGTTGAGCAGCGCGCAGGCGAACTCGGCGGGATAGTGCAGCTTCACCCACGAGCTGGAGTAGACGAGATAGGCGAAGCTCACGGAATGGCTCTCGGGGAACCCGAAGTCGGCGAAGGCCTCGAGCTTCTTGGCGATGTCGGCGGCGGTGTCGCCGGTGATGCCGTTGCGCTCGAGGCCCTCGAGCAACCGCTCACGCATCTGCGCCATGCGCGCGTGGGAACGCTTCGAGCCCATCGCCTGGCGGAGCTGGTCGGCCTCACCCGGTGTGAACCCGGCCGCGTCGATCGCCATCTGCATGAGCTGCTCCTGGAACAGCGGCACGCCGAGCGTCTTCTTCAGGCACGGCTCGAGGATCGGGTGCGGGTAGGTGACCGGCTCCTCGCCGCTGCGCCGGCGCAGGTACGGGTGCACGGAGCCACCTTGGATGGGTCCGGGGCGGATCAACGCGACCTCGACCACGAGGTCGTAGAAGTCGCGCGGCCGCAGGCGCGGCAGCGTCGCCATCTGGGCCCGGCTCTCGACCTGGAACACCCCGATCGTGTCGGCCGCGCACAGCAGGTCGTACACCTCGGGCTCCTGCGGAATCGTGGCGAGATCGATCTCGAGGCCCTCGTGCTCGCGAACGAGATCGACCGCGAGGTGCAGCATCGTCAACATCCCGAGGCCGAGCAGGTCGAACTTCACGAGCCCCGCGGCGGCGCAGTCGTCCTTGTCCCACTGCAGCACCGAGCGGTTCTCCATGCGGGCCCACTCCACCGGACAACACTCGACGAGCGGTCGGTCGGCCATCACCATGCCGCCCGAATGGATGCCGAGATGACGCGGGAAGTCGAGCACCTGCCGGGCAAGGTCGAGCACCATCTCGGGCGCCGGAGGTGCGTTGTCGGAGCTCTGCTGCAAGTCGTCGAACGCGCCCGCGCTCGAACGCCACCGGTCGACCCATCGTGTCAACGCGTCGGCATGGCCCGGTGACAAGCCGGCGACCTTCGCCATCTCGCGCAGTGCCGAACGCGGTCGGTACGTGATGACGTTGGCCACCTGCGCGGCCCGATCGCGCCCGTAGCGGTTGTAGACGTACTGGATCACCTCCTCCCGCCGTTGGTGCTCGATGTCGAGATCGATATCCGGAGGGCCGTCGCGTTCCGGCGAGAGAAACCGCTCGAACAGCAGGCCGAGACTCACCGCGTCCGCCTTCGTGATGCCGAGCGCATAGCAGACCGCGCTGTTCGCGGCACTCCCCCGGCCCTGGCAGTAGATGTCGTTGGCGCGGCAGAACTCGACGATGTCGTACACGAGCAGGAAGTAACCCGGGAACCCGAGCTCCTCGATGACCCGCAGCTCGTACTCGATCTGGCGCATGGCGTCGTCATGATCGGCATGCGCCGGCGAGTACCGCCGCGTCGCGCCCCGGCGCGTGAGCTCACGCAGCCAGCTCATCTCCGTATGGCCGCGCGGCACCCCGTGGTCGGGCAGGTTCGGCGCCGCGTGCCGGAGATCGAACGCAGTATGCGCGGCGATCTCGACACTGCGCTCGACGGCACCGGGGTAGCGCGCGAACCGCCGCTGCTGCTCCGCGGGGCTGCACAGATGGGCGAGCGGCGACGCAGGCAGCCACCCGTCGAGCTCGTCGAGCGAACGGCGGGACCGGATCGCGGCCAGCGCGTGCGCGAGCCGGCGTTGGCGCGGTGTCGCGTAATGCACGTTGTTGGTCGCGACCACCTCGACACCCGCGGCCGCGGCAAGCGCGGCCAGCGCGTCGTTGCGGTGCCGGTCGAGCGGGTCGCCGTGATCCCACAGCTCGACGAGCACCCGATCACGCCCGAAGCCTTCGACGAGCCGGTCGAGCGCGCGGCGGGCCGCGGCGGGCCCGTCACGGGTCAAGGCCGCGGGCACCGTGCCCTTGCGGCAGCCCGTGAGCACGAACCACGTGTCGTTCGCGTCCGACGCGCGATTTCCGGTTGCGTGCACACCGGCACGGGCCGCACCGGCGAGCGAAGCGAGATCGAAGCGCGCCGCACCTTTCTCGCCCTGCAACTGCGCGTCGCTGATCGCACGAGCGAGACGTGCGTATCCCACCGGCCCGTCGGCCAGCACCACGAGATGCTCACCTTCGGGATCGGTCTCGCCGTTCTGAGGCTTCGTCGCCCCGAGAGTGAGCTCGGCGCCGAACACCGTCGGCAACCCCAGCGCACGTGCCGTCTCGGCGAAGCGCACGATGCCGTAGAACCCGTCGTGATCCGTGATCGCCAGTGCCGACAAGCCGAGGTTCACCGCTTCCTCGACGAGCTCTTCGGGATGGCTTGCACCGTCGAGGAAGGAGAAGTTGGTGTGGCAGTGCAGCTCGGCGTACGCGGGAGATCTCATGGAGCGACCGTTAGTCGTAGACAGCTTCGAGGACGGCGCGACCGCGCTCGAGCGCGAGGAGGCACGCGATGTCGATGCCACCCGCACGTACGACGACCTGCCAGCGCGCGTGCCGTCGCCGTTCGATCGGATCCCACCAGCGAACGTCGTGCAACCACGGGCCCGTCCACGCGACGACCCGGCCGCCGCCTTGCGGTAGCGCCGCGCTGCGGACCTCACCCGGAACGCCCGACGCGTCGCCCCGACCCGACACCGTCAAGGCGGCGCCGTTGCGATCGAGGAGCTCCGCCGCGACGGGCGGATCGAGCACGCGAGCCGGGGCGGGTGACGGCACCGCGCCCGGCCACACTCCCTCGGAACGGAAGTGCATGGGCTCGCGCGGCTCGCCCCACGGCACCCACCGGATGCATTCCGCGGGGGTGCGGCCGCCCTGCACGACCGGGGTGACGACCGCGTCCGGCCCGAGCAGGCCCTGCACCCTGGCGAACGTGCGGGCGGCACGGTCGGCGGCGACCGCGTCGCCACCCCAGAATCCGAGCTGTCGCCCGGTTGCGGGCACGACCTCCTCGGGGACGAGACGCAGCCGCGTGAGGCCGCCCGTGACCGCGTCGGCCGCGAGCAGCTCGGTGTCGTGGCGTCGCGCGCTCGCGCCCGTTCCCGGTGTGGCGTCGCCGCGAGCGCTCCCCTCGCTCGCCGCGAGCCAACCCTCGAGCTGCCAGCGGACCCGCTCGGCGAGTGCGCCCGGTGTGAGCGCGCGGTCGTGTCGCCAACAACGCGCGATGACCTCGGCATGCTCGGTTTCCGCCTCCACGAGCACCTGTGTGCACGCGAGCCCGCGCGCCGCGAGCGCGCTGAGCAGACGGTCGGCCATCGTCTTGGCGACGAACGTCGCGACGTCGACCCGTTCGGCCGGCGGCTCGAACTCGTGTGTCTCGACGAGCTCGGGTGGTGGTGGTGCGAGCGCAGGCGGGTGGAGGTCGACACCGCGCGCGAGCCGGTGCGCTCGTGCACCCGCGGGGCCGAACCGCGCGAGCACCGACGGCGCGGGCAACGCCGCGAACGCGCCCAGCGTGCGCAGGCCCAGGCGTACGAGGAGATCAGCGAGCTCGGGGTCGCCGAGGACGCGCACCGGCCACGGCTCGAGGAAGGCACCCGTCGCCCCGGCAGCCACGACGGTGTCGTGACCCGCGGCGAGCCGGGCCGCGAAGCGACTGTCCGCGACGCCGACCCGGGCCGGCACGTCACCCGGATCGACCGACGCCGTCGCGGCACGGACGTGCGCGACGAGCGCGTCGTCACCGCCGAAGTAACGCGACGGCCCGCGGGTGGGGAACGACAGCCGCCCCGGCCGCTCGAGCTGCACTCGCGGCGTGAGCTCCTCGATCGCGCGGGCCAGGATCTCGAACGTCCGGGCTTCCGCGCCGACGTCGGCGTCGCGCACGATCACGCCCGGGCAACGCGCCTCGGCCTCGCGCCGGCGCAACCCGGGCACGACCCCGGCGCGGCGAGCTTCGAGCGACGCGGCGCGCACCAGCCCGGTGCGGCGCGATCCCAACGGCTCGAGCACGACGACGGGAAGGTCGCGGCATTCCGGGTCGGTACGGCGAGCGACGACGACGGACCAGTCGGGCCACCACACACAACACGTCCGGATCGCGTCGTGGGAGCTTCGCTCGGCAGAGCTCCGCTCCGTCCGCAGGTTGGCCATCCGTGGCCCCTCTCGTTGCTCTCAGCCCGCGTCAGCCGGCTCGTGCGAGACGGCGCGGTGCAGTCACTTCGCCCGGCATCAGACCGCCGCGCCCGTCGACGGTGAACGCGAGCGGGCGTCGCACGAGGAGACCGGCGCCGTCGCCGAGCCCTTCCCACGGGGCACCCGTGACGTGGAGGCGCAGCATCGCCTC
Organism: Acidimicrobiia bacterium; assembly: GCA_024281095.1. GTDB lineage: Bacteria > Actinomycetota > Acidimicrobiia > IMCC26256 > JAMXLJ01 > JAMXLJ01. Next base: position 32,821 of record JAMXLJ010000070.1, on the reverse strand, counting down.
GAACGGCCACGCACCGAGCGCGACGAGGATCGCGCCCCGTTCGCGTGCGCGCGCGACGAGCCGGCGCGCGTCACCCGCCCGCACGCCCGTGGGCGTGCACGCGACGACGAACGCCACCCCGTCGAGCAATGCCGCGACCGTCGCCGGCCATTGCTGTGGAGACACACCTCGAACGGCCGCGAACCGATCGAGTGCGATGCCCGCTTCACACGCCGCGAGGCCACCGAGGGCGCGTTCGCCGTCGACCGCCGCCACCCATTCGCCTGCCGCACTTGCCGCGGACGCGAGCCGCAAGGCGAGCGTGGTGGCTCCCGCGCCATACGGGCCGTCGACCGCGGTCACGGTGCCGCGCTGCAGCCCTCCCGAGGGCAGGCGCTCCCCGATCGGCCCGGGCACGGGCAGGACACGATCACGTGCGAGCACGACCGGTCGCGCGCTGCGGGCAACGTCGGCCAGGCGGCGACGTGCGTGCTCGTCACGCCGGGGAAGTGCAGCGAGGGCCACGACGCAGACCGTACCGAACGTATGTTCGATCCGGCAAGTGCGCGGGCACGCCCGGGACCTTCCGGCGTCACTTCCCGCGCAATATCCGCGCCAGTCGACGCCGGAACGGCGCCTACGACGCCGGTGCCCCGTTCGTCGGTTCCGCGGGCGCCGGTTCCGCGGGCGACGTCGCGACCCCGTCGCTTGCGCCGTCGGTGCCGGTTTCCGGGGCGGGCGCAGGCTGTCCGAGCGCCTCCGGCGACCACCCCGCGTCGTCGCCGTAGTAGAGGAACAGGTGCTCGATGGTGCGCGTCACGTCGGGAAGCAGGGCGTCCCACCGCTCGGGCGGCGCCTCCACCGTCACCACGCTGGAGTAGATCGTGACCTTCGTCGCCCCGAGAGCGAAGAGACGGCGGGCCAGTACGTCCGGTGGGCGCTCCCCGCGCACGTCACTCGCCGACGTGTACCGCTCGATCGCCATGCCGGTGAGCGAGCGGTTCAGGTCGAACAGCATGACCGAAGGGCTCGCCCCGTGCAGCGCCGTAACGGTGATCTCCTGACCCATCGCGCCGCAGCATAGGCCGCGCGGGGGAACCGCTTCCCGAGGCCGCGCACGCGTCAAAAGAGCGGGCCGTGCCCGTCCGCCTGGCAGTGGAATGTCCCTCGAGCGGTTCCGGGTACGTGAAGCGCGTACCGGAAACGGGAGGAGCTTCGGTGAACAAAGCTCAGAAGCGGGCGAAGCGGTCCGTCAACCGACTCGACAAAGCGATCGGCAAGAAAGCGCCCAGGCGCGTCAAGAAGCGACTGCAGAAGGTTCGCAAGGCGTTCGCACGGCTGGTGAGCTGAACCGGTCACGGCACCGGACGCCCGTCGGATGGAACCGGCGGGTGCGTCCGGCGCCGGTGTCACACGAACAACCGCCCCGGTGGCGGGTCGAGCCCTCGCCAGCAGAGGTTCTCCATGAAGATCCACGTGCGGCGATGGATGGCGCTCGGGCCGTAGGCCGCCAGCGCCATCTTGTGCACCGGCGCGGGGTATCCCCGGTTGGAGTCGAACTCGTAGGCGGGATAGTGCTCGGCCTCTTCGGCCATGAGGCCGTCGCGGGTCACCTTGGCGACCACGGACGCCGCCGCGACGGCGAGGCAACTCGTGTCGCCCTTGATCACCGTGGTGACACGCGACCCGAGGCCCAGATAGTCGTGGTTGCCGTCGAGGATGATCCGGTCGGGGACGCAGCCCTGGGCTTCGACCTGGGCCAACGCCCGGCGACCGGCCGCACGCAGCGCGGCCGTCATCCCGAACGTGTCGCACTCCTCGTGCGACGCGTGCCCGATCCCGATCGCGATCGCCCATGACCGGATCCGCCCCGCGGCCTTTTCGCGCTCTGGCCGGGTGAGCTGCTTCGAGTCGCGCACCCCGCGCAGGTGCTCGGGAGCGGAGACGACGGCCGCGACGGTGGCCGGCCCGGCCCATGCTCCGCGCCCGACCTCGTCGATACCGCATACGACACGATCGCCCGCCTCCCAGAACCGCCGCTCCAGCCTCAGCGTGGGATAAGGGGCCCCCGGACTCACGGCGGCACGGTAGCGCGAGGATTCGGAGTGGGCGGATTACCCCGCGCCCCGGACAATCGTGTACCGGCAGGGGTCGCGGAGGCCGTACCATCTGCGCCGTGACGCCCGGCACGCGTGTCGAAGTACGGACCCGCTTCGACGACTCGTGGGGGCGCGGCTTCGAGATCGCCGAGGTGCTCGGCGACGGCGCGCCCAAGTACCGCATCCGCCGTCGATCCGACGGAACGGTGCTCCCGGCCCTCTTCAACGACGACGACGTGCGCGAGGAGAAGCGCCGTTCGTCGATGTGGTGGTACTGACGTACGACGCAGCGACCCGCGTCGAGGCTGTCAGCCTTCCTTGAGCGTCTCGATGAACTCGTGCAGAGGGATCGCCTGCAGCGTCGTGCTGCGCATCGTGCCTCTGGCCGCGAGCATCACCGCGACGCGCGCCATCGTCTTCGCGTCGGGCGCCTCGACGATGTTCACGAAGTCGTACTGCCCCATCACCGCGTATTGGGCAATGACCCTGCAGCCCATCGCCTCGACCTCACGGGTCACTTCGTGGATACGGTCGGGGCGTTCACGCACCGTCTCCCAACCGTCGGGACCGATCGTGCTGAGCATGACGTAGGTCGACATCACCGGCACACTACCGGCCCGTGGCTTCCTCGAGCTTGGCGATGTTGGCTGCCTCGCTCTCGTCGGCCTCGGTGGCGAACCACGCGTCGAGCATCTCGCGCGCGACCTCGGTGCTCGCGAGACGCAGGCTCATCACGAGCACGTTGGCGTCGTTCCAGCGCCGAGCGCCGGCCGCGGTGGCGGCATCGGTGCAGAGCGCAGCGCGTACACCCTTCACCTTGTTCGCCGCGATGGACGCACCCGTACCGGTCCAGCAGAACAGCACGCCGGTGTCGTACTGGCCGCTGGCGACGAGCTCGCCGACGCGCCGTCCGACGTCGGCCCATTGCTCGTGCTCTCCACCCGGAGGGCCCACCAGGGTCACCTCGGCGCCGCGCTCCCGGAGCATCGCGCCGACCTCGTCGGTGAGCAGCGTGCGCTCGTCCGAGCCGAGGACGATCTTCACAGCCGTGCACCGACGAGCGCGTCGGCCACGTCGGCCAACGATTCGAATTGGATGAACGGCACGCCGCTGCGCCGGCACCATTCGCCGAGCTCGGCCTTCGCGAACACGACGTCGCACAGGAGCGCGGCCTTCGCGTCGCTCGTGCCGTCGCCGACGAGCACCGTCGTGCGGCCGCGGGAGCGGGCGTCCTTCACCGGCGCCTGCTTGCACGTGCCGCACGACGAGCACGCGCAGCAGCGGTCGCCGTGCGGGAACTCCAACCGGCCGGTCGTGAAGTCCGGCTCGTTGGTGAGGACCTTCACGCCGAAGGGCGCGCACAACTCGTACACGTAGAAGCCGAAACCGTCGGAGACGACGGTCACCTCGGCGCGGGCCCGGCGCAACGCGTGGAGCAACGGCCCGAAGCCGTCGTCGAGCGGCACCTCGCGCGCGACGTCGCGGAGCAATGCCTCGTCGTGCGGGAGCATGTCCCAGTGATCGAGCACACACTCGCGGCTGCTGATCTCGCCGCGCACGAAGCGGCGCTCGATGTCGCGCCACTCGGGCGGCCCGAGCCGCTCGAGCAGGTGCTTGCCGATGTCGACCGTGCTCAGCGTGCCGTCGAAGTCGAAGAAGACGGACGTCTCCGCGAGGTCGAGATCGAGTGTGGGCACCGGCCCAGCGTACCGATGCCCACACCCGCGTCACGCCGGACGCATCGTCACGTGGCCGCGGGTCCGGGCTCCACCACGGGCGCGGACGTGCCGGCCCCGGGTGCCGTGCCGCCGTTGCCGTTCTCGCCGGCGGCAACCGCTCGGATCGGGTACACCGCGCGCAGGTCCGATACCGCGATGAACCCGTCCCCCACGGCGCCCGTTGCCGCGCCCGCAGCGATGGCGCGCACGACGCCGTCGACCTCGTCGTCGTCGACGTACACCGTGATGACGAGCTTGTGCGTGACCATCATCTCGTAGGGGACGCCGCGCCACTCGCCCACCTTGTCGGCCGCACGGCCATGGCCCCGTGCGTCCTCGATGGTGAAGCCGTGGAAGCCCGCGCCATCGAGCGCAGCCGCGACCTGTTGCAGCCGCTCGGGCCGGAAGATCGCCTCGATCCGTTTCATCGTCCCAACTCCTCACGAAGACCGGCGGCGGTGACCGGTCCGAGACTGTCGTGGCCGTTGCCGTCGCCGTGCTCCACGGGCACGAACACCGGCCCCTGGGCCTCGAGAAAGTCGGGGTACGCGAGCGCACCCATCTCGGGGAGGTCGAGACCGCCGATCTCGGCCTCGGTGTCGCTGCGCATGCCGATCGTCCGGTCGAGGAGCGTGAAGAACGCGATGCACATCAGGCTGCAGAACACGACCAGCACAACCGCGTCGGTGAGCTGCGCGAGGAACTGACCACCGCCGCCGTAGAACAGTCCCTTGACACCGCCCGTCACCCCGTTCAGGCCGTCGCCGTACTTCCCGTCCGCGAACAACCCGACGGCCAACACCCCCCACAAGCCGTTCGCGCCGTGGACGGCGACCGCGCCCACGGGATCGTCGACCTTCGCCTTGCGCTCGACCCACAGCACCGCCGCGACCACGAGCACACCGGCAACCGTGCCGATGACGGCCGCGGCCCACGGCGACACGAAGGCGCACGGCGCGGTGATGGCCACGAGCCCGGCGAGCAGACCGTTCGCGGTCATGGACGGATCGGGCTTCCCGAACACGCGCCACATCGCGAACATCGCCGCGAGGCAACCGAAGGCCGACGCGAGGATCGTGTTCGTGATGACCACCGCGAGGCGGAAGTCGGTGCCCGCGAACGTCGATCCGCCGTTGAAGCCCATCCAGCCGACGAGAAGGATGAACGTGCCGAGGATCGCCATCGGCAGGTGATGGCCCGGGATCGCACGCGGCTTGCCCTCGGCGTCGAACTTGCCGATGCGCGGGCCGAGGATCTTCGCGCCCCAGAACGCGGCCACCCCGCCCATCGCGTGCACCACTCCACTCCCCGCGAAGTCGACCGCGCCGTGGCCCCACTTCGGGCCGAGCGCGCCGAGCTGCGAGAGCCAGCCGCCGCCCCACACCCAGTTGCCGTAGACCGGGTACAGCAGCATCGACGCGAACAGACCCCACACGCAGAACGACTTGAACTTCCATCGCTCCGCCATCGCGCCGGTCGGGATGGTCGCGGTCGCGTCCATGAAGACCAACTGGAAGAAGAAGAACGCCATCACCGACACGTCGTACGCGTGCCCGGTGAGCAAGAAGCCGGACTTCGCGAGGACGTTCCAGCTGCCGATGTGCAGCGGGCTCCCAAGTGGCGTGAGGCCGAGCGTCGTATGTTGGTCAGCCGCGCCGAACATGAGCGCGTAGCCGCACACGAACCAGCCCACGACGCCCAACGCGAAGATGACCATGTTCATCATCATCGTGTGGGCCGCGTTCTTGGCTCTGGTGAAGCCGGTTTCGACGAGCGCGAACCCGGCTTGCATGAACAGCACGAGGATCCCGCCCAGCATCAGCCAGGTGATGTTGATCGCGACGCGGTTCTTCTCCGTCTGGTTCGCGACCTCGCCCGCGTTGGGCTCCTTCGCCTGCGTTCCCGGCGTGACGAGGTTCGTCACATCCGTGCCGGTCCTGCCGCCGTTCGGGTCGCCGTTCGCGGCGAAGGCGGCGCCGCCGGCGACTCCGAGCACGACGACCATCGCCATCGCCGCGATCAGGAGCCGGCCCTTGCGGTTCGCGTACACCGCGGCCGGTGCGCCCGTCCGCCGCTGGAAGCGCCGGTACATCACCGGCAACAGCAGCGCGAGCGTGAAGATCGACATGAGCACGGGCCGCGCGGGCATCCGGTTCCCCCTTGTGACCGAGACGACGCCGGTCATCATCAGGACACTTCGTTGCTCACAGACGACACGTCCATTACCGGACCTGGTCCGATTCGTGACCGAATACTGACCAACGGCGCCACGGTCGTATCGTGGCGCCATGGCCGCTCGTCAGCGACCGGTCACGGTCGCCATCGTCCCGCACACGCACTGGGACCGTGAGTGGTACGCGCCGTTCCAGCAATTCCGGCTCCGCCTCGTGCGCCTGATGGACACGCTGCTGCCGATGTTGGAGGCCGACCTCTCCTATGCACGCTTCCTGCTCGACGGCCAGACGGCCGTGCTCGACGACTACCTCGAGGTGCGCCCGGAAGCGGCGGACGCTCTCCGCCGGCTCGCCGCTCAGGGCCGCATCTCGATCGGCCCATGGGCCATCCTCATGGACGAGTACATGGTCTCGGGCGAGACGATCGTGCGCGACCTGCAGCGCGGGATGGCACGCGCGACGGACCTCGGCGGCCCGATGGAGGTCGGATATCTCCCCGACATGTTCGGCCACGTCGCGCAGATGCCCCAGATCCTGCGCGAGGCCGGGCTCGAACACGCGGTGGTGTGGCGCGGGGTGCCGAGCGCGGTGCGCCAGACCGCGTTCTGGTGGGAGGCGCCCGACGGTTCCCGTGTCCGGGCCGAGTATCTCTACGGCTCCTACTCCAACGGGCGTGACCTCCCCGACGACGCGAAGCAACTCGTCGCACGGGCGCGCGGCTACGAGCTCGAGCTCGGAGACGCGCTGCTCGACGGCGGCGCCATGCTGTTGATGAACGGCACCGACCACCAACTTCCACAGCCGTGGCTGGGCCGGGTGGTCGCGGAGGCCAACTCGATCCAGGACGACTACCGGTTCGTCGTCACCTCGCTCGCCGAGTACCTCGCCGCCCAGCCGGCCGACGGTCTCACCACTTGGAGGGGTGAGCTGCGTTCGGGCGCGCGCGCCAACGTGTTGATGGGCGTGGCGTCGAACCGCGTCGACGTGCATCAGGCTGCAGCCGCGGCCGAGCGCACGATCGAGCGTCGCGCCGAGCCGTTGAGTGCACTGCTCCTGCCGGCCGCTGAGCAGCCGCACGCGGTGCTCGACGTCGCCTGGCAGCGCCTCGTCCTGAACGCCGCGCACGACTCGTCGTGCGCGTGCAGTCACGACGAGGTGGTCGACGAGGTGCTCGTGCGATACCGGGAGGCGCGCCAGATCGGCGACGGTCTCACACGCGACGCGCTCCATCGTCTCGCACGGCAGGTGCGAGCACCCGCGGCGTCCACGATCGTCGTGAACCCCACGGCGGCCGCCCGTGGCGGCCTCGTCGAGGCCCGGGTTCCGGGCGACGCGACGGTCGATCCCGTGCATTTCACCTCGCTCGACGGCGGCGCCTGCCCGACACAGGTCGTTCGTGTCACCACCGGTGAAGGCTTCTCGGCCACGGTGGTCGGCGAGAAGGTCCGCTGGGTCCTCGAGATGATGCGGGGAGCGGAATTCGCGGGTGCGGGGATCGCGACGTACGACGTGCGCGAGCTCGACGACGGCTCGGTCGAGGTCGTGTTCCAGGCCGCGGCCGCGGGCGAGTCGACGGTCGACGACCTCGAGGAGTTGCGCGACGAGGTGCTGCGCCTGGGCCGCGCCGGAGCAACGGTGCGATTCCGCGTGCTGCAGCCGTCGACCACCGAGCTGGTGTTCCTCGCGTCCGATGTGCCCGGGTTCGGATGGCGCACCTACGAGCCGGCGGCCGGCCCCGGCCCCGCGACGCCGCTTCGCTCGGGCCCTTCCACGCTCGAGAACGAACACCTGCGTGTGCGCGTCGACGACCGCGACGGCACCTTCACCGTCACGACGGCGGACGGCGTCGAGGTCGCCGGCTGCAACCGGTACGTCGACGGCGGCGACGGCGGCGACACGTACAACTACTCACCGCCGGAGGTCGACCGTGTGGTCGACGCGCCGGAAAGCGTTCGCGTCTCCTCACTGGAGGAGGGCCCGGTGCAGGCTCGGCTGCTCGTCGAGTCGACATACCGCTGGCCGACCCACTGTGTCGGCGACGAGCGTTCGTGCTCGGCTCGTAGCGACGAGTCCGCGGTTGTCGACGTGCGCACGTGGCTCGAGCTGCGGCCGGGCGAATCCTTCGTACGCGTGCACACCGAGCTGTTCAACCTGTGCCGCGATCACCGCCTGCGTGCGCATTTCCCGCTGCCGGCGCGCGTCGACGGGTCCGACGCGGAGTGCGCGTTCGCCGTCGTGCGCCGTGGGCTGGAGACCGAGGGTGGTCCGCACGAGGCGCCGCTGCCGACGTTCGTGTCGCGCCGGTTCGTCGACGCGTCCGACGGGCACGTGGGGCTGGCATTGCTCCACGACGGCTTGCTCGAATACGAGGTGGTCGACGGCGGTCGTGAGCTTGCGCTCACGCTGCTGCGCGCGACCGGCTATCTGTCGCGCTCGCAGACGGCGCTGCGTCCGAACCCGGCCGGCCCGCTCGATCCGCTGCGCGGCCCGCAGCTGCTGCAACCACTCGCGTTCGATTACGCGGTCGTGCCGCACGGCGGCGACTGGCATGCCGCGGGGCTGTACGCCCTGGCCGACGCGTTCCTCGTCCCGCTCGAGCGCGTGCGCGGTGGGGGCGTCGGTGGAGCGTCCCGTCCGCCGGAGGGTTCGGCGCTGGGTGTCGACGGGGCGGTCGTGTCGGCCGTGTTGCGCGAACCGGGTGGTCTCGTCGTGCGGCTCTTCAACCCGGCCCCGGAGCCGGTCACCGCCCGCGTCGTGCACGAGGACGCGCCCGCGCGCGGCTGGCGGGTGGACCTTCGCGGCCGGCCTCTCGACCGCTTCGAGGGAGGCATCGGCCTCCGCCCCCACGAGATCGCGACGCTGCGGCTGACGTGACTGCGTAACACCGCTTCATGCGTGGAATTCGGTCGCTGAGCGACACGAATCCACGCATGAACGCGAAGATGTACCGATGGCATCCATCGTCACCGCGGTCAGCTCCACACCGACGCACACCATGAGCAAGCCGAACCGCGAAAGCATCACCCTGCTCGAAGGGATCGGCGTCGAGGGTGACGTGCACGGCGGGGAAACGGTGAAGCACCGCTCGCGGGTCGAGCGCGACGCCACCCAACCCAATCTGCGCCAGGTGCATCTCATCCACGCCGAGCTGCACGAGGAGCTGCGCGCCGCCGGCTTCGCGGTGTCCGCGGGTCAGATGGGTGAGAACGTCACCACGCGCGGGGTCGACCTGCTCTCGCTGCCAACCGGCACGCGTCTCCACCTCGGCGACGCGGCAGTTGTCGAGGTGACCGGTCTCCGCAACCCGTGCCGGCAACTCGAAGGAATTCAGGCCGGGCTGATGGCCGCGTGCATGCCGCGCGACGACGACGGCAACGTCGTTCGCAAAGCCGGGATCATGGCGGTCGTGCGCACCGGCGGCGACATCCGCCCCGGCGACGTCATCCGCGTGGAATTGCCGCCCGAACCGCACCAACCGCTCGCGCCCGTCTGACCGCCGCGGCTCCTGCTACGCCCGCGTCCCCCGCAGCAGAGCCTCGCCCGACGGCTCCGAGCTCGACCACTCCGGGTCGAGCGCCGGTGCGCGCAGGATCACGCCGTCGACGGGCTCGTGCACTTCCCACAGCAACGCGGGATGCTCGCCGTGCCAGCGCACGGAGTACGACAGCCGGCCGATGCGCGTCGGTGCGTCGCGCACGTCGAGCGACTGGCCTCGCCAGTGTGGTCGTGGCGCCGGCAGCACCTCCAGCACGTTGCCGTGCTCGCGCACGACCGCGTCACGAACGCCGGCGAGGACGTCGTCAGATTCGCCGGCCGGATCGCGCCGGCGACGCCGTCGCGCGCCCCGTCGGGCTCGCCACCCGGCCCGCTGCCAGGCGGCCTCGGCCTCGGCATCGAAGCCCCAGTCCTCGAGCGCGGCCAACAGGCCCTCGTCGGGCCGGGCGATTGCGGTGGCAGCGAGGAGCGCGTCGGCACGCGCCGCGTCGAGCGTCGACTGCAGGGGCTCGTCGGGAAGCTCGACCCGCATCCCGCGCCGGAGTTGCGCCACCCATCCGGCCACCACCTCGTCCATCGACGGCAGCGCACCCGGCGCCGGAACGGCACTTCGGTCCAGCCCGCCGTCGAGCGCCAACGCGAGCCGGAACACGGTGCGGTGCGTGACCGGCCACAGCACCACGACCTCGGCCGCGCGCACCTCGCGCAGCGGGGCGTCGGTTGCCCGGCCCGACATCGCGGCCGCCCCGGCTTCGCCGACCGCGCCAGCGGCGAAGCGCGCCGGCGCGCGCGGCGCGACGAGCGTCGGCGCGCCGTCGACGAGCACGGTCGCACCTTCCATGCCGACCCCGCGGCCGCCACGCACCACGATGCCGAGCACGAACGGCACCGGCGAGGCATTCTCGAACTCCGACACGACGACGTCGCCTCGACCGCCGACGGCGTACACGCGTTGGAGCGCGTCACCGCCGGGAATCCGCATCGCGGTCTCGACCGCGGGTGCGGGGCCTCTCCGCCGCTGACGTACCGCGACGTCGGCCGCGGCCACGTGCCAGCGATCGTCCGCCCCCACGATCCAGTCGACGCGCACCCCCGACGGCAACGTGATCGCGCCGCGTTGGTCGACCTCGGCCCGGCGCGGCGAGCCGAGCACGCCGACAACGGTCATCCGGGCCGGATGCCCCCCAGCTCGGATTTCGCCTGCCGCAGCATCAGCGCGGGCACGATCTCCTCCGGCTTGCGCCCTTCGTACAGCACCGCGCCGACCTGCTCCGCGATGGGCAGCTCGACGTCATGCCGGGCGGCGAGCTCGAGCACGGCCGCGGTGCTCTTGACGCCCTCGGCGACCATCTTCATCTCGGCGACGATCGCGTCGAGGGGACGGCCCTGACCGAGCGCGACCCCCACGGTGCGGTTGCGGCTCTTCTCGCTCGTGCACGTCGCGACGAGGTCGCCCATGCCGGCCAGACCGGAAAAGGTGAGCGGCTCGCCACCCAACGCCACCCCGAGCCGGGCGAGCTCCGCCAGGCCGCGCGTGATGAGCGCAGCCTTCGTGTTGTCTCCGTAGCCGAGACCATGGGCGATGCCCGCGCCGAGCGCGATGACGTTCTTCAGCGCGCCCGCGATCTCGCACCCCACCACGTCGGGGTTCGTGTAGACCCGAAACGTGCGGGTCATGAACAGCCGCTGCAGCGCGGTCGCGGCCGCCTCGTCGGACATCGCCACGACGGAAGCGGTCGGCTGCCCGTACGCGACCTCACGTGCGAGGTTCGGGCCCGTGAGCACGCCGATCCGCTCCGACCGGTGGTCGGGCAGCACGTCCGCGACCACCTGCGTCATTCGCGCCAAGGTTCCCTGTTCGACACCCTTCGACAGGCTGATGACCGGTGTGTCCGGTGCGATGCACCCGCGTGCTTCGGTGAGCACCGATCGGAACCCGTGCGACGGCACCGCGAGCACGACGACATCGGCGGCCGCACAGGCTTCGTCCATGTCGGGCGTCGCGTGCAGCTGATCGGGCAGCGTGATGCCTTCGAGATAGTCGACGTTCTCGCGGCGCTTCTCGATCGTGGACGCGACCTCCGGATTGCGGGCCCAGAGAAGCGTTGGTGCGTTCGTGGCGACGACGCCGGCGAACGCGGTGCCCCACGAGCCCGCACCGATCACCGCAACCTTCACGACGCGGCTCCGGAGGCGTGCCCGATGTGGCGGAACGCGCTCCCGGGCGGGCGTGCCCACCAGTCGTCCTCACCGTGCGACGGCTGCTGCGTGTACAACTCACGCGCTCGAGCGACCGCGTGCGCGATGGCGTTCATGATGCGATCCGTCGCCGCACCGATGTCGTCACCGGGACGGACCCGCAGGGGCGCGCCGATCACCACCGACTCGGCGACGCCCGGGCTCCACGACGGCTTCCGGCCCTTGAACAAGATGCGCTGCGCACCCCAGACACCCACGGGTGTGACCTTGACACCGGTGCTCTGCGCGAGCCGCGCGGTACCAGACTTTCCGGGCATCGGATCGAGGTCGAGCGAGATCGTTCCCTCGGGAAAGATGACGACACACTCGCCGTCGTTCAGCGCGCGCTCGGCGGCGGCAAGCGACGTGGCGGCGTCGGTCGTCTGGCGCTGCACCGGGATCTGGTGCGTGGCACGTAGCACGGGGCCGAGCGCGCGGTGCTCGAACAATTCGGCCTTCGTGAGGAAACGCACGTTGCGGGCGCGGTCCTTCGCGACATACGCGAGCACGAGGGGATCGAGGTAGGACACGTGGTTGCTCGCGAGGATCACCGGTCCGCGCACCGGAATCGTATGAGCACCCTCGACCGTCCATTTGAGGCCGTAGCGCAACGGCGGCGTCAGCAGCGCGCGCGCCAATCCGTAGACGGGCTCCACGGTCGGTAGCATAGGCAGCCAAATGCGCCGTGACTGCTTCCTCGTCGCGCAGATCTCCGATCTGCATTGCGGGTCGCCGTACTTCGACCCCGATCTGTTGAGCGCCGCGGTACAGGAAGTGCTCGCAGTGCGCCCCGATCTGGTTCTCGTGGGTGGCGACCTCACTGCCGAGGGCTACGCCAACGAGTTCCGCACCGCCGCCCGCTTCCTGGAACCGGTCCTCGAGTCCGACCTGTCGACGGTCGTGATACCCGGCAATCACGACGCGAAGAACGTCGGATACCTCCACTTCCGCGACACGTTCGGGCCCGGCGACGTCGAGGGCAAGGCCGATCGCGTACTGACTCTCGTGCGCGAGGCCCCTCCCGGGCAGCCCGCGCGGGCTCGTGTGGTCGCGTTGGACTCGACGAAACCCGATCTGGCCGAGGGCGAGATCGGGCGCGAACGCTACGCCTGGATACGCCAACAGCTCGACGATCCCGAGGCCGACCTGCGCGTCGTCGCGCTGCACCACCACCTCGTCCCGGTGCCGGGCACCGGGCGTGAACGCAACACGGTGTGGGACAGCGGCGACGTCCTCGCGCTGCTCGGGGAAACCGGAGTGCACCTCGTACTCTGTGGGCACAAGCACGTTCCGTACGTGTGGCTCTTGAACGGGGTCCTCGTCGTGAATTCCGGAACGGTGTCGTCGTACCGTGTCCGTGGCTACGTCCGCCCGTCCTACAACCTGATCGAAGTCGACGACGCTCAGATCAGGGTGACGTTCCGCTACCCGGGCTCGGGTGAGCGTTTCGCAGCCCGCCTCGACCGTCACGAGCTGCAGCTCGAGACGAGCCCCGAACTGGCGGGCATGTTCACCAAGTCCGCCTGGCACGCCTGATCGAGCATTGGGGGTCACCGCATGCTCGTGCGGTTCTTCTTCTCGGCAGTTGATCCTGCCGACCGCGACGAGATCGCCCGAATCTTCGTGGAAGACGTGAGACCGGCGTTCGAGACGCAGCCAGGATTTGTCGACGTCGAGCTCCTCATGAGCGCCGATGAGAACGTCGGCGGCCTGCTCGAAGGCGTCCTCGTGTCGCGTTGGAGCACGAGCACCGACGTCGAGCGGGCAATGAGCTCCCGCGCGGTCGCCGAGTCGCTGGTGCGCGTGCGCCAGCTGCTCCGGGTCGAACCGGTGATCCACAACTACGTCACCGCCGGCGACGGATGAGAATGCTGCCGTGACGACGACAACGCCGGCGGGCGCCGCGGTGGTCGTGCCGCTGCGCGCCTTCGCGGCCGGCAAGGCGCGGCTCGCCGGGCGGCTCGACCACGACGCCCGGGCCGCGCTCGCTCGCCGCATGGCCGAGCGGGTGATCGCGGCCGCGGCGGGCCGCGACGTCGCCGTGGTGTCCGACGCCGCCGACGTCCGGGCGTGGGCGGTCTCGCTCGGGCTCACCGTGCTCCCCGACCCGGGCAGCCTCGATGCGGCGGCCGCGGCGGGCGCCGACTGGGCGACCCGGGCCGGGTACTCGCGGGTCGCGGTGGTCCACGCCGACCTTCCACGAGCCCGGTCGTTGCAGCCGGTGCTGCGCGACGGCCGCCTTCCGATCGTCACGATCGTGCCGTGTCACCGCGACGACGGCAGCCCGGTGGTCTCGGTGCCACTGCCACTGCCCAGCGCGTTCCGGTTCGCGTACGGCCCGCGCTCCTTCCGTCGCCACGTCGGCAACTCCCATCGTGCCGGTCTCGCCGTCCGGGTCGTGCGCGATCCCGAGCTCGGGTTCGACGTCGACCTACCCGACGACCTCGACGCGTTGACGACGCACGCATGATCGACGAGCTCCCGCCGCCGGCCCGCGTGCTGGCAGTCGGTGCGCATCCGGACGACATCGAGTTCGGCTGCGGGGCGACGCTCGCGAAATGGGCTGCAGCCGGTGCGGCGGTGCACCTCCTGGTGCTCACCGACGGCAGCAAGGGGACGTGGGACGCGAACATGCATCTTCCTACGCTCGTCGAGCGGCGCACGGGCGAGCAGCGCGCCGCGGCCGAGGCCATGGGTGCGGTCGGGGTGCATTTCCTCGACGCCATCGACGGCGAGCTCGACGAGCGCCGTGAATATCGAGCCACGGTGTGCGACGTCATCCGGCGCACGCGTCCCGAGGTGATCCTGGGTCACGACCCTTGGAAGCGGTATCGGATCCATCCGGATCACCGCCACGCCGGCTTCCTCACGATCGACGCAATCGTCGCCGCACGCGATCCGCACTTCTTTCCCGAACAACACGAACCGCCGCACCGACCCGCACGACTGTTGTTGTTCGAAGCCGACGTCGTCGATCACGTGGAACGTGTCGACGCGTACGTCGACCGCAAGATCGCGGCGCTGCTGTGTCACACGAGCCAGTGGCGCTCGACGCTCGGCATCGACCCCGACGCGGCGAATCGCGACGAGCAGCGTGAAGCATTCGAGCGCCGCATTCGGGACGAGGCACGCACGGCCGCTGACGCCGCCGGCACCGACGGCTTCGTGGAGACCTTCAAGCGGATCGACGCCCTGTAAGAGCGGGAGCGGACGCGAATGAGGAGGCGCCCGACAGGCGCCTCCTCACCGAGTCGACCGTGGCGAGGCTCAGCCGCCGTTGCTGGTGGCCTTGCGGGCGCGCTTGGTTGTGCGGCGCCGTGTCGCCGGGGCCTTGCGGGCCGTGGTCTTCCGGGCGCCCTTGCGGGCCGTCGTCTTGCGAGCGCCGGCCTTCCGGGCGGTCGTCTTGCGGGTGCCCTTGCGCGCCGTGGACTTGCGCGCCGTGGACTTGCGCGCCGTGGACTTGCGCGCCGTGGTCTTGCGGGCGCCCTTCCGGGCCGTGGTCTTGCGGGTCCCCTTGCGCGCCGTGGTCTTCCTCGCCGCGGTCTTGCGGGTCCCCTTGCGCGCCGTGGCCTTGCGCGCCGTGGTCTTGCGAGCGCCCTTCCGGGCCGTGGTCTTGCGGGTCCCCTTGCGCGCCGTGGTCTTGCGCGCCGTGGTCTTGCGAGCGCCCTTCCGGGCCGTCGTCTTGCGGGTGCCCTTACGCGCGGTCGTCTTGCGAGCCGTCGTCTTCCGGGCTGTGGTCTTGCGGGCGCCCTTACGGGCCGTGCTCTTACGAGCGGTTGTCTTCTTGCCGGCTCTCTTGGCAGTCGTTCTCTTTGCCGGAGGCACGGTCACCACCTTTCCTTCGTTGGACTGGTTGACCCCTCGACGTGCAGACGAGTACCCGGGGCCTAGTTCACGGCGGACTTGAAGCCGGCGCCTGCCGTGAACTTCACGCCCTTCGATGCCGCGATGTTGAGAGGCTCGCCGGTGCGCGGGTTGCGCCCGGTGCGCTCCTTGCGTTCGGTGAGGGAGAAACTGCCGAATCCAGGAAGCACGACCTTCTCTCCCCGTGCTACTGCGTCCTTGATCGACTCGATCACCTGGTTGAGTGCAGCCTCAGCATCCTTCTTTGAAAGGCTTGCTGCGTCGGCGATCTTGTCGACGAGCTCGGCCTTGTTCACACGCTTACCTCCGCCGTATGGGAAGTTCCCGAGAAATGAGAACGTATTCGTGAGTCAAGGTCAAGCATTTCCTCGCGCGTGGCGCCGTACACACCCACATCGCGCGCGCGTTCGCGTCCTCTGTCGGCTCTCCGTGTTCGCGCGTCGCGCGCGCGGTGACATTGGTGCGTCGTGCGCGCGACGCTGCACGCATGCACGCGTTCGAAGACGGTGACTACGACGGATTCATCGTGTGGGCGGACGCGCGTGACGACGATCGCGTCGCGCTCGACATCACGATCACTGCGGGTGCGCGCAAAGGTGACGTTGTCAGTGTGAGCGCGCGCGCATTGCACGGCGAACCGGTTGCACTCGTCGGTCTGCCGTGCACGTTGCGAGTGCAAGACGGCGTGCCACATGTCGAGATCGAGTGATGACGCGCACGCGGCAAATGCGCGCGTGCAGCACCACCCGAACGCGACGAAGCCCGGGCCGGAGCCCGGGCTTCGGTGATGCAGCCCCGAGCAGATTCGAACTGCCGCTTCCGCCTTGAGAGGGCGGCGTCCTGGGCCGCTAGACGACGGGGCCAGGTTGTACGCCCGGTGGGCGCTTTAGGCCCCTGACCAGGACTTTTCCCGGTCAGCGGCCGGCTCGGGGGGGAGGACTCGAACCCCCAATGACAGGGCCAGAACCTGTTGTGTTGCCGATTACACCACCCCCGAATGGTGGCGCCGTCCGAACGCATGGCTCGTGCGGCCGAACGCCGAGGATAGTCGCTCGCCGTGGTCGCGGCCCGGTGCCGTGGCCGTGACCGGGACCTATGCCGGCGGGGCTTCCGAAGGAGCCCCGAGGCGCTCGCGGGCACGCCGCAGTCGGGCGAGCGACCGGTCCCGGCCGAGGGCCTGGATCGATTCGTACAGGGGAAGGGCCCGAGCTCGCCCCTCGATCGCGACGTACAGCGCCGGCATGACCTTGCGCGGCTTCAGGCCGAGACCCTCCACGGTCGATTTGAGGTTGATCCCCTCGTGGGTCCACTCGCAGGTCTCGAGGTGCCGGATGGCCGCGTCGAACAACTCTTGCGCGCGCTCCGTGGCAATCACGCGCTCCCACTCGTCGTCCGGAATCACGAAATTTTTTTCTTCGACGAGAAAGGACAATTGGTCCTCGAGGTCCTTCGTGGTCGTGATTCGCACCTGCGCGGCCTCCGCGAGCGCGTGGTACGCGTCGAGCTCCGGCGCCACGCGCAAGCGTTGCAACGCGGGTTCGAAGATCTCGCGTTCGAAGCGGTCGAGCGGCATGGCGCGGATGTACTCGCCGTTCATCCAGTCGAGCTTGTCGTAGTCGAAGAACGCGGCCGAGCGGTTCACGTCGTCGAGCTCGAACATCGCGATCAGCTCGTCACGCGACACGATCTCGCGTCCGTCGGGAGGAGCCCAGCCGAGCAGGGCGAGGTAATTCAGGAGCGCTTCGGGCAGATAGCCCCGTTCGCGAAAGTCTTCGAGCGCGATCGCGCCGTGACGCTTCGACAACTTCGCCCGGTCCTTGCCGACGATCAACGGCAGATGGGCGTACACGGGCTGCTCGGGATGCCCGAGAGCGGCCCGGATCGCCAGCACGCGATGTGTCGAATCGATGAGATCTTCACCTCGGATCACGTGCGTGATGTCCATGTCGATGTCGTCGACCGCGTTCGCGAGGAAGAACAACGGCGTGCCGTCGGAGCGCACGATCACGAAATCGTGCACGGTGGCCCAGTCGACCGCGACCTCACCCCGCAGCACGTCGACGAACCGGCTCACACCTTCGTCGGGCGTGCGGAAACGGATGGTGCGCGGCCTTCCTTCGGCGGCCAGGGCGGCGCGCTCCTCCACCGTGAGGTTGCGGCATCGGCCGTCGTATCCCGGAGTACGACCCTCGCGGCGCGCCGCCTCGTTTCGCTCGCGCACCTCCTCTTCGGTGCAGTAGCACTCGTACGCGTGCCCCTCGGCGAGCAGCCGCTGCGCCGCGGCGAGGTACGCGTCGAAGCGTGTGCTCTGGAGCACAGGGCCCTCGTCCCACGTGAGACCGAGCCACAGCAGCGTCTGCTGGATGCCGGTGATCCATTCCTCCCGCGACCGCGCGACATCGGTGTCCTCGATGCGCAGGATGAACGCACCGCCGTGATGACGCGCGAAGAGCCAGTTGAACAATGCCGTGCGGGCACCACCGACGTGCAGGAAACCGGTTGGCGCGGGTGAGAAGCGGACGCGTACGGGCTCGACCATGTGGTTGCGAGTCTACGGTTGGAGCCTCTCGGCGCCGTTATCCCGCGTGGCCCTCTTCGACGGGTGGGCACCGCACGCCTGATGGACGCAGCACCGCGCAGAACAGCTCCCGGCTGACCTTCCACACGTCGTCGACGCGGCGTACCGGACCCTCGAACTTCATGCCGGGGCCGCCCATGATGCTGATCGAGATCCGGACCTCGGCGACGTCCGGGCTCACGAAGCGGATGCGGTCGAGACGGTTCTCGATGTCGAGGTCGGGGTTCCGGCGGCGCGCTTCCACCGACAGAGGAGCGAGACGATCGCCGTCCTCCAGACGGGCGGCGCGTGCGCTGTCGCCGGCCGGGCCCGACAACAGCACGACGTCGACAGCCGCGACGACGCCGGCGAGCGCGGCGTCGTCAGGAGGATTGCCGAAGACGCGCGGCGGCAGGCTCACCGAACGGGTGTCGTCCGGAGCGTTGCCCACTGCGTCATGCGCGAGCGCGGCGCAGATGTCGCAGATGACGGCGTCGTCGCCGCGCACGTACTGGTTCACTTCCCAGAGATCCCGGCCGCAGAACGAGCACGCGGTCGCGGCGCGACCGAACGGAACGGTCGACACGGCTCCGGGGTGGGCGCCTCGCTGGTGCATGTGCGCAAGCGAGGGCCCGTGCCCGGAGCGCAACTCGGTGACGCGGCTGCGGACGTCGTCGAGATCGACGCCGAGATCCGTCAGCACGCGCGCCGCCGTGCTCTCACCCTCCCGCACGAGGCCCAGCAACAGATGCTCCGTGTTGATCTCGTGGTCGCCGAAGTGCAGGGCTTCGCGTAGCGCTCCTTCGAGCGCCCGCTTCGCCTGTGGCGTGAACGGGATGTGCCCCACCGGCGCGCGCTCGCCGCGCCCGACGAGCGCGACGACCTTTGCGCGGGCCGTGTCCACCGTGACGTCGAGCGACCGCAGCGTCTGCGCGCCGGTCCCGTGGCCCTCGGCGAGCACACCGAGCAGCGCGTGCTCACTGCCGATGTACCCGTGATTGAGCAGACGGGCCTCCTCCTGCGCGAGGACGACACAGCGGCGCGCCTGATCCGTGAAGCGCTCGAACACGCGGGCAGTATCCCGCAGTCGCCGCGAAACCGCTACGTGTTCACGGCAGCAAGAGGTGCGAGTCGCCGAACTCGTGCCACAGATACGCGCTGCGCAGAGCGGAGCGGTACGCGAGCTCGAGCGTCTCCCGGCCGGCCACGGCCTCCAGCATCAAAAGATGCGACGCGCGGGGCTCGTGCCAACCGGTGAGGAGCCCGTCGACCGCCCGCACGCCACGCTCCGGTGTGATCACCACGTCGGTCCAGCCTTGACCGCCGTGCACCGCGCCGGCCTCGTCGGTCACGGTCTCGAGCGCCCGCACGACCGTCGTGCCGATCGCGATGACCCGACCGCCTTCCGCCCGGGCCGCGTTCACACGGGCCGCGGTCGCCCGAGGCACGCGGTACCGCTCGGGATAGGGCGCCTCGTCGCCCTCGAGCGACGACACGCCCGTGTGCAGGACCAGTGGCGTCACGCCGATGCCGAGGCGTACGAGCCGGGTGACGATGTCGGCCGTGAACGGCCGGGATGCCGAGGGCATCTCGGCACTGCCGGGCTCGGTACCGAAGACGGTCTGGTACGCAGCGAGCGGCCAGTCGCGCGGTACGTGCGCGTATCGGATGGGCCGGCCGTGGCGAAGGAGGTACGGGACCATCGCGTGGATTCCGGAGAACGTGGCCAACCACAACCGGGTCGACTCCGGCGCGCGGGCGAGGAGGGACATCTCCGCACCGTCCGGCAGTGTGACGCGCTGCCCCTGCACGTCGTCGGTGAACCGGGTCGTCGTGTGTGCGCGCGGCTCGCGCAACTCGACCAGCCACAGCCCGCCGGGAAGCTCGGTCGACACGTGCACCCGCAGGCTCGCGTCGCGCAGGCGCCCGTCGAGTGCGGCGGGCACCGTCGACGACACATTCACCACGAGCAGGTCGCCCGGCTCGAGGAACGTGGGGAGATCCTCGAACTGTGCGTGCACGGGCACGGCGGTACCCGACGAGACCAGCAGACGCACGTCGGACCGCGTGAGCCCGCGGGCCTCGGGCGGCTCGTGGGCCTCGAGCGAGGGCGGCAGGTCGAAATCGAGCGCACGCCCGATAGCGAACGGCGCCGCCGGGGCTGGCGGTTGTTCCAACTTCAGCGCAGTCATGCGACGCGAACCTCCCGTGCTTCGTAGCGGCCACTCGGCAGCTCGCCTTCCACGAGCGCGAGGAGGCCCGGGACACTCGCCTCGGGCGGCGGACGGTCGCTGATGTCCTCACCCGGAAACGCGGCTTGGTGCATGTCGGTGCGCATGTCGCCCGGATCGACGCGATAGACGCGCAATCCGGGCTGCTCGGCCGCGAGCACGTTGCTGAGTTGCTCGAGCGCAGCCTTCGACGCTCCGTATCCGCCCCAACCCTCGTACGCCTCCACCGCGGCGTCGGACGAGATGTTCACCACGCGGCCGTGTCGAGCGAGCAGCGACGGCAGCGCGCGCTGCACCAGCGCGAGGGGCGCGACCACGTTGACCGCGAGCACCCGCTCGAACGCGTCGACGGGCAGCTCGGCGAGCGAGGGCAGCGGGCTCGGTCCGAGGTCGCTGGCGTTGTTGACGACGACGTCGACGCCCCCGAGCTGCTCGGCCGCCGCGATCAGCGCCTCGCGGTGCGCGCCGTCGGCCACGTCACCCGCGATGGCAACCACTGTCGTTCCGTGCTGCGTGCGCAGCTGCGATGCCGTGGCCGTGAGCCTCGGCTCGTCGAGCCCGTCGATCACGAGGGACCACCCGCGTCCCGCGAGTGCATCGGCGAGCGCCCGCCCCAGTCCCCGGGAGCCGCCCGTGATGACCGCTACCGCCATCGCCCGTCCTCCCTCGTCCGAGTCTCGCTGGTTAAGGAAGAAGATACTTGTTTTTCTTCCCTATAGCCAGAGCATCAGAGGGGCGAACCGGCTCCGAACGCTCAGTTGGGACGAATTTCCGGCGCATGACCATTCGTCCCGACCGGCGGGTCGCTACGGGCGCTGGAGCTCCTCGGGAACGGGGTGGCGGAAGAGCCGGGACGCGTTCAGCCACGTGACCTTGCGGATCTCGTCGTCGCTCAGGCCGGCGAGACCGCGCTCCGCCAGCACCTGCGTCTCCGGCCACGTCGAGTCGGCGTGCGGGTAATCGCTCTCCAGGCAGATGTGGTCGATCCCGATGTGCTCCCGTAACGCGAAGGTCGAACCGAGGTCGATGGTGCAGAACCAGAAGTTGCGCCGCATCGCGTCGGTCGGCGAGAGGTTCGGGTCGTCCCATCCGTGCGACCCCGCGGCCGAATGGGTGAGCACGTAGTCGATGCGGTCGATCAACATCGGCACCCAGCTGATCCCACCTTCGGAGAACGCGACCTTGAGCTCCGGGAAACGGGTGGGGATGCGAGCCCACAGCCAATCCGCCGCGGTCACGAGTGCGTTCACCGGGAACAGCGACGTGTACAGCTCGAGCGGCGCCCCGGGCGAACGGGCCGCCGTCCACGACGACGAGCCGTTGTGCAGGCAGATCACCGTCCCGGTCTCCTCGCACGCGCGCAACAGCGGATCCCAATGGTCCGAGTGCACCGAAGGGAGCCTCAAATCGATGGGGTTCTCGGGGAAGCTCACCGCCTTGAACCCGCGCTCGGCGTTTCGCTCGATGTCGCGCGCCGCGATCTCGGGATCCTGCAACCACGCGATCTGCAACGGGATGATCCGATCCGGATGCGCTCCCGCCCATTCGTCGATGTGCCAGTCGTTCCAGGCTCGTAGGCAGGCGAGCCCGAGCTCGGAGTCCTTGCTGTTGGCGAAGATCGTCCCCGCGAATCCGGCGATCAACGACGGGAAGCACAACGACGCGTAGATCCCGTCGAGATCCATGTCGCGCACACGCGCCTCGATGTCCCAACACCCACGGCGCATCTCGTCGAAACGTGCCGGCTCCATGCTCCACTCGTCCTTCGGACGCCCGGCGACCGCGTTGAGTCCCACCTGCGGGTAGAAGTTGTCCTCGTACACCCACATCTCACGCCCGTCGTCCAGCGTGACGACGCGGGGCGCGCGCTCGGCGAACGCCGCGGGCACCCGGCCCTCGAAGAGGTGCGCAGGCTCGATGAGGTGGTCGTCGACCGAGATGATCGTGTACGTCGGTTCGCGCGGCTCGGGCTCGGGCAGAAATGTCGCCTCGCGCGTCCCCTCAGCCCCGCCCTCGGCCTCGTGCAGGTGCCGCATCATGCGCTCGCTGACGGCCATGGGACGTCCTCCTCGTCACCCGCGGACGGCCCGAGTGTGACGCCCATGTCACAGAACTGCAAGCCGGCCGCGCGTCGTTCCAAGCGTTCATGCGTGGATTCGCGTCGCTCAGAGGCGCGAATCCACGCATGAACGTCACGATGACGTGATCGCGACCGACCAGACGCCGCGCATCTCGACGACGATCTCGCGATCTCTCGGCGACACGCGCATCGCGACGTCGCCGCAGTTCGCACAGCGCAGGACGATCCCGGCACCGAGGTAGCTGCGCAACGCTCCGCCCATGTTGCGATCTCCGCACGACTGGCACACGCGCTGGAAGGTCGTGAAGTCGGCCGCGAAGACCTGTTGGAGGATGCCGGCGACGCCGTTGCCGTCCAGATGCTCACCTTCGTGCTCGTCGGTTGGGTCCATGTCATCCTCCTGACGGTCCGAAGCGCTCGGTCTTGATCGCGTGCGGGTCGTGACCGAGACCGACGAGCAGCTCGGCGACGTGCTCGACGAAGCCGGTGGGCCCGCACACGTACACCAACGGCCGGCGCTGCGGATCGGCACCGACAGCGCGCAACATCTCGGCGTCGACGCGGCGGTTCCAGCCGGTCCATCCGCTCGGCGCTTCGCGTGTCAAGGTGTAGGAGACCTCCACTCCATCACGCGCTCGACACGACAGCTCATCGCGGTACAGCAGCGCAGGGAGCGCGCGGGCCGACACGAGCAGGCTCACGGGAACGGTCGCGCCGCTCGCGTCACGGTGTCGCAACATCGCCATCAGCGGCACGAGGCCCGAACCTCCCGCGAGGAGCACGAGTGGGCCGCCGTCGGCGGGCTGCCACGTGAAATAGCCGCCGATCGGGCCGCGCAGCTCGATCTGATCTCCGCGCTGCAGCTCTTCGACGAGATACGGCGACACCTCACCCGTGTCGATGAGCTCGACCGTGAGCTCCAGCGCGTGATCCGCGGGCGGCGACGCGATCGAGTACGAGCGCTGTGCTTCGTACCCGTCTTCCGCAGTGAGCCGGATATCGACGTGCTGGCCGGGAAGATGTCCGGGCCAGT
Source organism: Acidimicrobiia bacterium (assembly GCA_024281095.1). Taxonomy (GTDB): domain Bacteria; phylum Actinomycetota; class Acidimicrobiia; order IMCC26256; family JAMXLJ01; genus JAMXLJ01. The sequence goes on along the minus strand of JAMXLJ010000070.1, from coordinate 9,353 downwards.
CGGGAACGTCGAACACGATGGTCCGCGCGGTCGCGCTCTCCGTTCGCACGTCGCGCACGGTCGCGACGCGCCACACCAATGGCGTCTTGCGCGGCGCTAGTCGCTCCAATATCGCTGCTCCTTCCACGGGTCGCCACGGTTGTGGTAGCCGAGGTTCTCCCAAAATCCCGGCTGGTCGTGGTCGAGCACCTCCAGGCCACGCACCCACTTGGCGCTCTTCCAGAAGTACAGGTGTGGCACGAGCAGGCGCGCGGGGCCCCCGTGCTTCGGCTCGAGCGGCTTGCCGTCGTACTCGTACGCGACCCACGCATGACCGCCTGTCACGTCGGCCAGCGGAAGGTTCGTCGTGTAGCCGCCGTCGCAGAACGCCATCACGAAGCCGGCCGACGCGTCGACGCCGCCGAGCAACGTGTCGACGCTGACGCCGCGCCACTCCGTATCGAGCTTCGTCCATTTGGTGACGCAGTGGATGTCGGTATGGACGGCCTCGGACGGCAGCGCGAGGAACTCCTCCCACGACCACGTACGCGGCTCGCCGACCGCACCGCGAACCGTGAACGTCCACTGGTCGAGCGGAACGTGCGGCGTCGGCCCGGCCGACAGCACCGGGAACCCCTCGACGACGTACTGGCCGGGTGGGATGCGTGCGGGGTCGACATCGGTACGACGACGACCGCGGAAGCCTCGCGAGATGAGCGCCACGATCTCTCCTCTGCCCGTGTGCCTCACATCATCGACCACACGCGGCCGGAAAGCGACGGCCGATCGGGTTGCCATCTCCGGGCGCCGGGCGCAAGGCTCGCGATCTCGGCTCGAGCGAGCCGGCTCACGACTGGGGGACGAGATGGAAGACGTGCTCGGGTTCGCAGGCCGCAGCGTCGTGGTCACGGGCGCCGCGTCGGGCATGGGTGCGGCAACCGCTCAGACCCTCGTCGACGTGGGCGCGAACGTCATCGCCCTCGACATCAAGCCGACGTCGGTGCCGGTGAAGGCGTCGTTCGAGGTGGACCTCCGGGACCCGCGCACGATCGACGACACCGTCGCGCACATCCCGGGCCCCGTTCATTCCGTGTTCAGCTGCGCCGGCCTTCCGGGACCGCCGTTCACGGAGGTCGACACGATGCTCGTGAACTTCGTCGGCGCGCGTCACCTGATCGAGGGGTTGGTGCCGAAGATGCCGGAAGGGTCATCCGTCGGGATGATCGCGTCGGCGGCCGCGGTCGGCTGGCAGCAGAACCTCGAGACCATCAACGAGTTCCTCGCCAACGACACGTTCGACACTGCGAAGGCGTACCTCGAGAAGAATCCCGACGTGATGGGCGGGAGCGGATACTGGTTCTCGAAGCAGGTGATCAACGCGTGGGTCGGGTCGAAAGGCGCCGACCTGATCGGTCGGGGCATCCGGTTGAACTGCATCAATCCGGGGCCGACCTCCACGCCGATGATGCCCCAGTTCCACGCCGCCGTGGGCAAGGAGCTCGTCGACTCCGCGATGGGCCCGATCGGCCGCTACTCCGAGCCCGAGGAACAGGCCTGGCCGCTCGTGCTGCTGAACAGCCCACGCATGAGCTATGTCACCTGCGAGCAGTTGTGGACGGACGGCGGCTTCCTCGGTGCGCTCACCACGGGCCGGCTGCAAGCCGGATTCGCGGGGAACTGAGCGGATGCGCACTCCGATCTGCGAACAACTCGGCATCGAATTCCCGCTCTTCGCGTTCTCGCATTGCCGCGACGTCGTGGCCGCGGTGAGCAAGGCGGGCGGGTTCGGGGTGCTCGGCGCCCTCGCATACAGCCCCGATCAGCTCGAGATCGAGCTGAACTGGATCGACGAGCACATCGACGGCAAGCCGTACGGCGTCGACTTCGCGATGCCGGAGAAGTTCGTCGGCAAGGGAGAGGAGTTCTCGCTCGAGTCCTTGCAGGCGATGATCCCGGTCGAGCACCGCGACTTCGTCGAGAAGGTCCTCGCCGAGCACGGTGTGCCGCCGCTTCCCGACGACAGTGAAGGCGTCCTCAAGGCCGCCGGCCTCGGCGTCGAGGCCGAGGGCCCGGGCCAGGTCGAAGCGACACTGCGACATCCGGTGTCGATGCTCGTGAACGCGCTCGGTCCGCCGCCCGCCTACGCGGTGGAAGCCGCGCACGAGCGCGGCGTGCTCGTCGGCGCCCTCTCGGGCAGCCCACGGCACGCGCAGCGCAACATCGAGCGCGGTGTCGACGTGATCATCGCCCAGGGCACGGAGGCCGGCGGCCACACCGGCGAGATCTCCACCATGGTGCTCGTGCCCGAGGTGGTCGACACGGTGGGTCCCGACGTGCCCGTGCTGGCGGCCGGCGGCATCGGCCGTGGCCGGCAGATGGCTGCCGCGATCGCGCTCGGCGCCCAGGGTGCGTGGACGGGCTCCATCTGGCTGACGGTGTCGGAGTCGTCGACGCAGCCGTGGGTCGTCGAGAACCTCCTCGCGGCCGGCTTCGGCGACACGGTGCGCTCGCGGTCGATGACGGGGAAGCCGGCGCGTCAGCTCCGCACCGGGTGGACGGACGCGTGGGAGCGCGACGACGCGCCCGATCCGCTTCCGATGCCGCTGCAAGGCCTGCTGTACGCGCCCGCGGCGCACCGCTTCATGCGGGTGCAGTCGCGGGACCTGTCGGGCTCGCCGGCCGGCCAGATCATCGGCCGGGTCGACCGCGTGCGCCCCGCCCGCGACGTCGTGTACGAGATCGTCGAAGAGTGGATCGACACGACGCAGAAGATGTGCGCGTCCATGGGTGACGAATGACCTCCACCGAGCAGTTGGTCGTCTCGGAAGACCTCGGCGACGGTGTGCTGCTGCTCACGCTGAACCGTCCGGAACGACGGAACGCGCTGAGCGCACCGTTGCTCGCCGAGCTGCACCGCACGTTCGACACCATCGACGCCGATCCCGAAACGCGCGTCGTCATCGTCACGGGCGCGGGTGACGGCTTCTCGTCGGGAGCGGACATGAAGGGCGGCGACGACCTGAGCGCCCTCGACGGCACTCCGGTCGCGGCGATGCTGGGGCGCGTCCAGGGTGAGACCGCGCGCACGCTCATGGCCCAGGAGCTCATGGCGTCGTTGTTCGAGAAGATCCACCGTTTGCGCCAGCCCGTGATCGCCGCGGTGAACGGCGCCGCGGTCGGCGGCGGGTTCGCACTTGCGTTGTCGTGCGACATCCGTTTCTGCACCCCGTCGGCCCGTTTCGGCGCGGTGTTCATCACCCGTGGCGTCTCGGCCTGTGACATGGGCACGAGCTACTTCCTTCCGCGGCTCGTCGGCGCGTCGCGCGCGGCGGAGTTGATGCTCACCGGGCGCGTCTTCGACGCAGCCGAGGCGCGCGACATGGATCTCGTCCTCGACGTGGTGCCCGACGATGTGCTGGTCGAGCGGGCGCTCACGACCGCACGGCAGATCGCCGCCAACGGGCCGCTCGCCGTCTGGATGACGAAGCAGACGATGTGGCAGACGATCGACTCGCCCAGCCTGCGGCACGCACTCGACATGGAGAACCGCACCCAGGTGATGTGCACCGCGACCGGAGAGCTTTCGGAGGCGTTCGCCGCGTTCCGCGAGGGCCGAGCCGCCCGGTGGAAGCCGTTGTGACCGTCGACGAACGGCACGGCCCCACCGACATCGACGAGGTGTTGACGACGACACGGGCGGTGCGCAAGCGCCTCGACCTCACCCGGCCCGTGGAACGCGTGGTGATCGAGCGCTGCATCGACCTCGCGCTCCAGGCGCCGAACGGCTCCAACCAACAACGCTGGCGCTGGATCGTGGTCGACGATGCCGACGTGCGCCGCAAGCTCGTCGACATCTACGCGGCCGCGATGATCGACTACATCAACCGGCCCCGGCGCAGCACCGCACCCGCGGCGACGGCCGCAGCACCCTCACCGGCGATGCAACGCATGACCGAGTCCGTGATGTGGCTACGCGAGCACTTCCACGAGGTCCCGGTGCTCGTCGTGCCGGCAATCGCCGGCCGCACCGACGACGCTCCCGTCTTCGAGCAAGCCAGCCGTTGGGGCTCGATCATCCCCGCGATCTGGAGCTTCATGCTCGCGTTGCGAAGTCGCGGCCTCGGCAGCGCCTGGACGACCCTGCACCTGCTCCGCGAACGCGAGGCCGCCGACCTCCTCGGCATCCCCCACGACCAGTACATGCAAGCCGGCCTCTTCCCCGTCGCCTACACCAGGGGCACAGCGTTCAAGCGAGCGGCCCGCCAACCAGCCAAACAAGTAACCGGCTGGAACACCTTCCCCCTAAACCCAAACCCGGCTGCCGGAGGGTGAAGTCCGCGCGCGGACGGGGTACCGCCCGCTGCGGAACGTTCGCTGAAAGCGCCTGGAGCAGCGGGTGGTGCCCCGCCCGCCCGGGCGGGGGCAGCGACGCCTGCGGAACGTTCGCTTGGAAAGCGCCTGGAGCAGGCGGCGCTGCCCCCGCCCGCCCCCGCCGGCCAACCCGTTCACAGCGAGATGACGGTCCGAATCCCCCGCCCTGCTTCCAGATCAGCGAACGCGTCGTTGATCTCGTCCAATGATCGTCGCATCGTGATCAACGCTTCGAGATCGAGCTGACCCGAACGCCACAACGCAAGAAGACGCGGAACATCACGCACAGAGTTGCAACTCCCGAGCAGGCAGCCGAGCAACTTCTTCTCCGAGGCACTGAACACCACGGCCGGCGAGATCGTGATGCTCTCGTCGACCGGCGGGGCGCCCACGCACACGACGGTGCCGCCGGGCCGCACGGCGTCGAGGCCCACGCTCACGAGCGCGGCGCGGCCGGCGGCTTCGAACGCGTAGTCCGCGCCCACCGCGGTGATGCCGTACGTCGTTGCCGCGACGTCGTCGACGGTCGGGTCGAGCACGTCGGTGGCGCCGAGGCGTGCCGCGGCGGCGCGACGGGCCTCCACCGGATCGCTGACGATGACGCGCGACGCTCCGGCAATTCGCGCGCCCTGCACCACCGAGAGACCGATGCCACCCAAACCGAGCACGAGCACCGTGGCGCCGGGCTCGACGCGCGCCGTGTTGAGCACCGCGCCGACACCCGTCTGCACCGCACACCCGAGCACACACGCGACGTCGAGGGGCGTGTCCGCCGGAACCTTGATCGCACCGGTCTCGGGTGTGAGCACGTACTGCGCGAACGCACCGACGCCGAGGCCGCGGTACACCGGCGTGCCCTTCCGCGACAGTCCGGTCGAGCCGTCGAGGAAGGTTGCGCTCATGAGCGAACGGCTGTTGACACACGCACCCGGCTCACCGCGAACGCACCAGTAGCAACGGCCGCACGGCGGGATCGGCGTCAGCACGACGGGGTCGCCTTCCGCGAGTGACGTCACACCGTCGCCCACGGCGTCGACGAGTCCGGCCGCCTCGTGGCCGAGCACGACGGGCAAGGGCGCGAGGCCACTTGCGGCAACGGTGACGTCGGAATGACACACCCCGCAGTGTGCGACACGTACCCGCACCTGTCCTGGGCCCGGATCGGCGATGTCGACGTCGTCGACGACCATGGGCGCGCCGGGCGACTCGAGCACTGCTGCCTGCATTTCTCACCTCTCGTGCCGGTCGTCTCGGCCCGTGCCACTCCACGGTCGCCGGGCGAACCGGGGAGCGGAACCTATCCCGCGCCCAGAGGCCCGTCAGTGAGCACGCAACTCGGCGGGGGTGACGTGGCGGACGAGCCGGCCCGACCCGGCCCCGACCTCGCGCCACGCGTGGACGTCGAGCTCGACCGTGCCGAGCGCGGCCGTCGGATACCGCGGCGAGGTGCCGCACAGCAGATCGGTCAGCTCTTCGATCCACGGGTTGTGCCCGATCACCATCACCGTGGCGGCATCGTCGGGGAGCTCACGAACGAGCGACACGACGGAGCGGACGTCGCCGCCCGCGTCGTACAACGCGGCGTCGAAGCGCACCGGGCACCGGAGGACACGCGCCACGGGCTCGGCCGTCGCTCGGGCGCGCCGAGCCGTCGAGCAGACGACGAGATCGACCGGCCAGCCGTCGACGTGGCGCGCGACGTCGTGGCGGGCTCTTTTCCCGCGCTCGTTCAGCGAACGCTCGCGGTCGGGTGTCGACGGGTCGGACCAGTCGGACTTTGCGTGACGAAGCAGGTGCAGCGTCTTCACGGCCACCTCGGGTGGGCACCCGGCTTCGTGTCGCGGCCTCGACCCACCGTCGCATCCGTCAGCCGGCCCGAATGCAACAGAGCCCCGAGAAAGTTCCTCGGGCGGTTCCTTTCGGAACTGCCTTCGGCGGCCTTCTCGGGACTCCAATCGTCAACGTACCCCTGCGCGCGGGCGCGGTCAAGAGCCACGAATGCGAGGCGCTCGGCAGGACTCCTACGCTGCCGAACACATGGACGCGATCGTGACCGCGCTGGCCGCGCAGCACGCCGAGCTGGCCGGGTTGCTCGAACCGCTGGGCGACGCCGACTGGCTGCGGTCGACGCCCTGCGCGGGCTGGAGCGTGGCGGACGTCGTGCTGCATCTCGCGCAGACCGACGAGCTCGCGATCGCCAGTGCCCTCGGGCGCATGCACGACGCGTTGCAGACTCTTGCGGGCGGCGCCGCACCGGCCGGGACCGTCGACGACGGTGCCGCCGCGATGGTCGAGCACGACCGCGGCACGCCCGCCACGGTGGTGCACGACCGCTGGCGCGCCGCGACCGGACAACTGCGCGCCGTCCTCGCAACGAGTGATCCGCACGCGCGCGTGGTCTGGGTCGCGGGCGAGTTGTCGACGCGAACGCTCGCCACCACGCGTCTCGCGGAGTCGTGGATCCACACGGGAGACGTCGCCGCCGCGCTCGACACGCCTCTGCCGCCCACCGACCGGTTGTGGCACATCGCCCGGCTCGCGTGGCGCACCCTTCCGTACGCGTTCGCCCGCGCCGGGCGGGAGCTTTCGGGTCCCGTGGCGTTCGAGCTGCGGAGCCCCGCCGGAGCGGAGTGGTCGTTCGTGCCCGACGGCGAGCCGCTCACGCGCATCCGAGGCGATGCCCACGAGCTCTGTCTGGTCGCCGGCCGGCGGCTCGCCCCCGCCGATACCGGGCTGCGTGGGACGGGACCCGACGCGGCCACCGTGCTCGAGCTCGTCCGCACGTACGCGTGAGCAGCCGTCAGATCCAGCCCTCGCGGCTCGCCTTCAACGCCGCCTCGACGCGGCTGTCGACGCCGAGCTTCCGGAAGATCTCCTGGATGTGCGTCTTGACCGTGTTCTCGCTGAGATGCACGCGCGCCGCGATCTCGCGGTTGGAGAATCCCTCACCGATCAGGCCGAGGATCTCGAGCTGACTCGCGTTGAGCGGCGGGCCCGCCGACGTGCCGTCTCCGTTTCCGGCCAGTCGTTGGAGCAGCGGGCCGGCGACCGACCCGTCGATGACGGTCTCGCCCCGGTGCACCGCGCGGATGCTCTGTCGCAGCTCGAAGCGCTCGATGTCCTTGATCACGTAGCCGCTCGCCCCGGCCCGCATGCTGGCGTCGACGAGGTCTTCGTCGGAGAACGTCGACACCATGAGCACGCGCACCTCGGGATGGGCGTGCGTCAGCCGCCGGCACGCTTCGGGTCCCCCCTCACCGGGGAGACGCGCGTCGAGCAGCACGACGTCGGGCCTCATCTTGTCGACGAGCGGTAGGAGCCGCTCCGCTGTGGCCAGCTCACCGACCACCTCGAAATCGGACTCCGCCTGCAGGATGGTCTTCAGGCCCTCGCGCACCATCTCGTGGTCGTCCACGATCACGAGCCGGATCATGAAGCAACCGCGGGGAGCGGAACGCCCAGTCGGAGGGTCAATCCCCGTTCATCGCCGTTCGCCACGTGGAAGGTACCGCCGAGGCCGGCGATCTGGGCCCGCATGTTGTCCATGCCGTAGTGCAGGACACTCGGCTCGGCGCGCTCCCGTCCGATCTCGGGCATACCGACCCCGTCGTCTTGGACGACGAGATCGACCCGATCGGGCTCGTAGCGGATGCTCACCAACACCATCCGGGCACGCGCGTGCTTCGCGACATTCGTGAGCGCCTCCTTCACGACCGCGTGCAGCGTGTCCTGGACCCGTTCGACGGCCGGCGTCGGCGTCCCGCTCACGACCAGGTCCGTCTCGAGGCCCGACGTGCGCTCCACATCGCTCAACAGTCGACGCAACTTGCTCGTCAACTCGCTGCCGGAACCCTCGCGCGACGCGAGCGAGAACACGACTTCGCGCAGCTCGTCGGCGCTGCGACTCGCGGCCATGCGCAGCTCGCGCAAGCGATCGCCGACCTCGGACTCGAGATCGTCGCGCTCCAGCAATTCACCGAGCTGCAAGCCGATCATGAAGATGTCCTGTTGGATGCGGTCGTGCAGTCCGGCCGCGATGCGTCTGCGTTCGAGCGAGAGCAGCTGCTCGCGCTCGGAGTCGCTCAAGCGCCGGTTGAGCTGCTGGAGTCGTTCGATCATCTCGCGTTGACGCTCGTAGAGCTTCCCGTTGTCGATCGCGACCGCGACCTGATTCGCGAAGGTCGACAGCAGGCGCTCGTCGTCGGCGTCGTAGCCGCCGTGTTTGTTCGCGACGCCGATCATCCCGATCACGGTGATCCCGACCTGGAGCGGTACGCCGAGAAACGTGTGCACGGGCGGATGTCCGGGCGGGGTCCCGGTCGAATGGGGGTCGTGCTCGACGTCGTTGGAGATGTGCGAGCGCTCCTCGGTGATCACGACCCCGAAGACGCTCGGGCGGACGGGCATGCGCCGGAACCGGTCGAAGAAGGCGGGATCCGAGGGCTCGAACCCCTTGATCGCGACGACGTCCATGTCGACCCGCTGCTCGTTGACCAGGTCGATGAATCCCATCGCCGAAGCCGTCAGCTCGAGGCAGTAGCTCAGGGCGCGGCCGTACACGGCGTCGAGGTCCCGCTGCGCCGCCACGTCGACCGACATGGCGTAGAGCGAATCGAGTTGCTCCCGGAACCCGCCGTCGACGGTGGTCACTCGCCCTCCGGTCGTTGCTCCGTCTCGGTGTGCGCTACCCGGCCGAGCGCAGTTTCACCCGATCGGGGCGCGAGTCCCACCCGGACGGGCGATGACGGGCATGGGCCCTGTTCGCGATGTTGGACACGTTCTCCCGTCCGAATTGGATGCCGGCCGATGCGTCTCATGCTCCGCTACCTCGACGTCGTTCCCTTGTTGCGTTCGGCCTGTCCCTCGTTCGACGGCTCGCCGGAGGCCGCGTTGATCGAGCGGGGCACGGGCGAGTACATCGAGGTCGGGCTGATCGTGCAACACCTCGTCCGTCTCGCCGAGATCGGCGACACCGGCAGCTTCGCGGCCGTGTTCGACGTCGT